>JAFQHT010000065.1 GCA_017397825.1 Bacillota bacterium | reverse complement strand
TAGTTGTTCCTTTAATTCCAATGGGAAAATTAATTCAACCAGAAGATATTGCAGAAACTGTTTTATTCCTTGCAAGTAAACAGGCAAGAATGATTACAGGACAGGTAATCAAAGTATCTGGTGGAAAGGCTTTGTAAATTCCAATTTGCAACTATAAAGTTGTTTGGATAATCTGTCGAAAGACTTGATTATAAATATTATATTTTAAGGAGATTGCTTTTTGAGAAAAACAAACAAAGCACTGGAGATTGTGGCATAGCCGGGAGGTTATGTGTCAGACAGTCTCACACAGACCTCCCAGCATTGCAGTCAACAATCATCAGGAGGAAAAAAATAATGAATAAAAATGACTATATAATTCGTTTAGAAAAAACAGAAGAATACCGCGAAACAGAAAACCTGGTCAGAGAGTCTTTCTGGAATGTTTACAGACCGGGATGTCTGGAACATTATGTACTCAATCAGCTGAGAAATGATCCGGCGTTTGTGGCTGAACTGGACTTTGTAATGGAAAAAGACGGCAGAATCATCGGCCAGAACATGTTCATGCACGCCGCAATCCATGCCGAAGATGGCAGAAAAATCCCCATTATGACCATGGGACCGATCTGCATCACCCCTGAACTGAAAAGACAGGGCTACGGCAAGATCCTGCTTGACTATTCTCTGGAAAAAGCCAGGAAACTGGGTTGCGGAGCCGTATGCTTTGAAGGCAATATTGATTTCTATGGCAGAAGCGGGTTCACATTCGCCAGCGATTTCGGTATCCGATATCACGGGCTGCCTGAAGGAGCAGATGCATCTTTCTTTCTCTGTAAGGAACTTATTCCGGGATATCTGAACGATATCACAGGAGAATATGCAACGCCACAAGGCTATTTTGTGGATGAAGCAGCGGCGGAAGAATTCGACAAAGAATTTCCTTATAAGGAAAAACTGAAACTTCCGGGACAACTTTTCTAAACATAAACATGGGGCAATGCTTCTTAATCAGGCATTGCCCTTTTACATTGAAGCAACTGCCTGTTGCTACGCAAAATAATAAAAAAGGTGTATAATTGCGATGGAGGTGATAATTCATGGAAACGAAAGATATTATTCTGGAATTAAGAAATAAAGCAGGCTTATCACAGGACGAACTCGCAGAAAAAGTATTCGTAACCAGGCAGGCCGTATCACGATGGGAAAATGGAGAAACTACACCAAACACCGAAACACTGAAATTGCTTTCCAAGCTTTTCGATGTTTCTATCAATACACTTCTTGGTTCCCCAAGGCAGATGATCTGCCAATGCTGCGGTATGCCGCTGGAGGATTCCAATATCAGCAAAGAAACAGACGGGTTTTTTAATGAAGATTACTGCAAATGGTGCTATGCAGATGGCGAATATATGTATCACGACATGGATGATTTAATAGATGTCTGTGTGAAAAATATGTCCGGCGATGATTTTTCTCCGGAACAGGCAAGGGCATACCTGCAGGATATGCTTCCAAAACTTGATTACTGGAAGAAATATAAGAATCTTGCCGGAGCAGAAAAATTTGATGAATTTAAAAGAAAGCTGATGGATGAAATCAATGAGCTACATATAGAAGGTATGCCAGAAGTGGAAAAACTCAATGCCCTCGTGGGTGGTTATGTGAATATGGAATACCGTCTTCCCAACGGTCACACAGTGAAGTTTCTGGATGATGGAGTTACTTATCTGGGAAACCAGCTGGAAAGTGAATTTGAAGGGGGCAGATGTTTCGGGATTGTTGCCAATATGGATTTCATCCTTGTAAGCACTTATGAAGAAAACGGCGAAAACCCGGAATTAGTGGTTTATAAAAAGCGGTGAGCAAATTTGAATTTACTTAGTGCTTACGCCAGCTAATATTATATTGAAAAATTACATATGTAAATATTATCCAGCATTGAACAATGTGTAGTTTTGTGGTATCCTTATAACCAGAACCATCAAAGAAAAAATACTCAAAACGGAGGATTTACATATGAATTACGAAAGCACAAGAGGAAGCCAGATTAAGAAGACAGGCGCACAGGCCATCGTTCAGGGCATAGCTGAAGACAAGGGCCTTTATGTTCCGGAAGCAATTCCTGCGCTCCCTCTTAAAATAAAAGATATGGTGGGCAGATCATACAAGGAAATTGCCCATGCAATTATCGGATCGTATTTTGACGATTTCACTGAACAAGAAATGGATTACTGCATCAATGGTGCTTATGACGAAAAGTTTACAGCATCCGATGTGGTTGAAATAAAAGAAGCAGGCGGTGCACATTTCCTGGAACTTTACCACGGCAAGACCGCCGCTTTCAAGGACATGGCCCTTTCCATCCTGCCATACCTGATGACAACTTCCATGAAGAAGGAAGGTGTGACTGATAAGGTATGCATTCTCACTGCAACTTCCGGCGACACAGGCAAGGCTGCACTGGAAGGTTTTGCTGATGTGGAAGGCACTGAAATCATAGTATTTTACCCTACAGGCGGCGTGAGCCAGGTGCAGGAAAGACAGATGGTTTCTCAGGAAGGGGCAAACACCCATGTTTTCGCAATCCGCGGCAACTTCGATGATGCACAGACCGGCGTGAAGAAAATTTTCAATGACGATGATTTTGCTGCGCAGCTGGCAGCCAAGGGTGTGAAGCTTTCCTCAGCAAACTCCATCAACGTGGGCAGACTTGTACCGCAGGTGGCTTACTACGTTTACAGTTACGTGAAGCTGGTGGAAAGAGGCGTGATTGCTGACGGTGAGCCGATGAACGTGGTTGTTCCTACAGGAAACTTCGGCAACATCCTTGCGGCTTACTACGCAAAGGAAATGGGCGTGCCTATCAATAAATTCATCTGCGCATCCAACGACAACAAAGTTCTGACTGATTTTATCAACACAGGTGTTTACGACATCCGTCCTGAAACACGCGGCTTCTGCTGCACCAATTCACCATCCATGGACATCCTCATTTCCAGCAACCTTGAAAGACTTCTTTACCTGCTCAGCGGCCGTGACGGCGCTGCAGTGAAGGGCTGGATGGAGAATCTGGATGCTGACAAGGTATATGAAGTTTCTGAAGGTGTCCGTGAGGCTCTGAATGGCTTTTACGGCGGCTTTGCGACAGAAAACTACACATTATCCGCAATCGGAAAAATGTGGGCTGAAAACGGCTATTTAATGGACACTCACACTGCCGTTGCATATAAGGTTTACCAGGATTACAAAGCTCAGACAGGCGATGAAACTCCTACAGTAATTGCATCAACTGCCAGTGCATACAAGTTCGCAGAAAGCGTGGCAACTGCCATCGGTATCGGACCTTGCGCGGATGGTTTTGCTTATGTGGCAGCTCTTGAGCAGGCAACAGGCGTGAAAGTTCCTTACGGCCTCAAAGATCTGGACAAAAAACCTGTTCTCCACACAGGCGTTGTGGACGCAGCAGCTATGGCTGACGCAGTGAAAGGATCATTATAAATGATGAATAATAAGAATTTAGCATATCCGGCACTTCCTGCCGGATATGATTTATATGGCACACTCGATATGGCAAAGGACCGCAGCGAATTTATCCGTATCAATATAGGCGGGCTGATTATTGTGGCAGCGATGTTCGTACTGGGCTGCATGAGAGTACCGCCCCGGATTGCATTTGCAGCGGAAGAGTTCAACATCATAGTCTTTATCGCGGCCCTTGTGGTTGGAAGTATAGTATATATTCTGGCCCATGAGTGGGTACACGGGGTTGTTATCCGCATTGTTACCGGAGAAAAGGCTGAGTTCGGCGTTGTACCAAAAGCAGGCATGGCATATGCCAGGAGCAGCTGGTTCTTTACCAAAGCTCCGTATATTGTAATTGCCCTTGCACCGGTTATCGTCTGGGGAACCATATTTGAATATTTTCTCGGAGAACTGCCTGAAGTATATTTCTGGCATCTTTATATGCTGCAGATTTTCAATATAAGCGGTGCAGTAGGCGATCTGTATGTTACATGGAAAGTTTTGAGAATGCCAAAAGATCTGCTTATTCTGGATCAGGGAACTTCTATGAAGTTTTTTGCACCGGTAAATTTCAGTGAAGAATAGAAATTTTTAAAATTTTATCGGCTATTATCAAAAAAGTGCTTGCATTCCTGCGGAAAATGTGGTAAATTATTATAGCGTTCGATTGAACGTTTACAATATATGCGGCGAAGCAACAGTAAGATACCACCGCCCGCAGTGAATATGGAGGATTGACCGAGTGGCTAAGGAGCTTGATTGGAAATCAAGTAAGGTGTAACAGCCCCGTGGGTTCGAGTCCCATGTCCTCCGCCAAAACAACCCTTGAAATCACTTGATTTCAAGGGTTTTCTTTTTGTCTTGACGCAAAGCCGACGCAAAATGCACTTTTTATTTCACTTTCAGCATGTAATCATCTAACTTACTTGCAATTTCATCATCGATATTTTTGAAGAGGTACATATAAATCTCTTCTGTCACTCTGATGTTTTCATGGCCCAGGCGGTGAGAAATATCAATAACATTCGTCCCGAGGCGGGCAAGCATGGCAGCGTGGGTATGTCTCAGCGAATGAATTGTAGTGTGCTCAAGCCCATGGCGCTTCAAAAATTTTGTAAACCATTTGTAGGTGTTGCGTGGATGCTGCGGAGTTCCCAGCTTCGTAACGCTCACATACCCACTGTCGGTATATTCAGGGCCGAGAGCCATTTTATACTTCAGCTGCTCAAGCTGCAGCTGCCTAAGCATTTTAGTGATGAACTTAGGCATAACCACCTCTCTGAAAGACGCCTCCGATTTAGGAGTGTCCGTTACAACGCCTTCGCCGCTCAGAGCCACTCTTGCTTCCTCAATCCGTATAATATCAGTATCGAACGAAACGTGGTCCCACTTTAGCCCGGCTGCTTCGCCAGACCTCATGCCGGTGAACAGAAACAGAAAAATCATAGTAACATGCGTGCGGTTATTTTCGATTTCATTCATAAGAAGCTCAAGAAGATTCGAGAGCTCATCTTCTTTGAGGTATTTTATTTTTGACTTTTCTTTTTTAGGCAGGCGCGTACTCCTGCATGGATTCTCTTTGATAATCTTCAGGTCGCGGTATGCGTAGTCCATCAATGAGCTGAGCAGGGAATGCGCACTGAGCACTGTTTTAGCGGCCAGGGCATCACCTTTTTTGTTTTCTTCCCCGCAGCGGCGCTTCCGACCGTGCTCTTTAATATGGTTTACCCACTGCTGTATCTCGACAGGCTTGATTGCCGTAACCTTCTTTTTACCCAGATAAGGTTCGATTTGATTTATAAATAAAGTCCGGTAACGTGCCTGTGTGGATTGCTTATTTCCTACGCTGGCATCATCGATGTAAATATTAAAAAGCCCTTTGATGGTCAGATCCGTAGAAACGTTTTTGCTCTCCTGCAGGCATTCAGCATAAAATAATGTTCTTTCTATCTCCAGCTGTTTATCTGTTGTATAATCGATGTCTTTGTAAAATCTGTTCGGTTTTCCATCAAACCGCGTACCGATACATACCGTAAGCTGCACTTTTTTACCGCCATCACGGAATTTATACGAGCCGGGTATGTTGGACTTCTTCTTTTCAGTAGCCTTTTTAGGCATGTATTTCACCTTCCTTTTTGATTTTGGGCATAAAAATACCCTGAAAAATTGACAATTCAGGGCCATGCATGGTAAAATACAGTTGGTTTGGGACTGTATGGCTTGTCCATGCATGACCTTTATAAAATCGCTCTCTGCGCCAACAGAGGGCGTTTTTTATTTTTAGCTGGTTACAAAACGTAGTCAGTTGACAACAATTTGTAGTCAACTGCTGACAAAATGTCAGCAACTCAATTGGGGTACATTTTGTACCCCAATTGTACGATTATTTCGTACAATTGATATTCTAACCCGTGACAGATTGTCACGGTATGAACTGGTTACGTTTTGTAACCAGTTCTCTATCCGGCATGCCTCATCGCTTCCAGCTTGCCCGCTGGCAGCATGCTGTCAAAATCATTATTGTTTATGTGCTGAATCTCATGGTCATAAGCGGCACATTGCATTGTTTCGCTTAAACGTGAATTGATGAAGATGGTGTAATATACCATACCGTCTTCATCGAAATAGTAAACAGTGAATGCTCGTATGGTCACTGGCAGATCTTGTAGTACGACTCTTATATAATCCATTACCGTTAATACCCCTTATTTAATTTTATTATTTATCCGGCAGCGGCAATTCCATTGCAATTTGCTCGGAAGAGTTGAGGCGTTCCTTCTCTTCTTTTTGGAGCGTTTTAATACTTTTTTCTGGAGTAGGCAAATCCTCCGGCATAGTGCCGCCGAGCTCTTCTATGGTCTGACGTACTTTAGCACCTACCTGATAGTGCGTTTCGTTGGCAGCGTCCTTACCTTGAATGTTTTCACGGCGGAGTTTTGCGTCCGTCTGCGTTGCACGGAACAGATTAGCAGCAAGCTCTTCACTGCCCATGTGGTCAAGTATTTTTTGACCTTTTTCAAGGCCTTTTCGCTTGTGTATCTCTGCTTGTCCAAGCCCTCCATAAAGACCTTGGTAACCGCGGTTCTGAAACTTAGCGAACTCCTGCGGAGTTTTAACTCCGGCCTGCTGTGCAGCCTCAACAAGAGATTTGTTATGCTCTGTAAGCTCGCTGCGGATTGCAAGTCTGCGCTGGTCTTCTGTGAGCTGATTAAACTGATCCTGCAGCTCCTGTCTGCGGGTCTGGACTGCAAAGTATGTCTGCGCCAAGGCGATAGTTTCTTTGCGAGGGTCTCCGTTTTGCGCAATTAGATAGCACGCATAGCGTGAAAGCTGGATATCACGTACAGGAATATCAGCAACTCCGCTTTCCACCATTTTACTGACGTCGGTAAAATGGGAAATTTCAACGTTTCCAGAGTTTTCACAAGCCTCTTTCGCTTTATCGATAACCTTTTCGAAATTCTGCCATTTCGAATATCCAAGAACCTCCTGCAGCTCCCTTGCAAGCCAGTATTCATTACCATATTCATCGATATGTTTGATATCCTCAAACGTATTTTCATCATTATTATCAAAGAAAAAGAAAAACGACATTCTACACCCCCATCTTACTTATTCATTCTCTCAAGCATATTTATTACAAACTGAATATCTTCAGCCGAAGCCTTCCTGGAAGCGTCAAAGAGAACGCGCATTTCAGGACGAGCATAAAGCTCCTGCGCCAGCTCTGCAACTTCAGGGTCCAGATAATAAGTGCTCCTGTCTTCGTTCCCTAAAAGGTAATTCATATCTACATTGAAATAATCTGCAATAAGTTCTAAAGTTTCAAAATCAGGTTGGCGTTCACCAAGTTCATACATGCTGATTGCGCTTTTTGAAATTCCCAGAGCTGTAGCCAACTGTGACTGAGACATATCCTTTTTTGTTCGTAAATCCCTCAATCTCTCATTAAAAGCCATATGTTTTACTTCCTTTCAAATGTTTCTTACATTATATACACAAAGCGTGTAATATGTCAAGGAAAAAAGTACACAAAATGTGTTGACAATCGACCACATTTCGTGTATAGTTAAAACATCAAAACGAAAGCGAGGTGAAAAAATGACAACAGCAGAAAAACTTGTCAGCTTAAGAGGGGAAAAAACTCAGGCGGAAGTGGCAAAAGCTTTAGGAATTAGCGTCTCAGCGTTGTCAAATTATGAGCAAGGCATCAGGATTCCTAGAGATGCAATCAAACGCAAGATTGCTGCTTTCTACAAAAGCTCTGTCGGCTATATTTTTTTTAATGATATCGACCACGAAATGTGTACGGAAGAATCAGGTTAAGAGAGGTGAAACATATGGAAAAATTATTATTAACAGCTCAAGACGTCATGGACATGCTCAGCATCAGCAAATCAACTCTTGAACGTAGAATCAGAGCCGGCGACATTCACCCGGTTATGCTGGGCCCTCAGACTCGCAGATTCAAAGTCAGCGAAGTCTACAAGTTGGCAGGAGCCGAACCGCCAAACGTATCACCGGAAAGGAATTTCACAATCCTGGAAGGGAGTGCAGCATTATGAGAGGAAGAAGACCAACAAGAGCAGAGAAACTGCTCATTAAGAAGTGGCACTTGAACCCGGACAACTGGCTCGTCCTGAGTTCAACCCACGAAGAACTGAAAATCATTCAGAAAATTACTGACAAAGTAAGAACCATTCCAGAAGGAGTCAAGGCATGAGTACCAGTACATATTACGCCACCTGTGCGTTCCCGAAGCCGGTCACCAAGAAGAAAAAACCGGCATGTAACGGCTACAAGGACAAGCAAAACAGAATCTGTGCATATACCGGAGAGCGCGGAGCTGAGCGCCACGAACTATTTGGCGGCGCAAACCGCCAGACAAGCATCCGTGAAGGTCTGCAGATTGACCTTTCACCGGACAAGCACCGTGAGCTGCAGGACAATATCACTCCTTGGGCCCAAGCAGAAAACCGCAGGCTCAAGGCGGAGGCACAGAAAAAGTGGATGGACAGATACATGGAAACCGAGAACGCAGATGAAGCACAGGCGCTGAGAGCATGGATGCTCCTTATCGGCCGCAATTACCGCGAGGACGTGATGCCTGAATGACCTGGCAGCCTATACCTTGCCCGGTTTGCGGGCGCACCGGATACCGTGAAGGCAGGTCCTGCCCTAAACTTGACGGAGGGAGCATGTGCATAGCATGCTGCAAGACCTGCGAGTGCCACAAAGAAGGCAAAACAAATCCCTGCGGATTTTACATCATGTATCCACAAATCGACTACGATTCCGAAATTCGCAAGCTGAATAACCGCATCGAGCATCTGCGCGATAAGGTTCGCTACTATTACAAGCGCAACTGGACACAGTCTGCATTGAAAATCGAAAAAAAAGTTGAAGGGCTCCTGCGGGAGCGAAGGCGCATGGAGGCGCAGCAAAAAGATGAAAAACATGAAAGAAATAATCAAGATTCTGGCACTGGTGGCATTTGTGATGCTGATTATGCTGTTTTTTATGGCTCTGGAAGGGCCGGAAACGGCAGCAGATACTAAGCCTGAAGACAATAAAACAGAAGAGACGGCAGAACCGGTTGCGACAGAACCCATGGAAGTAACGGAAAAAAGCTCAGTGGACAACACCGGAATCATTATAATCGAACAAGGCCCTATGCTGGCCCTCTCTGATGAAGAACGGCGTGTAGTGGAGCAGGTAGTAATGGCGGAGGCTCGCGGAGAAACACTGGAGGGCCAGATGGCAGTAGCCCAGACCATAAGAGACCGTTGCATTACCCGAGACCAGACACCGATTGAAGTATGCACGTCGCCAGGTCAGTACAGCACCATAGATATGCCGGTAATGGAAAGAGTAAGCGATGCTGTGATGTTTGTCTTTGACTTTGGCCACAGTATTTATGAATTTCCAACCACACATTTTTATCAATGTGAAATTCTCAGTGAAATGCCCTCATACCTCACGGAATTTGCATTCCGAGGCCAGACTGGGCCGCATAAATTCTACGGATAATAGAAAAACCGCTATAGAAGCGGTCTTTCAATAAACATTTTAAATATGTGCGGATGGCCGTCCGCACCTCAATTTTAACAGAAAACAGAGGAAAATTCAATGGAAAAAGTATTCAGACGAATCAATGGTCTCCTGCATATCGCAGAAAAACGCGAGCGGGGCGGCAGCGAAATTGACAAGCTTATCGGCCGCCAGGTTGCAAGGAACCTAAAGATGGTCAAGAAGATTCTGCATGAAGAAATTGTGCAATGCGGACAGTGCCGGGACTTCGCTTCACCCGAAGATGCTGTAGCCTGCGGATATATCTGCGATGGAGTAGCAGAACTCCTTGAAAGCAGGGGAGAAGGCTACTGTACATATAAGAACAGAAACGACATTGTCCCATTAAACGGACACTGCCACAGAGGAGTGCGCCCATGCAGGAAGTAACAGCGCCAAGAGAAATCGAAACGATGAAGTCCTGCAGATACAAGTGGTGCAGATACAAAGGAAGAATAGGCGGCGTTGACAGCTGTGATTATTGCTTCATTACAGGACATGTGCGCGGCTGCAAAATCAGCGAATGCACACATGCTCTGGAAGAAGGCAAGAGCCGCCGCGAAGTTGCCCACGAAAGGCAGCAGTATGGAATATTTTAGGAGGATAATATGAACACATTTGAAGGAGTCTGCAGATATTGCGGAGATGTCAAGCCAGTCATGGCCAACAGCCAGGAAGAAGCAGACGACGTTATTTCAACAAAATGCACATGCCCCGGGGCACTGCTTGAGGACAGAAAAGAACAGCTTCTTCAGAATCTACAGCTGACAATAGGACCTGCGTGTGAAGAATCAGGGCTTGACGCTTTCGAAGCGGATATTGTGGAAGCAATCACATCTCTGGCCGGACTTGTATTACAGGACCGCCTGCAGCAGGTATCTATAGCCCACGGGAAGACAACACTTAAAATCGCAATCAACACTAAAGGCCAAGTAAAAATTACTCGCACAGAGAAAAAAGCAGTCGCGGCCGAATGTTAAGCATAAAAGGGCTCTGATCATAACTTTGTGTCAGGCTTTTCACCGACTAAACAAAATCATACATTTTTGAATAGAAAGGAGGGACTCCTATTTTTTTCATCCACCCTTCTTTCGTCTTCAGAGCAGGTCAGAGCCTTTTTAATATACGGAGGAACAACATGAGCAACAGAATTGACGAAGCAATAGCAAAAATCACGAAAGAATGTAAAGACAAAGATTATTTAATTCCTTTCGAGGAATACCTCACAAGCATCTGCACTGCAGACAAAATCGCAGAGAAGATCCTGCAGGAAGGGAAAACGCTCCAAGGATGCTTCGATGCCATGAAGGCAGTTGCAAGAAAAAGAGCCGTTGGCGGCGCAGCATATATACCACCGGAGGAAGGTTTCGGCATTATCCGTGACTATTACGGTATTGACCTTACCGAAAAACCGCAGGCGGGTATCATCGACATAACAGATTTTCTGTAGGTGGCCGCCATGGAAAAACCATATAACTTAAAACGCCCGGCAGGGCTTGAAGACTACGTTATAGCACACGCCGATGTTACCTACCTCATATTCTCGAAGAAAGAGGAAACCGTTTACTGCACACGATGCAGAAAACTTACCAAAACCCGCGAAGCAGAGTGGATGGAGCACAAAGGGAAAGCTCTCTGCCCTCACTGTGGACAGGAGGGAGAAACTCTCAATAAGCGCTACGGCAGGAAAGGGATAACAGAATACGGCCGCGTGCTGTGGTTCAGAAAGCACGGCCGCATTACCTTCGCCCAGCTGGACGAATACGACATCGATTATACCGGTGTCAAGCCGACTGTTCGGTTTTGGCCGTCAGCACAGTACCGGTTATGTAAGGACTCCCAAGAGTACTACAAACATCGTCCGGAAGGTTGCTGGCACGGTGAATATTGGGAAAAGAAAAGCAACGTATATTTGCCGGCGCCATCAACCGGAATGCTCAATTGCTTTTGCAAACCTAAATACCTTAAAACAGAAACCCATGACAGCGCGTGGGACTGTTTGGGCACAGACCTTAAATATGCAAATACGGACATGCTGCGCCTGGGGTTCAAAGATGAACTTGATCCATACGGACTTATTATATATCTGGCAGCTTTCTTGAAGTGGCAGGCAGTAGAACTGCTTGAAAAGGCGGGCTTTGAAAATATTGTCGCCGCCAAAGTGAAGCATTCTTACTCGGTCGTGAACTGGCGCGGGAACTCTCTCAGAAAGATTCTGCGGCTCATGCCGGCAGAAATCAAGGAATTTCGGGCAGCCGGTGGTCATGCAGTCGGCTTGGATGTATACAGAACTGTCAAGGAAAAGGGATACCACATGAGTTTCAAACAAACAAAATATGAAAATACATGGGCAATAGAGGGCAATCTCGAAGCTATCGGCAAATACACCGATGTACAAAAGGTGCTCGATTATCTTGACACACAGCTATGTGTGCGGACTAACGATTACATCGATTATATGAAAGACTGCAAAACTCTTGGCTACGATATGAACCGCAAAAGCGTGCTGTTTCCTGAGGACTTTGATGAAGCTCACAGAAAGACATCCGAGCGAATCAAAATTGAAGCTGATGCGTTGAAGCAAGCTGCGTTTGAAAAAAACATGGAAAAGCTGTACGGCAAGCCAGTTTTTGAATCCGACGGCCTCATAATCCGCGGAGCGCAGAACGCAACAGAACTGCGGGAAGAGAGCGCAGCACTGGGGCACTGCGTCAGAACCTATGTTGATAAAGTGTGCCGCGGTGATTGTGCGATACTGTTCATTCGTAAGGCAGAAGCGCCGGAAAAACCTTACTATACACTAGAAATCAACAAAGACGGCAAGGTGGTTCAGTGCCGTGGACAGAGAAACTGCAGCATGACCGAAGAAGTTGAAGCTTTCGTAGAACTCTGGAAGCAGAACGTAATGACAAAATCCAAAAAACGCAAGGAGGCAGCATAATGAACAATTTAATTGAAGCAGAATATCAGATTGCTGAAAACATCGAGGACAAGTCCACAGATGAGCTCAGAGCAGAGATTAATTCTCTGTACTCGCAGATGGAAGCAATCGGCAATATCGGGCTCATGATGATGGCTCAGGCAGGGCAGAGGCTTAATGTGATAAAAGCCCGTCTTGGCCACGGCAACTGGGAAACATGGGCTGGAGAAAACCTTAATTTCAGTCTCAGAAAAGCAAATAACATGATGGCTTTTGCCAAAAAAGTAGAGGATGAAAACAGCATATTTTTCAAATCCGCAAATTTTGCGGATATTGGAATTTCAAAGGTTTGGGCACTTTTATCCGCTCCAGAGGAGGTAGCAGAAGAGGTTATAAAAGCGCCTGACGTGTCCGAAATAACCGTGAAGGAACTGCAGGAAAGAGTGAAGCAGCTCGAGGCAGAAAAAGCAGCTGTTGATGCTGCCGGCAGCAAGATTCAGACAGATTATGATTCAGCAATGGCCAAGGTTGCGACTCTTGAAAAGGAAATTGAAATTCTGAAAGAGACTCCGGGCAATGAAGAGGAACTCGAAAAACTCCGCACAGAGCTCAGCAAAGCGCAGAACAGCTTATCTGCAGAAAAGGAAAAATCAAAGAAAATCAGAGACTCTGCAGAAGCAGAAAAAACAAAGGCTGTTGAAGAGGCCATCAAGAAAGCCCGTGAAGAAGTCAAGAAAGAAGCCGCCGCAGAAAGTGCAAAACTGCTTTCCGACTACGAAGAAAGTCAGCGCGTCATTGCCAAGTTGCAGCAGAGCCTTCAGAACAATTCCCAGGCAGACATTGCAATCTTTAAAGTCAAGAGCAACCAGCTCCAGCAGGACTTCAACTCCTGCCTTGACAGCATCGATAAAGTATCAGCCGATGAACCGGTGCAGGCAGAGAAAATGAAGGTAGCCCTGAAAACCGTAATGACCCAGCTGGCGGAAAGGATTTAACTATGAACAGAATCTACAGAGGCTGGTACTTCAGCGATACCGGCCAGAAAAGCGAAAACGGCAATACGCTGCTCAGAGCCGCCAAAGGCTCAGAAGTTATTATCGGAGAATACGAATCAATCAAGCTGGAAATTGACCAGCGTACCCTTAAAGAATTACAGAAAATGGAGGAATAACAATGGAAATTTTAAAAGTATCAGCAGCATCAAATCCCAACTCAGTTGCAGGAGCACTGGCAGGAACAATCAGAGAACACGGAAACGCAGAAATTCAGGTCATCGGAGCAGGCCCGCTCAACCAGGCGATGAAAGCCGTTGCAATCGCAAGAGGATTCTTAGCACCAGGAGGAATTGACCTGGTATGCGTACCGGCATTTATTGACATCGACGTGAACGGAGAAACCAGAACAGCTATAAAGCTTATCGTTGAGCCAAGATAGGTGACGCGCGATGAAAGAGAAACTGTATTATTACTGGCTGCTGCTCAAGTGGCTGTACGCAAACTGAAATTATGTGAACAACCGTGCAAAGTGGCGTAGGCTCATAAGGTATCTGCAGTCTGAAAATATCGCCTCACCTTTTTTACTGAAACAGACAGCCCCGCGCAATGATCTGCCTCGATATGCGCAGATTATCCGGCTGCACGATATGCTGCAGGAAGCAAACGTGCCACATGAAATATACCCGGACTTTGATGGTTTTCACATATTATATCCGGATCCCACTCCATGGGAAAGACAAGGCGGCTACAGCATAGTGGAATTCAAGTACTCATACGGCGGGAAATACGACCTGCTTGAAATCCTGGACATGAGAAGTTCCAGCAAGTCCATGAACCCATCGCCAGTCGGCTGGCTGACTGCAGAGGAAGTGTTTGAAATCATCAAGGAGGACTGGAATGACAGGAAAAGACGAAATATCAATCGCAAAAGCAAAGAAGGTGAAAAGAAATGAAAACAACGATGCGTGATATTTGCGGACTTACTGAACAAGATTTAAGAATTTTCACCAATGGCGTAATTTATCGGTTCAAAGCTTCAATCTTGGAAGAACCACCAAGAATTAGAAAATTTGATGTTTGCGGCAGATGCCTTTCAAGAATAGCAGATGAAATCCGAAATGCAGAGGCAGGCGAACAGGAATGAAGAATAAAACAGAATTAAGAGCGGCAGCGGCACGACTTTTATATAACGACAACAGAGATACCAGCGATTACAATATGTTGATTGACTTTATCGACAACTATCTTGACAATCAACAGCACACAGCAGACGCCTGGATTCCTGTAAGTAGTGGTGCAGTGCCTACAAAAGAAGATTATTCGGAAGATGGATTTGTACTGGTACAAACTGGCGGTGATATTATCTACAAAGGTTTCTATGATGTTGAAAGCGGCTTTTGGGTAGATGAAGCGGGATTCAAGTTCGCATACCTGCCTATAGCATGGCAGCCATTACCACAGCCATACAAGGAGAGTGAGTAGTTATGGCAGTAGAATATAAAAAGACAAAGGAGGATGGGGAATATGAAGGTTAATGAGCTGGTAAAAGTTCTGCTGGCATTCCCGAACCAGGAAGCAGAAGTGATGCTCCTCATAGACAGTAAGAATGTTCCGGTTCTCGGAATCTGGAATAACACAAACCCGCTAATTATAGAAGGAGGAAAAAATGGGACGCATAACACGTAGAGAAGCTGACGGCCTGATCTGCGTTGCAGACCACGGCATGGAACTTAAAATTTACACTCCGAACGGCAGATTCAGCGAAGCCGCTGAGAAACTTGCCGCTTATGAGGACATGGAAGAAAACGGGCAGATTCAGCCCGAATGGGAGGGTTAAAAATGAAAAGATTCATAGGAACAAAGCAGATTGAAGCTATGCCAATGACAAGAGGCGACTACAACAAGTACAGAGGCTGGACTATTCCTGCAGATGAAAACCCTGCAGACGAGGGATACCTGGTACGTTATCCGGATGGATATATTTCCTGGTCACCGAAGAATATCTTCGAAGAAGCCAATAGAGAATGCTGCAACATGACGTTTGGGCTCGCGCTTGAAGCTCTGAAAAAGGGGCACAAGGTATCAAGACACGGTTGGAACGGCAAGGGGATGTACTTGTACTTAGTTAGTGGCCGCATGGTTGACAAAGAAAATCTCGTGAACGAAGCTTCCAGAATTCTTCCGGACGATGAGGAGGCAATGCACCACACTGGAACGGCACAGTTCCTTCCACACATTGATATGAGAACCGCCAATGGAGATGTTTGTGTCGGCTGGCTGGCCTCTCAGACGGACATGCTTGCAGACGACTGGGAAATTGTAGAATAGGAGGCAGTTATGCTCACGGAAATTACGCTCAAAGAAGCCATAACCCTCATGGAAAAAGGCGAACCGGTTTACGGAGTAAACCTTAACCAGGAAGAACCGCTGCTCATAAATCTTTCGAGAGCATTCGAAGGAGTGCGAATTCTGGCGGATAAAAAGGAAAAAGAAGAATCCCCAGAAAATCCATCGGGGGGGGTAAAGCGAAAAAGAGGACGCCGCCCTAAAAAAGAAGAACAGGACATGCTCTCAGATGAACAGATCAGAGAAATCGCAGCTGAAATCGATGCCGGAAAGATAAATGCTTTAAGCAAAGCCGGCTGGAGCAACATTCAGATAGCTGACGAATTCGGCTACACACCAAAAGTCATGGAGAGAATCCTGGCACTGATACCAACACTATAAGGTAAGAAATAGCCTGGGACAAGCAGTCCCAGGCGTTCCTACCGGTACTGTAACCTACATTATATATAAGGAAACACATCGCGCAGGTCGGCGCATTAAAACTTGATTAGAGTATTAACAAGACGGATGGTGAAAAAATGAAAGTCTACAAAGACATCTGCCAGGCGGGCAAAACAATCGATGTTACCATAAAGGTTGCCTCAGGCTGCCATGGTGGTAAGAGAAAACCAAAAATGAATATCACATCAGAGAAGGTGCAGAGAAACAATGACCGTCTTGCTGTCAAGGAACTTACCAGGAAACTGAACGCAAACTTTGTTCCCGGAGACCTGCATGTAGTTCTTACATACGAAACTGCTCCCGAAAAGCTCCAGGCGAAAAAGGACCGCGAAACTTTCATCAGAAAACTTCGCAAGGAACTGACCGGTCAGGGCAAGGAGCTTAAGTATATAGCCGTAACAGAATATGAACATACAAGAATTCATCATCACTTAGTCATCAGTGCAGTCGACCTCGATGTTCTTTCAAGAGTATGGGACAAAGGATATGTCAGAACGACAGCACTCGACGAATCCGGCCAGTATTCTAAACTTGCCGAGTACCTTATCAAAGAGACACAGAAAACCTTCCGTGAAGAGGGAAGCGTATATAAGCGCCGTTACTCCTGCAGCGGAAACCTTATCAAACCGCAGGTGACAAGAGTTGAAGTTGACCCATCAGAGCTGTTCGAAGAACCTCAGCCTGAAGAAGGTTATTACATAGACTACGAAAGAAGATATGAGCATCCGGTTACAGGACTGGAGCATCTGGAATATATGATGGTTACTGACGGTGAGCCAAAAGACCTCAGCTGGCTGGCCGGCAAGACCATTTCAGGAAGGGAATACTTCCGAATCAATTATGAAGAGGAGCAGCTGGGCCTATACATTTAGGCCTTGTTTGGCTTGCAGAAAGGAAAAACAATGACCAGGAAAGAACTTTATCAGATAAGGCATCTTAATTCTGAGATTAAAATGTGGAAAAGAACGCTTGCCGAGCTTGAAGAGGAAAGCCGGGCAAAAGCGCAGCCTACATACATACAGGGTGGAAGAAGCCAGGGTGCGTTCAACTCTGCCGTAGAAAATATGGGAATAAAAGCTGCCGACCTCGAAATGATTATTGAAGGACGCCTCGCAGAAGTACAGCTGTTACGTAAAAAAATTATAATCTTCATAGACTCCGTAGAAGACAGCCTGCTGCGTCAGATTATATTTTACCGGTGTGTCAGCTGCATGAGCTGGCCCCAGGTCGCAAAGGAAATCGGAGGAGGAAATACCGCAGACGGAGTGCGCATGAGATTCGACCGAGCATTTCCCCCCGAAAAAAAACAGCCAAAATAAAAACTTGTTCGTTTTGTTCGGATGGGTTGTGATATTATGATATTGGGAAAAGTCTTCCCGGTGAGCTGAAAAGTCCATAACGTCCCTTTAAAGACGCCCCTTGCGGCGTCTTTTTCGTTGGCAGACTTGGCACTTTTGGCACTATGCGCATGACGCACGCACACGCACGCGCGATACATTGTATGCAGAAAGGAGGCAGCGATGGCAGGAAAATACGAAACACATGTAGAACCGCACCTTAAAGAAATCGAAGAGATGGCCGCAATGGGTGGCACTCAGAAAGAAATCGCAAAAGCTTTAGGTGTAGCATACAGTAGTTTCAGAAACTATGTAAAACAACATGCGGCACTGCAGGGAGCGCTCACAGCAAACCTTGTGCAGACAAATCTCGAAGCCGTTGGCGCCTTTTACAGAAAAGTCACAGGCTACAGATATACTGAAACCACAAAAGAACTGGTAGACGGGAAGATGGTAGTCACAAAGAAAGTTGAAAAGGTTGTACCGCCTGATGTTTCAGCTGGCCAGTTCTGGCTCACCAACATGATGCCTGATAAATTCAAAAACAAGCAGGAAATTAAGACAGACGTAGAAATTAAAAAGCTTGAGGATTTTGACGAATGGAAACCGTAAAATATCTAATAGAGTGGAGGAAGAACGTCTGGAACGCAAATGAGAATATCGAAAAAGACCGGCAGTTCAGAGAGCTGGCAGCAGAAAAGCTCATTTTCAGCGCAGATCTGCGCCATGAGATTTATCTGAACCCTGAGCTTTTCATTGAGCTGTTTTTCGTAATTGTAAACAAGAAGAAACAGGTTGTGCCGTTCTTCTTGAATGAGGTGCAAAACGACTTCATAAGCCGGCTCAATAAAGCAAAGAGTGAATACCAGGAGGGCAAGCGTGCAAAGCTTGCCTTTTTAATTCTTAAAGGCAGGCAGCAGGGGTTTACCAGCCTAATAACAGCATACCAGCTGGCATGCTCGATGCTGCAGAAAAACTTTGAAGGATTCACCTTGGCAGACCAGACAGAAAACGCAACCACGATTTTTGAAAACAAGGCTAAATACCCGCACTCTCAGCTTCCGGAATGTCTCAGACCAACGGAAAAATTCAACAACAAGAAAGAATTGAGATTCTCGAAGCTCAATTCTTCTTGGGAAGTCGCAACAGCGACTAAGAATGTCGGCCGAAGCCGAACTATCAACTTCTTCCATGGAAGCGAAGCAGCTTTCTGGCAGGTACCGATGAGCGACCTGCAGTCAGCTATAATGCCGGCGATGACCGGTGACTGCATTTCCATATACGAAACCACGCCGAACGGATTCAACGACTTCAAGGATATGTGGGACAGCGGAGTATACATCAACTGCTTTTATGAGTGGTATCGTACCGCAGAATACACCCAGAGCTTTGAAAGCAAGGCACATGAAGAAAGATTCGACGACCTTATAAAAAACGGTCAGGAGTGGATTTCGGAACGTCTCAGGTGGCTTCTTGCAAAAGGGCTAACCAAAGAACAGGTATATTGGTACTTCAAGACATACGAAAGCTACACTGACAAAGAGAAGATAAAGCAGGAATATCCATGCACAGCTGAAGAGGCCTTTTTAATGTCAGGCCGTCCGGTATTCAATGCAGACAATATAGTGCGCCGCATTGACTATCTGAGGGGAAAATACGAAAAAGAGCCGTACAAGGAAGGATATTTCGATTTTAAATGGAAAAACCCTGAAACCAAGGATGAGATAATCAATGAGAGCATCAAATTCGTGGAAAGTAAGGAGAAAAACTGGGCACGACTTTACGAAACCGCTCAGGAGAAAGTGCCGTATGTAATTGGCGGTGACACTAAAGGCGAAGGAAATGACTCTTATGCAATGACTGTGATTAACAACGTCACAGGAAAACGCGCAATGTCAATGAATCTTGACGTCATGACATCATATCCGTATACATACCAGGTGTACTGTGCGGGGATTTATTACAATACCGCGCTCATAGGTATTGAAATCAACTTTAATACCGGGCCTGTGGAAGAGCTTCAGCGCCTGAGATACCCGAATCAGTATGTACGGAGAAAGTACGACACATACACCAAGAAGCACGAAGAAAAATATGGCTGGAAGACAGACGGAAATACGCGGCCTCTCATTATCGACAAGGAAGCGGATTTGGTGCTGAACAATATCGACCTCATAAACGACATACCTACGCTGCAGGAAATGCTCACGTTTGTGTATGATGATAACGGCCGGCCCGATGCAATCTCCGGAAAACATGACGACCTCCTATTTTCGGAAATGATTGCCAGCCAGATACGAGAGCAGCAGCGCAGAACTATAAACAGCGGCAAGCAATCACACTATACTTCTGATATGCTTGAAGATTATAAAAAAGCAAGCCCACAGGAACGCGCAATGATGATTGCAGCCTGGGGAGAACCTTAAGGAGAAGAGATGGATAAAGAAAAACTCAGTTTCTGGCAGGACCAATACAGAAGATCTGTGGATCTGTACGAAGAAATCAGAAAGAAGATGCAGGATAATCAGCTGCAGTATGACGGCAAGCTGCAGCCCGTAAAAGGGAGCGATGTAGTTTGCATCTACAATTTTACAAAAGAACTTATCGAGTCGGCAGTAGATTCAACGATACCGCTGCCGAAAGTTGAGCCGACCATCAAGAATGAGCGCAACATTAAGCTGGCCAGAACTATCGAGGCAATGCTCATGAACGAGGTGAAGCGAATCAACCTGGAGCCGCTTAACGACATCGATGAAAGAACAACAAAAATCATGGGCGGTGATATTGCGCTTGTAGAGTGGAATAACTCCATCAAGACGCACAACAGCGTGGGCGACATCGACATCAGACTCATCGAACCTACCAGATTTACGCCGCAGGAAGGTATTTACGAGCTGGAGAGAATGGATTACTTCTTTCTGGACTTCGAAGATACCAAGGAACACATCAAAAGGCTGTACGGCATCGATGTTTCCGATGAAAGCGTAGATGTTATGCGTACTGAAGAGGACAGCACAGACGATACTGTTACTCAGGTATGGTGCTTTTATAAGAATGGCAAAGGTGGAATCGGCGTTTATAGCTTCGTAGGAGATACGGAGCTTATTGACAACGAAGAATATTTTGCTCGTGCAAGGTATGCATGCAGCCGCTGTGGACTTCCTCAGCCGGCAGGGGAAAAGGTATGTTCCTGCGGGGGAAAGGAATGGAAACTGCTCTCCATGGATTATGAGGAACTTGAAGAAGACATTACTCTGAGCGACGGAAGGATTATCCCGGCTATGGATTACGCCAGAGCAGAGAATGGAGAATACCTGTACCAGGATGTGGAAGTGCCGGTTACAGAAATAAATCCGTTCACAGGCATTGAAGAACCGGTTTACGAAATGATTTTTGACGAGTATATGAATCCGATTGGAGACCGTCAGCAGACAGTAACTCGGCCGCAGGCGTACAAAATACCAACAAAAATCCCGTATTATGTCCCTGGCAGATACCCTGCGTGCATCAGAAAAAACGTATCAGCGTCCCGAAAGGTATTCGGTGACAGCGACGTTGAAATGATTGCAGAGGCTCAGGACAAAGCTAATAAACTGACAACTAAGGCCGTAGCAAAAACTGAAGCAAATGGCCAGGTGCTGGCAAAACTCAAACGCACGGACTTTTCGTTCAGCAATGGTCTTCAAATCCTGGAAGTTGACAGCATGGACGAACTGGCTGCACTTAAAGCGCTCGACCTCGGATTTGATGTAAGCCGCGACATAGCCATGATAGACAAACTTTATCTGTGGGCGAAGTCAATGCTTGGAATCAATGACAGTTCTCAAGGAAAGCCTGACACAACAGCAACTTCCGGAAGAGCAAAAGAAGCTCAGATTATGAGAGCGCAGGCCCGTCAGTCCTCGAAGATTGTAATGAAGAATAACTTCTACCAGCAGCTTTACTATTCCATGATGGAATTTGCGCTTGCGTACATGGATGAGCCGCGCAATTATCCATATCAGGACGATACCGGCAATGACGAAGATATTGTGTTCAACAGATACGACTTCCTTGAACAAGATGAATTCGGAAACTGGTATTACAACAATCAGTTCATTATAACCATTGACCCGACGGGAAGCATCGCAGAAAACCGCCAGGCCTGCCTTGAGGCAATGCAGGCGGACTTCAGCGCAGGACTTTACGGAAATCCGCAGGATCCTGAAACAATACTGACGTTCTGGAAAGACAGAGAGTCTATGAACTATCCTAACGCAAAACGCCAAGTAAGTCGCTGGACCAAGAAAGTTGAAGAACTGAAAGCTCAGCAGCAGGCTATGATGCAAGCCCAGCAGACCATGATGCAGCAGCAGGCAGAAATGATACAGGGCGCGCCTCAGGGGATGCCACCTGCAGGAGCAACAATAGGAGAACCGGAAGGAGAGGTTGAAGATGAAATGCTCGCAATGTAACAATGAACTTATGATTGTGGACGGAAGACCTGTAAAAGATGGCGAAAAGGCATACTGGAGACAGCTTTACGTCTGCAACAATCCAAACTGCAATAGCTATAAAAAAGAGGTTGGAGAAAGACTCATAAACATTTTCGATGAAAGTGAAATCATCGAAAAACAGAATTTGTCCTCCTAGTTTTTTATATATCTTGTCCGGCGCAAGCAAACTGCCGGAAACAAGCGGGCCGAAAGGCCCTTTTTTAGTATTTTAAAACGAAAGGAAAAAAGAGATGGAAGATTTTTATAACGATTTATTTGAAGAGGAATTCGAAGACGAATCGCAGGCTGGTGTCGTGGACCAGGGAGACGGTGGAGCTACAGACGAAGGAGATAACGAGTTTGAGGAGCTGCAGCCCGAAGACCAGTTATCAGATGGAATCGCACCCCATCAGCAGTCACCGGAAGAAAATCATGCAGCTGCCAATGCCAGAAAGGCAGCGGAAGCGCAGGCCAGAAGAGCCGAAGCCGAAAGAGACACTGCCAATACAGATCTGAATATTATCCTTGGCGCACTTAAAGCCTACGGTTACGAAGGCAAGCCGCAGGAAATTGCAGACATGTTGGTGGCAAAAGCAACTGGAAGAAGCGCTGAAGAGATTGCAGACGAAAGAGCTGCACAAAACGAGGCACTCAACCAGGCAGTTGTAAACCATCCGATGGTACAGCAGGCAAACGCTATGATGCAAGGCATCATGCGTCAGCAGGCAGAAAACACCATCAAACAGGAACTCAGAAACATTCAGGCAATAAACCCTGATATCAAGTCAGTTGCAGACCTGAAGAATCTGGGGGACAAGCAGGAAGCATTTGACGCACTTATCAAGAGCGGAATGCATATTGACAAAGCTTATATGATACTGCATCCGGCAGGCCAAAGCCAGGCGCGCATCGCAAAGCCAGATACTAAGGCGCATATCATGCAGACCAACGGCAACGGCAACGGCAGCAATGCATTAACAATGTCAAGAGACGAAAAAGAGATGTGCAGAGCACTTTTTGGAGATGTAAGCGATAAAGAGCTTGCAAGACTTTTCAAGAAAGTGTCTGGCGGGAAGGAGTAAAAAATTATGAAAAAGACATATGCAGGAAAAATCAGCGGAAAAGGCAGCCAGATTGTAGAACCTGTTTTCAAGAGCGAAAAAGGCAAATCCGGCAAGGTAACTAAAGGTGATGACCTTAGAACCGGAAAGGGAGGTAAAAAGTAATGAAATTACATCAGAGTTCAATTTTAGCACAGCCGCCAGTAGTAGAACTTCCATGCGCAGCAGGTACAGAATACGTTCCTGGCCAGTGCCTGGTAATCACAGATGGGGCAGCGGCAGTTGCAACAGGTACTACAGTGCCGACACATATCTGTTATGGCAAAAAGACAGGCGCTGAAGGCGAAAGTGTGCATGCAATCAGAATTACTGACGACATGACATTTTCAGCACAGCTTGCAGCAGCGGGCAGTGCGCTTGTGGTTGGAGACAAAGTAAACATCCACACCGACGGCATGAAAGTTACGGGCGCAACAGGCGCAGTAGCAACAATTGTTGGTTTCGGTACAACAGAAAAAGCAGCCGGCGACGAAGTGCTGGTTAAGCTTAAATAGCAGAAAGGAGAACTGAAAATGGCAGGAATTATTTTCTCAGAAGGCTCTGGCGTAAACGATAGCGTATTCGGTAAATGCCAGACACCAGTAAAAATGTTTATCGAAAAGAAAGCAGAGGCATATGAAAATGCATCTGCAGTAGATAAGATTTTCTCAAAATCAAAATCAAATCACTTTGGTGAAACAATCACATCAATGACATCCATGAACGGATTCGCGCCAGTGGCTGAAGGCGGCGCTTATCCTAAGGCTGATATGCAGGAAAGCTACAAGAAGACTCTTGTACATACTACTTTCAAGTCCAGCTTTGCTATCACTCAGGAAATGGTTGAAGACGCAAAGACAATGGATCTCAGAAAGAGACCTGCCGCTTTCCTTGCGGACTATTACCGTATGAGAGAACGTTTTGGCGCATGCATGATTGGTGCTGCAGTAGGCGGCGCTAAGCAGGCGCAGTTCGGCGGCAAACTGTTTGACGCGACATCTGCAGATGGCGTGGCTATGTTCAGTACTGAGCATCCATCCATCACAAACGGTACAGGAGTTCAGTCCAACAGATTCACCAACGCTTTCAGCAACGACTCACTCGCAAGAGCAGAAGCAGCAATGCAGAACGCAAAGGATGACAACGGCAACATTCTGGCTGTTATTCCGGATACTATCATCATTCCAAACATCGCCGAACTTAAGGCTGATGTATTCGCAACAATCGGTGCCGATAAGGATCCTGATACTGCGAACAACGGCTTCAACTTCACATTCGGAAGATGGAGAGTAATTATATGGGCTTATCTCAACCAGTTTGTCAAGGCCGGAACTCTTCCATGGATTCTTGCATCCAGCCAGTACAACGAAGATTACGGCGGCGCTGTATGGTTCGACAGAGTACCGCTTTCCATCAAGTCTGTTATCGATGACGACACAGACGACAACGTATGGAAGGGCAGAGCAAGACTGTCTGCAGGCTTCCACGACTGGAGAGCATTTGCGGTTGGCGGCGCAGAAGACGGTACAACTTTAGTGTAACGATTACAAAATAGGGGGCAAAATCAGCCCCCTGTTTTTGACGTTTTTGTGAAAGGAGAAAAAACTATGAAAAAATTACAGAAGGGCCTCACAAAAGGCGAAAGATTTGAAGATGGCGGCAGAATTTTCGTTATTGATAAAGTGAATCTTGATGGAAGCTACCTTGCACATCAGGTAACGGATGGAGAAACTGAAGAGGATTTAAGAAAGAACCTGCAGCGCTTAAAAGTTCCTGAACTTAAAGACATGGCAAAAAATCTCGAACTTGACGATGAAGGCAAAAAGGACGAGCTTATTGAAAGAATTGCACAGGCTCTGGAAAACCCTAAGACTGAAGACGTGCAGACTGAAGAGGAAAAGAATACTCCCAAAGATGATACCACCGTAACAGATGGAGAAACTGAAGAGGACGACAAAACCACTGAAGGAAATGACGGAAACGTAGACGAAAACAATAATGAAGATGAAAAATAAGAACAGGGAGGTGCAGCTTTATGACAACATGGGCTGATATTAAGCTGGCGGCATTGAAGAAGATGGACCCCAGCATTAAATCGCTGACTGTTCAGAACTCGACAAGAGATTACCTTAATAGCATTGTGCCTGCTGCCAACAGAGGACTGCAGGACCTTGCGACAGCAGGTAAATTTATTATCAAAGAATATGACATAATGACCTGCGATGTAACAAATCTGCTTGGCCAGGACTTCACTACTCACCAGCACCTCAATGATGATATTGAGTTTACAAGTGAATATGGCCAGGCTTTTTATTTTGAAATATCCGGAAGGGCAAAAGTAGATATTTATGTCGGCGAAACACTGGCAAGAACGGTTGAAACTGAGCCGCAGGCAGGATTTAAAACCTTCAAGGGAAAGTTAGTTAACGAAGAAAGAAAGCCTGTTAAAATCGTTTTTACGGGCCCGTATCCATATCAGCTGCGAAATGCAGCAGTATTTGATGTGCTGTTTGAAACTGATGAGGATGTGTGGGAATGGACCACCAAGAGAAGATACAAACTCAAAGAACTGGCCGAGGACTTCTTTAAGCTGGTCCCATCCGACATGGTACTTGAAAGTAAGGACACAGCCTATACAAAGTACAAGGATTATGAGTGGGAGAACGATGATACTCTGATTCTGGACGGAACAAAGCAGGGGCATTATAAAATCCACTACTATGCATATGCTCCGGTAATCACCATCGATACGCCGGACGATATGGAACTTGCGCTGGATCCGGAAGTAGCAAACTTGCTGCCTGTGTATATAGCATCAGAACTGTATGAAGACGATGACTTATCCACGGCATATTATTTTCGCCAGCAGTACGACGAAGCAAAGCAGCGGCTTGTTCCTTCCGGGGCAAAAGGTAAAGCAGAGTTTAAGGATGTGTGGGGGTGGAGCTAAATGGAAGCGCCAAAAGCGAAAACTGTATATAGTGCATCAATGAAGAGCTTTCATGGAATAGACCTCCGAAATTCTCCATCGAATGTCGACCTTTCCAGAAGCCCGATGTGCGTAAATATGATAAGGGACACTATCGGGACCAACAGAAAAAGAAGAGGGTATGAGACTATCGGAACACTGGATGGCAGAGTAAACGGATTTCACACTCTTAATACTCCGACGGGAAAAAGCCATTTAGTACACGCTGGAACCAAGCTATATACATTTACTCCAAAAAACGATGAGTTTTTAGAAGTTTATGCCGCTGCAAACGACCATTTCTCGATGTCAAGACAGGTAAATTCGAAGTTATACATTCTGGACGGTGCAGACATACTTGTTTTTGACGGTGAAACCGTCAAAAGTGTTTCGGCAGTAGCGTATGTGCCTACAACTATGATCGGGAAGGATCATAGCGGCGGCGGAACAAGTCTGGAACCGCTTAACCTTTTGACACCATTTCGAACTGAAAGGTTTATGGGAGATGCAACAAACCTGACATTCCAGATGGGAACCGCAGAACTTGACGCAGATCCAGTGGAAATTAAAGCTCTCAACGAAGCAGGAACGTTTGATACGCTCGAAGAGGGGACGGACTTTACTGTGAACAGAACACTGGGCACATTCATCTTAAAAGAGGCCAAGAAAACCCCGGTCACAGGCGTTGATAACCTATATGTGACATATGCAAAAACGGTAGCCGGGTATGCAGATCGCGTAAAAAAGTGCGACATATGCACACTTTATGGCATGAACGGCCAGCGAGACCGCCTTTTCGTGTCAGGGAATCCGGAATTTCCAAATTACGATTGGTACTGCAAGAGCAACGACCCGACATACTTCGGGGATATCTGGTATTCGGTGATGGGTCAGGACGACAGCTCCGTAGTGGGGTATTCGGTACTCAATGGCCAGCTGCTCACTTTCAAAGACGGAGCAGCCAATGACAGTAACATCATTCTGAGAACCGGGATTTTTGACGAGAACACAAGTCAGAACACCTTCAAAACCGTAGGCAACTACGAAGCAGCAGGAGCCCTTGGGAAACACACCTTTGCAAGCCTGAAGAACGAACCGATGTATCTGACAACGGAAAAAAGTATTCACGCTATTACGCCGAGCGATGTTCTGGGCGAAAGAAGCTCGCAGGAGCGCTCGTACTATATATCAGAAGCACTTGCAGGTGAAGAGGGACTTGAAGAATCATATGGAATCAAATACAAGGATTTCTATATTCTTGCGACCGGCGACAAAGCATATATACTGGATACTGCCCAGGCAGCTTATGAGCGGAATACACCATACTCAACAAGACAGTATGAATGCTATCTGTGGACAGGAATTAACGCCAGAGTACTTCATGTAATTGATGATGACTTATATTTCGGTACTACAGGCGGGAAAGTAAAGAGGTTTTTTGGCTCGGAACTCGGAGAACAGTCAGGCGGATACACTGACGACGGCATTCTCACGGAAAAAACCGTGGACGTCGACGGCGTTAAGATAACAACAAAAGAAAGCTTTCCTTGCTACTGGGAAACAGCAGAAATATACACGGGCGGCAGCGACCATGCAGAACTGAAGAAAACTTTCAAGCACCTGGTTGTAGCCCTGAATGCATTTGCGCATACCGGCTGCAGAGTATGGGCAAAAATTAACGGTTTGTGGGAGCTGATTTTCGATTACGATTCTTCTGCAAACTTCTTCAGCTGGGATGATATTGATTTCGAGGACTTCACGTTCAGAACCGACGCAACGCCGACGTTGATTGGCGGCAAGTTTAAGGCAAAAAAGCTTTTACACATACAATTCAGGTTTGAAAACTCGAAGCCTCAGCCATTTTCTATCCTGTTCGCAAAGACCAAGTACACGGTCGGCAACGAGTATAGGAAGTAGAAAGGAGAAAAAATGTCTTTACAAGATTATAAATTTTTAGAGAGCATGTTCACCGGCAGGAAGATTTCTGACCTTTCGGATAACCCTTCTTCTGACGGAATGACCGCAGAACTTTTAAAAGAATATTTCGACTATATGCCGAAAGCAATGATTGCCATGGGGGCAATCAACGGCATCATCGATTTTCTGACAAGCACCGCAGGTGCATCCGGGATAGGGGCAGCGGTGACAGGAATCGCCGGCACAGAAGTGCAAAGCATTCTTGCAGCCGTGAAAACAATGCTGGACAACCGGTACACAAAAGAAACTGCCGACATGCTGCTCGAAGGCAAAGCAGACCGCACTACCGTAAGTGCTATGGTAAAGTCGATTGAATTCGACCATGCAACAGGCGTGTTTACTATTACGGAGCAGGGCGGAGCGGTACATACGATTGATACTGCGATTGAAAAAATCGCAGTGAACTTCAGATATGATGCTGAAGCAGAAGCTTTAGTGATGACTCTCCCTGATGGCAGCGAAGAGGCAGTTTCGCTATCAGCGTTCGTTGACGATAACGATATCCAGGAATCATCCACTATCAGGGTTGAACAGTCAGGCGGCACGATTAAACTACATCTCAAAACCGGAAGCGTCACAGACTCGATGCTTTCGAGCGCTCTGCTCAGTGCGATGCAAGGGTATGTACAGAGCTGCAGCGGTTCAGCAGCAAGTGCTGATGCATCTGCAAAAAATGCAGGCACGTATGCTGATAATGCAGCTAAGAGCGCCTCAGCTGCAAAGGTATCTGAGACGAATGCTGCCCAGAGCGAAAGCAATGCGAAGAACTCTGAAACAAAAGCAAAAGCATCAGAAACCGCAGCGCTTGCAGCACAGAAAGCTGCAGAAGATGCAGCTGAAGAGGCCAAGACGGCTGCAGGTGGAGATTTTGTAACAACTGATGCGCTCAACAATGCCATGGCAGGCAAAGCAAACACTCCCTCGTATGCAGAAAGCGCCATGCTTGCATCGGGCTGGAACGAGAACAAGTACAGCTTCGAGACTGTATATCCGTTCGAAGAATACGATATAGAAATTCAGCCAAGCAAGGACTGTACAACAGAGCAGATGGAAGCATGGTGCGGCGCCATGATTACCGGATCTTCCACTGACCATATCGCAGAAGCTAAAGGCGATGTTCCAACAATCGACATCCCTATCTTCATAAAGGTGGTGAAGAAATAATGACATTATCAACAAAAGGCGGTGGCGGAGCTGGAGGGAAAGTATTCCTTGACGGTGAGCGCATCAAGCAGCTCGAAATGACATCCTACAAAGGGGAAAATCCGCTTGCCATTGGCGAAGAAGGACTGGAGATTTCAGCAAACACCCTTGTCGAAGAAGCGCTGCAGATTATAAACAACGTGAAAAAGGAAGGGCATCATGTGTGGACAAAATCAGAATATGGTGGTATTTCTATCAAGGTTTTAACTGGCGACACCTCGATTTTAAGATTTACGGTATCGGCTCAATTAGGCGATTTAAGCACCGTGGACGAGACTTTTTTCGACGGGTGGATAATTGTACCTCTTAAACAAGGCGGGTTAACATTTCAATTATTCGGTGATGGGACATGTAAAGTTATGGCAACGTCAAACAGCAGCTCAACGGTAACGTGGACTTACGACCCAGTTAGTCAACTGATTACAATTAACCGTTCTTTCAACTCCCCCAACTCTTATACGTGGGTATGTAGTCCCGTATTACCGAGCACGTTTGTTGTCGACGAGAACAACGAAAAATATCCGGATGGAGAAGAAAAAGACGGCAATTGGTTTGATAAAAGTGGCCGAGTTGTGTCATACGAGGGTTATTATAAGTCGAGTAGCACAACAAAAACAATAAGTATAGCTAATCCGTTCGGTAAAGCCGAAAAAGTAAAAATGGCGATTATTTTCGCTAGGTCGGGGCAAAATTCAACATATGTACGCTATATTTATAAAAACTGTGTCACTAATCATGAGATGGCCATGAGCGGTTGGTATGATATTCATGAGGCGGACGGTCAAATGACAATTACCATAACTGACTCAAAAATTACATTCACTACGACAGCGGGCTCGGGTTTCGAGGGCGGGGTCGCGATAACGTGGGAGGTGCTCGGCGTTGAATAGATTTTATAAAATTATCGAAGATAACATAATTTTAAGTATTGGGGTAAATATCGGTTTAGGTGTCGAAATTACTGAAAACGAATATAACCACCTCGATAAAATTTTATCGGATATTCCGACGGAAACCGAAACTCATTATTATGCAGTAAATACTGAAACACTTGAGTATGAATTAATCGAGCGTGATGAGCCTATCATCATACCAGACCCAAGACAGTTCTTAGTGGATGAAATCATAGCGGAGGTGAACGCATAATGTTCAATAGAGACAGTTTAGTAACATATTTAAGAGCATCACGGGAAACAGTTCCGGACGAAGTCGCACTCAAAGCAAAGGAACTGTACCCACCTTATGAAAAAATCAAAGGTACATACCAAAAGAAAGGCACAAGATGCACTTTCGAGATTGACGGTGAGCTGTTCCTTTATAAGCTGGCCTGTGATGACCAGACCGACCAGGGAACGTTCATTGCAGAAGACTGGAGTCCTGTTGATGCAACATCAATCTGGACAAGAATTGACGAAACCCATGTCGGCACGCTCGAAGATCCAATCCCTGCAACGTACGGTATGGAGTATGAATACGGCCTGTATTACATCGAAGATGGTTCAATCTATCTTTGCGAAAGAGAGGGTGAGGCAGAAGGCAGCAAAATTACTCTGTACGGCCTGCCAAGTCAGCTCGTAGGAAACTATTTCACTGCAGCATAAAGGAGGACTCAATATGATGAAAATTCGTGGGGGGGGGCAGCCCTTAAAAGCAATCTGCCCGCTAAGGAGGTGTTCACATGGCACTGACTGTTAAAGGTCCGGGCGGCGGAAGCAGTAAGTTCCCGACAGGAATATATGTCAAGACACCTCCAGCAAAAGTAAGCTACACTGCAGGCGAAACGCTTTCGGCAGCAGGTATCGTAGTTGTAGCAACCTGGTCGAACAACACCGAGACCGACATCACAGCTGAATGCTCTTTCTCGCCGGCAGAAGGAACGGCGCTGTACGAGAATAGCACATCCTTTGATATTACCTGGGAATGGAAACATAACATTGTGTATTCCTGTAAGCAGGAGATCTCTGTGGCAAGAGTGCTCGACAGTATCGCCGTAACTACCAATCCTACCAAAACCACCTACTATAAAGACGAAACTCTCGACCTAAGTGGACTGAAGGTAACAGCGACATTCACATCAGGACTGACTGAAGACGTGACCGGAAGCTGCAGCTCAAGTCCTGCAGCAGGAAGTGCGCTTTCTTCTTATGGCGACGTGGCAGTTACCGTGTCCTATGCAGAAAACGGCGTGACAAAAACCGCATCTTTCTCCGTAACAGTAACGGTTAAAATCGTAACCTGGGCCGGAGGCACAGACGCAGAAATTGCAAACATGGTTGCTGCCGCAGACGCAGGTGTTATAAACCTGCAGGACTACTGGGCTGTCGGCCAGGAGCGAAGTGTTTCACTTGCTGCGATGGCCGCAACGGGTGTAGGAGAAAGCCACTCGGCGCAGAACGTGACAATGGTGCTGATGAATAAAGGTGGCAAAACTCTCGCAAATGGCAAGACCTGCAGCTTTATTGTAGGCCTCAAAAACGGTCTTGCAACGACAGGCTACATGAACAGTACAAACACAAACAGTGGCGGCTGGGAGAGCTGCGCAAGAAGAACCTGGTGCAACAACGTATTCAGAAATGCAATCCCGTCAGCTCTTCGAGGCATCTTCAAGCAGCACAAAAATGTTACCGCAAACGGCAGCAGCACAGGCACAACTACATCAACCGACTATTTTGCGCTGCCCGCAGAAAAAGAAGTTTTCGGCTCTGTCACATACGCTAATGCGACAGCCGAAACAAGTCTTACTCAGTTTGAGTATTACAAAACTACAGCCAACAGGGTGAAAAATGCAGGCGATAGTGGCTCAGCGGGCTACTGGTGGGAGCGTTCCCCTTTTTCGGGCTACTCGACCGGCTTCTGTCGTGTCGACTCAGGTGGCTCGGCGAACTACGACGGTGCCAGCGGCACTCGTTTGCTCGCGCCGTTCGGCTGTATTTAACCTAAAATCAACAAATCGGCGGCCGTGTGCCGCCGCATAAGGAAAGGAGGAAAGCAACATGAGCGTACCAACGTGGAAACGGTCTGCATCAAATACGGAATATATCCGCCTCCTGTATGATCTAAGCATTATGATTGCAGAAATGACTGCAAACGGTCCGAAAAAATACCAGAGAAGCTTCGGCGACATCCTGATTAAGAACTGTCTTGAGGCACTTAAATATGCACAGACGGCAAACAGCATCTTCATGGGGAAAACCACTCCTCCGGAAGACGCCCTTCTCAGAAGAAAGCTTCTTCAGATGTCAAAAGGCACCGTGGAAAATATTTCGACCGTAAGCTACATATATTTCGAGCAGCAAAGAAGAAGCGGCTATCTCGAAACGGAAAAAGCATACCGCAAAGAAGAGCGTGTCGCAGAAATCTGCAACGAAATCATTAACAAAATATCTGCAGTCATGAAGAGTGATAAAAAATCCAGATAAAACATGTGGTTGCATCCTGTTATGTGGCTCAGCAAGCAACTGGTGGGAGCGTTCCCCTAATTCGGGCAACTCGACCAACTTCTGTAATGTCAACTCAGATGGCTCGGCGAACAACAACAATGCCAGCAACACTAATTTGCTCGCGCCGTTCGGATGTTTTCTCACAGGAAAGGAAAGTAGCGAAAGTGAACTCGACGCCTTAGAAGATACAGGAGGATGCAAACCACGCCTCAAAAGAGGTGAATTTCCGCCCCGTCCGGGCTGCCTTCGGGCAGTAACACCCGTACGCAAACAATGTTGCACGAGGCGGCATTGATTAAATTTGAAGACGTGTCATCGTTTGAGGCTCTGATGGAAGCTGCGGACGACTGCAGGAAAGGCGTCATGTGGAAGTCCAGCACGCAGATGTTCGCAATCAATCAGATGCGCTGGGCTAAGACTCTGTCGAAACAGCTCAATGATGGTACGTACAAAAGCCGTGGATTCAACGAATTTACAATTTACGAAAGAGGAAAAACGCGCCACATACAGTCTGTACACATCACAGAAAGGTGCGTGCAGAAGTCTCTATGTAAGAATGCGCTTAAGCCCATACTTGCGCCGTGCCTAATATATGACAACGCGGCAAGCCTGCCAGGAAAAGGTACGTCCTTTGCGGTAAAGCGCCTTAAGTACCACCTGCACAGGCACTACCAGAAGCACGGACGAAAAGGCGGCATCCTCTTAATGGACTACAGCAACTACTTCGGAAGCATCGATCATAAGAAGCTCCTTGCGATGCTGAGAGAGAAAATAGAAGATGACCGCATATATGAGCTTACCAAACACTTCATCAACTGCTTCGAAGGAGATGTAGGCCTCGGCCTGGGAAGTGAAATCTCGCAGATCTGCGCGATATACTATCCCAACAAAATCGACCACTATATCAAAGAACGCCTCCTGATAGAAGGCTACGCAAGATACATGGACGATTCATACATTATACATGAAGATATCGAGTACCTGAAATATTGCCTTAAAGAAGTGCAGCGGCTCTCTGAAGAGCTGGGGCTTAAGCTCAACATGAAGCGTACTCAAATTGTGCCTCTTGATGGCCACTTTGAATATCTGAAGAAGAGAATCCACATGACCGAAACCGGGAAAGTCATAATGCGCCCGGTAAGAAAGAATATAACCAAACGAAGACGTCTTCTGAAAAAGCAGAAGGCACTCCTGGATAAAGGAGCAATAGACTTCGAAACAATCAGGCAGTCTCACCAGTCCTGGAAAGGCTGCGTAAGTAAGATGAATTCCTACAAGACGGTTCAGAATATGGACTGTCTTTTCAATTCACTGTTTTTAGCCGAGTTTACCGGCGGAAAGGAGAAAAATATGGACCCTGAAATGGTGAAAGAATTAAAGCGCCAGCAAGAGGCGCACAATAAGCAGATGCAGGAAATGGACGAATTCTTTTTGAAGAGAGAAGAAACTATCGAAGAAAACCTTCTGGAAGAAATCGCCCGTGAAGTGAGGGGAGAGTAGAAAAATGGCGACAATTTACAGACAAGGAACTATGAGCACATCCGATGTTAAGAAGATGCAGCAGGCTTTAGTCGATAAAGGTTACAGCGTTGGCTCAAGTGGCGTTGATGGCATCTGGGGCAACGATACAGCTGCAGCTTTATCTCAGTTCAAGTCAGACACAGGTGGCTCAAACTCATACGGAAATAGCGTCGGAAATGAAACGTTCAAAAAACTGTACGGAAGCAGCGGCTCCGGGTCTTCAGGAAGTTCAGGTTCCTCAGGCAGCTCCGGGAGCAAAAGCACCGGAGCAATCGGGCAGCTTTTAGGAGCGTTGTCCGACCCTAACGTGCTTAATGCGGCGACAATAGCTGGAGTTTACCAGAAACAACAGCAGCAGATGCAGGATCAGTTCCAGCAGCAGATGATGCAGATGCAGCAGCAGTACGAACAGCAGCTTGGACAGTATCAGAACATGGAAGCTATGTATGGCCAGATGTACGAACAGATGGCCGCCCAGAACGCGCAAAATACTGCAGCAGCACAGCAACGTATCCAGCAGACCGTTGACAGCATTAAAGCAAACGAAGATAAAATTAATGATGCGTATGCTGAGGCCCAGCGCGAAGCTTATATCAATTCTGTGCTGCAGGGCAACCAGATGGGCGACTATCTGCAGGCCATGGGATATAACGGTGGTATGGCCGAAAGCACCATGGGGCAGCTCTCAGCAAACTATGAGAATAACCGTCGCCAGGCAACATCCGAAAGAGATAATGCATTAAGGCAGAATGAGCAGCTTATTGCTGAGGCTGAAGCGACAGGCAACGCCGAACTTGCAGATATTGCGAATAACTACTACAACAATATGGTCGGTGCCCTGCAGAACCAGGCGCAGCTTAACTATCAGATTGCGCAAGACCAGCAGGCACAGGCTAATGCGGACAGAGAGTACCAGCTCGCGCTTCAGCAGCAGCAGTTTGCGCAGCAGATGCAGCAGCAACAGTACGACGATGAAAAGAACGCATATAAAGATTCTCAATCACAGACACAGGCAGAAGCAGACTTCAATACATTCCTCAACACCTACGCAGGAAAGTATAATAAAAAGGCCACCTATGAACAGTGGATTAAGAATCTTGAGGCAATGGACGACCCGTATGGCTATAACAAACAGAAAATCGCATACCTCAGACAGTATATCAATAAAAATTTTAACAGCGGTTCCTCTGGCGGCAGTGGTACAACAGCAGGGACCGTAAGAACATCGGACACCACTACAGACATTCAAGGAAGCACCAATAATACATATAAAGGGTTAAACTTCCAAATTCAGACTATGCTTATGGACGGGACTACAAGATTGCTTTCCGGAAAGCTTATCTCACAAATCGAAGAAGCGGTTTATGCTGGTGAAATTACCGAGCAGCAGGCTCAGGTGCTTCTTGACATGATGAAATAGGAGAAAAACCATGATTGACTTTGAAAAAGAAAAAAAGGAAATATGGAAAAAGAACAAGGTTTTGGCGATTCCAAGAGCTGATGGAAGCAGCCCTGGAAGCCCGAAGCTAAACTCGGGCCCTGTTGCATCTTACGAACCTACTGCAGCTGAAAAAACTGCAAAAAAGTTAATTACTGAAGCAAAAGAAAAGAAAGCTTCCGAGCCGAAGACAATTCCGAAGGCGGACTCCAGGAAAGGCACCAATAATAACAGAAAAAAAACAACAACAGGCAGAAGAAAGAAACTTAGCACTGAAGCTAAACGGCTACAGCAAAAAGAAGCATCAACTCACGCTATTCCGCAAGCAATGATGGGTCTCACAGAAGGAGTTATTAACACTTCTGTACCGGGCGTCATCTACTCCGCAATAACCGGAGAAAAGATGGCAGAGCCTACCCAGGCGATGAAAGAATATGGAATGGAAGACTCCTTTGCATATAAAGCTGGCAAAATGGGTGGCCAGATGATAGGTTACGCAGCACCATACAAAACAGCAGAAAAAGCGATCACAAAAGGCGCAGCTAAGGTCCTGGGGACCAAGGCTGCGTCTAAAGGTATTTCCAAGGTAGCTGCAAGCAAGGCTGGTCAGAAGATTGGCAAGGAAACTGTGGAAAAAGCTGCCGAAGGCATCGCAAGGAACATTGTAGGCGATGCAACTATCGGTACAGCTCTTAATTTTGGGCTTGCCAGAGGAGAAGGCCTGGAAGGCGAAGAACTTGCAAAAGATATGGCTATTAACGCAGCGCTTGACTTCGGAGTTGGCGGCGCGGTGGAGATTGCACCTGCAGCACTGAAAACTCTTAAGAAAGCAAAGAACACGCATATAGAGCCAAGAATTGTAAACGGAAAAGTAAAAAATGTCCGGGTAAAGAACGAGCCAGCAGACATCCCTGTAAACGATGCAGTAAGGACTGCCAAACCGCAGGATATTCCAAGAGCAGACGAAAGAATAATTCCGCAGACTATGCCTGAAGCAACCCCAGCTGCAGAACCGATACGGGCTATGCCAGCTGAAAACGTTCAGCGCATCACCAAGGCCATTGAGAAACGCAGCGGGATAAAGGTGTCCTATCAGGACCTTCCGGAAGGGATTGATGGCGTATATGAAAACGGCAATATCATCATTTCATCTGCCGCAAAGAATCCAGCATATACCGTGCTTAAACATGAGCTGACACATCATATAGAAAGCAGCGGAAGCTACCAGGCATTGTCCGACTTTATTGAAAGCAGCATGAGAAACTCGGGTTACGATGTAGACAGTGCTCTGGCAAGAATCACTGAAGATTATGCCCGGATTGGACGCAGTTTAAGTCCAGAACAGGCGAAAAAGGAGTTTGTGGCAAAGTTCTCCGAAGAGTTCCTTTTCAACTCTGAAAAGTCAATAGAACGCCTCGCAAGAGAAAATCCGGGAATGTTCCGACAAATCTACGACTGGATTGTGGACACAGTCAAGAAAATTGGAGCCAGCGAAGAGACAAAATTCCTCATCGACGCACAGCGGAAATATGAAAAGGCCCTGCGCACGGTCGGAGAAACAAGCGGGGGAGAATCCCAGCTGCTTTATGCGGGAAGTAGATCACTTATGGCGGATGAAGGTCTGAAACAACAAGCTATTCAGATGCAGGCTGCAGGCGCTTCTACAGAAGAAATCTGGAAGAAAACCGGCTGGAAATTCGGGAAAGACCAAAAGTGGCGCTACGAAATTGACGATAGCAAGGCAATTTTTGACCGAAAAGGTCTTGCACACATGCTGGACAACGAAGAATTTATGCGCTACAGAGAAATGGGAAGAACCGGCGACTTCTTCAATCCGGAATACGCAAGCCTTGACAGTACATACGGACAGGAAGTAAGGAGAAAGAAAACACAGCTCTCGCAGTTTATAAAGCATAAGGAGTTGTTTGATGCATACCCTCGGCTTCGCGGAACAAAAGTTGAGTTTGTTGACGACCTCACATCATATGATGGAACTAGAGTAAGAGGTTTATTCGATGGCAATTCTATCAAAATAGATAGCGGACTAAGCAGCGAACAGGCGAAAGAGACTCTTCTGCACGAAATTCAGCACGCTATACAAAGTATTGAAGATTTTGAACGCGGAGGCGATTATTCAGAAGGACTAAAAGCACTCAGGAAAAGAGTGGTAGACTTAATAGAGGCTGACGAAAATACTGCAGAATATAAGAAGCTTTATAACCTGCGATTCGAGGATGCTATCAAAGGAACGAACGAAGCCGAAAAATACATTGACAATTTTTTGATGCAGAAGTACAATACAACTAACTTAGATGTTGTTGCAGAGAAAGGCTATTTACAGCTTGCCGGCGAAAGAGAAGCACAGAGCACGGCAACGCGGAGAAACCTTCTTAAAGAACAAAGAAGGGAGATGTATCCTGATTATGACGAAAAAGCCATTACGCGTAAGGATTATTATACTGGGTGGGGAATTCCGCAGGCTGTACATGAGGACGGTCTGCAAATGCCTGCCGGAAAAAATAGCTTACAAGATTTACAACGCAGAACTGAAAGCGACCAGGCCAATCCGCAGATGGGCATACAACATAATGACAGATTGGGAGTGGAAACAAAGAGGCGGAATTCAGATATAAGAGCAGGGGAAAGCCCTGCTTTTTCTATTGAAGAAGGTCGCAAAGAAAGACAATTAAAAATCATCCTGAACAGTAATCCCGCTCCTAACGATTATAGCACATGGGTTCGCAGCAGCGATGATATTAAGACTTTTGAGGAAACGCTTAAAGATTCTGATTGGGAAGGCTGGGAAACAACAGGGTTTAATCCGGACTGGACCGGGGAAAATGCAATGGAAGCACTGCGGACAGGAAAAGTTACTGTTTACAGTTCATATCCAATCGAACAGGGCGTATTTGTTTCGCCATCAAAAATGGAAGCAGCAAGCTATTCCGGAACCGGGGAAGTATATTCTGAGACGGTAAGGCTGGAAGATATTGCATGGCTTGATCCTACTCAGGGGCAATATGCAAAGATAAGCAATAGTCTTTCTACACCTGGCGAGTTAAACAAAACTAAATATACCGATGACTTACACAGTACTTCTCAGCATCTGTATGGCGAGACAGGCAACAAATATATGGAAATACCAAAAGCAGGCGAAGAACCTGCTTTTTATAATGCGCAAAACGATGCATCTCAAGCGCCAGATACTGCAGAGTCAGCTGCACGGGTAAGAGGCGCGAAAAAGGCAGCAGACTATGAAAAGCGCCAGCAGAGATATTTTGTAGAAAAGACAAAAGAAGCTCTGGGTGTGAGCAAGTATGCGGATAACAAGAAGATTCAGGACATGGTTTCAGCGGCAGGCGAAAAAATGAAAGCCGGCGGCATGAGCCAGGCAGAAAGAGACGCCATGTTTGACGCCATGTTTACTGACGGAATTGTAAAAGACTATGAACTTATCGGCAGATACGGCGATCTGAAAAGCACACTTAGAAACACAGCCCTGAAAGTAACAGATGACATCAGAAAAAATATCGCAGATTTTAGCGACTTCAGAAAAGGCATTTTTGGAAGCATGAGATTGAGCAACGAAGGCGGTACGCAGGTTGATATATTCTACGATGAGCTTCGCAGCATGTATCCTGAGTTGTTCCCTGAGCTTAACACGCCTGCAGAAATGGTTGAAAAGATGGCCGATGTGGCCAAAAACCTAGGCATGACCGAAAAACGTCTTGTGGATATGGAAGGCGTAAACGCAGATACCTTATATTTAGAAGCGAGAGCAAAATTTAACGAGGCCCTTGACGAGCTGGAAAAACAGGAAAATATCGTAAAAAAGCATGTAAAAAAGAAAGCCGTGCTTAGCCCTGAAGAGGGGAAGACATATATTGATAATCTCAAGATGATGCGCCGCGAAATTGAACAGGTAAATAGCAAAATTCTTCTGGACGAACAGGACAGTGAATTTGTAGACCTTCTCCTGAAGGGCAAACTGCAGCCGGAAACGATACCAAAGCTTACCATCAACAGCGACAATGTCCTTACAATGTACGAAGCTAAGGCCAAGCTGCAGAATGCCGAGGCCGCGCTCAAGAAACTCGGTGACGACACCAAGGCAGGATACCATCATCAGGCGGATGTTTTGCTTGAAGGCAGTGAAATGTGGAAAGATAAAATCGGTTTTTCAATGGCAAGAGAAACACCGGAAAGGGTTATGCAGGACGTTGCCGGAACAAAAACCGGCAAAACCTTGAGCGACAATTACATCAGACCAATTCACGAAAACGAAGCGGCATCCACCAGGATGAAAACCGAACTACGCAGAGTTGTAAAGGGACTGAATATCTCCACCAAGCCTCAGTACAGACTTGGTGAGCGCTTCATTGATGCGCCAGGCCTTGCGGAACAGCTTCACGAAATGGGTAAATCGGGTGCCGACGCCAAGCTGAGCGAAAGTATGCTGGTGCAGCTTTATGGGGAAGGTTTTGTCGATGAGCAATTTATTACCGCACTTGGAGCTGACGTAGAAAAAATAAAGAACGCAGTGGACACCATGAGAACGATATATAACCAGCTCATCGATACTGCGAATCAGGAACTGCTGCGTCACGGATACGAGCCAATCGAATACAGACAGAACTACTTCCCGCATTTCTCGGAAACACGTCCGGACGGAGCTCTGGCGAAGCTGATGAATAAGCTGGGAATGAACGTTATAAAAGAAGAACTGCCAACAGACATAGCAGGCCTCACGCATACATTCAGGCCGGGTAAAAAGTGGTTCGGCAATGCATTGTCGAGAAAAGGCATTGCAACAGAGTATGATGCAGTTAAGGGTTTCGATATCTACCTTGAAGGTGTTGCGGATGTAATCCACCATACTGAAGATATTCAGAAGCTCAGAGCACTTGAAAACGAGCTGCGCTTCAGATTCTCCGACGAGGGTATTAAAGAAAAAATCAGCAACATTAAAAATAATCCTACACTCTCAGATGTGCAGAAAGATTCATTATTGGACGAAATATACAAAGCCGGCAACACGAAACTTGGAAGTTTCGCCACATGGCTGCGCAACTACACAGATACGCTGGCAGGTAAAAAAGCAGGCGTAGACCGAGTTTTCGAACATAACCTGGGCAGAACCTTATACAACACTTCAAAAGCCATCGAGGGCCGAGTGGCGGCCAATATGGTAGCTTTAAATCCTGGGTCATGGCTCACGAACTTCATCCCGCTTGTGCAGGCCGGAGAACTCAAGAGCTCATCAATCATAAAGGGGATGGCGCAGGCTGTAAGCAATCACGTCAGACATGATAATTTTTCAGACATGTCAGCGTTTCTCACAAACAGAAAAGGAAGCGACGTTCTCTGGAAATCTGGCGTTGAAAAAACGCAGGATCTCCTGACAAAGCCGATGAAGTGGATTGATGATTTCGTATCAGAATCTTTGACACGTGCAAAGTATATGGACGCAATCGAAAAAGGCATGTCACCTGACGAAGCAATCAAAGCAGCAGATGAACTGGCTGCAAGCATAATTGCGGACCGCTCAAAAGGCGCACTTCCAAACGTATTCAATGCAAAGAATCCGGTGAGCAAGATCTTCACTATGTACCAGGTGGAAGTAAATAACCAATGGTCTCATCTTCTGAAAGACATCCCAAGAAATGCAGACAGTTCAGCGCAGATAGCGGCAGCTTTTACAAAGTTTGCAATCGGAGCATACATCTTCAACGATGTGTACGAGCATTTTGTAGGAAGGCGCCCTGCGCTGGATCCGTTGTCATGGATTAACGAGCTTGCAGGAGATACCACAGGGAAAGAGATACCAAACTTTGCAGATGCATTGTGGTCTGCAGTAACTGAAGAGGATTACGAATTATCTTTTGATGCGGAAAAGAAAAGTGGAGGTGGAGCTATAACAGCTCTCGGAGAAAATGTCGTGCAGGATATTCCGTTTGTCGGTGGTCTGCTTGAAGGCGGCCGAGTTCCTATTTCCAGCGCGCTTCCTGATGCTGCGAAACTGGCAACAACTGCAGGCAATCTGATTAGTGGAGACGTTGACACGAAGAAAGGCCTCAAAGACTTAGGAAAAGAAATGGCAAAGCCTGCAGCATATATCCTGCCGCCGGTGGGCGGAGGCCAGATCAAGAAGATGGTCGAAGCAGGCACAACATATGCTAAGCAGGGGAATTATGCCCTGGATAGTAACGGCGAAGAAAAACTCAGGTACTCAGTAGAACAGAAACCAGGCCAGCTCATCAAAGGTATGCTGTTTGGCCAGTATGCGATGGGAACTGGTGACGAGTATATCGAAAGCGGTTTTAAAATGCTATCCGCAAAGAAGACTGCAGCATATAAGGCAGCGCTGGAAGCTGGGGCAAATCCTACGGAAACTGAGGAATTCCTGCGCAATATTGACGGAAACAAGGTAACAAAAATGCGTCAGCAGATTATGGACTCCAACTTCTCTGCGAAACAGAAAGCTGCCATGGGAAAACTGCTAGAAAAAGAGGACAGTAAAAAGAACATCGATTACAGTAGTCCTTCTGCTTTCAGATATTCACTGCTGACTGAAGACCAGCAAAAGAAAATAGATGCACTGCAGTCTGCGGGTGTAAACAAAGGAAAAGCACTGGATATTTATGAAGTATACAGCGAAGCAGAAGGTGACACCCAAATTGCAAAAGCAATGGGCATGCTTGCAGAAGAAAGTTACAAGACATCAGTATTTGAAGTACTCGGTATTTCCGAAAGTGCCGTAAATGAGGCTAAGCTGCTTATGAAATACGGTTTAACGGCAAAAGACTACGAAAAAGCACGCCAGTATGCGAATACGAATGGAAACAGAGACATTTCAGCAAAAGAAGCTAAAACATACCTTGATAAGCGCTCAGACTTGAGCAGAAAAGAAAAGTATGCCTTATTCAAGGCATTAACCACAGTTAAAGATGAAAACAACCCTTACCGCTAAGGGTTGTTTTTTGTTGGAAAGGAGAAGCGATGATTGAAACTACAATAATTGTAGCTTTAATAAGTGGATCAGTAACTCTGCTGGTTTGTATTTTAAACAATCGCTCCGAAAGAAAAAAACAAGCTGCAGACTTAGCACAGCAGCGCGAAGAGCAAAAACAGGAGTACGAACTTCAGCGCCAGGAACTCGAACTGCAGAGAGAGCAGATGCAGAAACAGCTTGAATACGAAAGAGAAAAGCAAAGAAAAGAGCTAGAAGCAAAACATGATTCTACAATTGAAATGATTTCGTACAAGCTCGATCAGCTTGTTAAAAAGGTCGACCTTCACAACAATGCAGTGGAGCGGCTTTATCTTGTAGAAAAAAAGCTTGAAGTTGACGAGGAACGAATCAAGGTAGCGAACCGAAGAATCGGCGACCTTGAACAGTTCCACAAACCATAAAGGAGGTGACAGGCATGGCAACAGCAAAAGAAGTTATCAAGATTGCCTTGGCTTATAACGGGACTAAAGCTTCACCGCCAGGTAATGTTCTGTTCAATACAGAATACTACGGCGGTAAGGTATCAGGCAAACAGTTTGCTTGGTGCGCGGTATACGTGTGGTTCTGCTTCAGAAAAGCCAAAGCGGCAAAACTGTTTTTTAACGGCAAAAAGACTGCATATGTTCCAGCTATCGAAACGTATGCGAGAAAAAAAGAAAAGGTAATAGCAAAAGACAAGGGGCGGCTGGGTGATGTTGTCCTTTTTGATTTCAGCAAAAAGGGTGCATCTGGACATGTGGGCTTCATCCTCAAGAAAAACACTGACGGCACCTACACTACAATCGAGGGCAACACTTCATCGAACAATGGCGGCTCACAGTCAAACGGAGGCTGTGTGGCTATCAAGACGAGGAAACAGTCACAGATCAGAATGATTTACCGCCCGGACTATGATATTGTGAATCCTGAACCAGTACCGAATTACAAGGTTGGTAACATGTATGTTCTCTGCGCAAACATGAACTGCAGAAGCAAAGCATCTATCAATGGCGAAAAAATGTGCTTACTCAAAATCGGGGAACAGGTAACCTGCAGGCAGATCAAGAAAGTCGGAAAAAGCATCTGGATGAAAACTGACAAGGGGTGGTTCAACGCCTACTACAACGGGCAGGTGAAAGCATTATGAAAAAATGGAGCACAAGAAAGAAGATGCTGTTTGTTGCAGCAACAGCAGCACTGCTGTACTGCATAGCCGTATATATTGCCAACGTTACTGGCAGCAGCATCGATGAGACCAACACAGAACAGTTCTACAGCTTCTGCAAGTGGCTGGCAGGGTTCTCTTGCGCCGTAGGAACTGTAAAAACCGTAACTAATAAAAACAATAAATCATCTGACAATGATTATGTAGATGAGTATGAAGAGGAAGGAGAAGAATGATGGATTTAGGTTTAATTATCACATTACTTGCGTTTGCCGTGATTGTTGCAGCGGCATTTTTTATTTACATCAAACCGGTGCGTGAGGCCGTGGAGAAAAACACAAAAACAGAGGACTATAAGGCCTTGCTTGAGCTTACTGAAACTGCAGTGCGATTTGCACGTCAATGGATGCAGACTAATACCGGAGACGAAAAGAAAGAAGAAGTGCTGAGATACTTAAGAAAGAAAATTCAGGCGCTGGGCCTCGATGTAGACGAAGAAGATGTTGACAAAGCTATTGAGGGCGTGTATGACAAAATTAAACATGAAAAAAAGAAGGCGAGAGAAACCGTTTTGGACAAATCTGACGCAAAATCTGACGCAAAATAAATGAAATTTAAAGATATTCGCAGAAACTCGAAGGAAAACGCAAAAATGAAAAAACATTGAAAAATAGCCGTTTATGACACTAATTGGCATACGCTGAATTGGTATGCACAAGAATTCGAGTCCCATGTCCTTTTTTATTCGTATAACTGTTACGTATTCTTCGCACTGCCAAAAGCAATGTAAACCACTACAGCTACTAAACCCACCGCAGCAAGAGCACCAAGCCAGAAGTTGCTGAAAACAGCGGCCAGTCCTTCCAGCAGAAAAACTGTACCCAGAAGTACAAACACTATTGCTGTATGGCGGAAAAGTGGTTTTGTATCCATCTGTTCACGTTCTTCTTTTCTTGCAACAATGTAAGAAATATTGAACAAAATCCCTTTTCCTTTAAAATAACATACGCTCACTATATATAATATCGCTGATATTATAAAGAAAATTATAGCAGTCAGTGGTCCCATAGATGTTCTCCTTTGATAGTTTGTTTGTTATTTTATTATATCAAATTACGGTACATATTGTCTATCTCAGATATAAAAAAGTACCTGTCTGATGGACAGGTACTTTTTATGGCGGAGGACATGGGACTCGACCGTCCGCTTCGCTGCGCTCGCGTACTGCCTCCTCGCCACCGCTCCGCTGGTGGCTACGGACCAGAGGCTGCTCGACGGTCCACCGGACCCTCTCGCTGCGCCTCTGCCCTCTCGGGTCCGAGTCCCACAATTCTACATCAAAAACGAAAAAAGACAGGTCAGAACCTGTCTTTTTCGTTTTATGGCGGAGGACATGGGACTCGAACCCATGTCCTTAATTATTTTGATTTTTAGAATCTCAGTGAGAGGCAAGTCAGGCTGCCGTCGATTTTTCTGAATTCGTTGGTGTCCATAACCTTTACAGGGTATCCAAGATCTTCAATAATTTTCTGAGTCTTAGGGTGTCCCATAGGCACCAGAACTGTACCGTTGATATTCATGCTGTTGATAGCGTAGAGCTCGTCAGCGTCAACTACGAAACGGTTGAAATCTTTGAAAGCTTCCTTTTCGTTCATAACTGCGGAAACAAGCATGTTGTTGTTTTCAAGGTAGATAACGAAGTCTTTCAGGTGAAGACCTTCAGTTACAGGAACTGTAGTCACTTCATAACCGAATTTGCCGACGATGTCAGCAAACTGCTTTGCACCTTCTTCGTTTGTACGGTCGGAAAGACCAACATAGAAGTGCTTGTCAACCAGCATTACGTCGCCGCCTTCCATTGTACCAGGAGCTTCGATAAAGAAAATCTGGTCATCAGCATAGAACTGCTTGATTGTCTTGATGATTTCGTGCTTTTCGCCGTTTCTGGAGTCTGTTGCAGGGTTTGTGATAACTGCACATTCTGCCATAACTACTGCAGGGTCTTCAACGAAGCAGGAGTCAGGGTATCTTTCATCGCCTTCAAGGTCAGTAACTTCAAGACCAAGTTCTCTTAAAGTAGCAACGTACTCATCGTGCTGGCGGATAGCTGCATCGTAATCAGGTGTGCCTTCACCGAACATGGAAGTTGTGATACCGTCGATAAGGGCTCTGCAAGGTTTTTTAGTAATTGCTTTTGTAAACATTTAAAATTCCTCCTGTGAGTAAGTATTATCGTTATTTGTATATAATATATAATATACAACAAAAGAACCGGTTTGTCACTAAAACTTCACAAAAAAATCAGGAAATACTTAGTGTCATGGAGTCTCTTACCGTTGAGAGCTTCCATTTTTTGTGATATAATACAAAGGTTAAAAGGAGATACAAGGATGATTAAAAAACTGGCAAAATACGTAGGAAAATATAAAAAATACGCGATTATGACGCCTATTCAGGTAATTCTGGAAACCTTTCTTGAAATTTCAATACCTTTGATTATGGCAGACCTCATCGACAAAGGAATTGATGCAGGAGATATGGGAGTCATAACAAAATACGGAAGCATACTGCTCTTCGTTGCATTTCTGGCAATGCTCTTCGGTGTAGGGGCCGGAAGAACTGCGCCTATGGGTTCAGCAGGTTTTGCAAAGAACCTGAGAGAAGCAATGTTCAGCAAGGTGCAGGGGTACTCTTTTACAAGTATTGACAAGTTCTCTACAGGAAGCATTGTCACAAGACTTACAACAGACGTTACCAATGTGCAGCAGGCATTCCAGATGATTACACGAATCGCAATCAGAGCACCTTTCATGCTGATTTTTGCTCTGGGAGCAGCATTTACAATCAATGCAAAGCTTGCGCTGGTATTCGTAACAGTGCTGCCTGTACTGGGAATAGGAATATTCCTCATTATGAGCAGAGTACATCCGATTTTTGAAAAAGTGTTCAGAACATATGACAGGCTGAACAATGTGGTTCAGGAAAATCTTTATGGTATGCGTGTTGTGAAGTCATTCAACAGGCAGGATTATGAAACTGAAAAATTCACAGACATTTCAGGTTCAATATATAAAGATTTTTCAAAGGCAGAAAAAACTATGGCTTTCATGGGACCGATTATGCAGTTTTCCATGTACACATGTGTACTTCTTATTGCATGGTTCGGTGCGAGAATGATTGTTGCCAGTGGTAATAACGAATTGCTGGGTCTGACAACAGGCCAGCTTATGAGTATGATTACTTATACAACACAGATTCTCATGAGCCTCATGATGATTTCCATGATTTTCATGATGATGATAATGGCACGTGCTTCTGCGCGCAGAATCGTTGAAATTCTTGATGAGGAAAGCGAAATACAGAACCCGGCAGAGCCTGTGTTTGAAGTTGCAGACGGTTCCGTGGACTTTGAAAATGTGTCCTTCAGATATGCACGTGAACTTGACGATGATCCTGACGATGAAGACGGAGACAATGCCCCTGAGACAGAGGCTCCAACCAAAAAGGTTCTTAAAAACATCAACATTCACATAAAATCCGGCCAGACTGTGGGTATCCTCGGTGGTACCGGTTCTTCCAAGTCCAGCCTGGTGCAGCTGATTCCAAGACTTTATGACGTTACAGAAGGCTGCGTAAAAGTCGGCGGCGTGGATGTCCGCGACTACGATATTGAAACTCTCAGAAACCAGGTAGCAATGGTTCTGCAGAAGAATGTGCTGTTTTCCGGTACAATAAAAGAAAATCTCCGTTGGGGTAATGAGCATGCCACTGATGAAGAAATCCGCCATGCCTGTCACGTTGCCTGTGCTGACGAGTTCATCGACAAGTTCGAAGATGGTTATGACACATATATTGAGCAGGGCGGCGCGAACGTATCCGGCGGTCAGAAGCAGAGACTCTGCATTGCCAGAGCTTTGCTGAAGAAACCGAAAATCCTCATTCTCGACGACTCAACAAGTGCAGTTGACATGAAGACAGATGCCATCATCCGTCAGGCTTTTGCTGAAGAAATGGCTGATACTACTAAAATTATCATCGCACAGAGAATCGCGTCAGTTCAGGATTCAGACCTTATTATTGTTCTGGACGACGGTAAAATTGAAGGTATGGGAACTCACGATGAACTCATGGTTTCCAGCAAAATTTACAGAGAAGTTTACGATTCACAGAACAAAGTAACTGAAGATGAGAAGGGAGGTGCAGACAATGAGTAGAGGCCCTATGCCCGGACCAAGAGGAGGGGGAAGACAGATGTACTCCGGTGCCAAGCTGGACACAGCAACGGCAGCAAGAGTGCTGACTTATCTGAAACCTTACAGGATCCGCATGATCTTCGTAGTTATCTGCATTCTTGTCAGCTCCCTGGCAAGCGTAGCATCCTCTCTGTTTATGAGAGGCCTCATTGATGATTATATTGCACCGCTGCTTCTTGAAGCATCACCTGTATACACAGGCCTGCTGCAGGCAATTACCACTATGGCGTGTATCTTCGCTGCAGGGATTTTCAGCAGCTACTTCTATAACAGAACTATGGCGGTGGTGGCGCAGAACATACTCAAAGATGTCCGTGACCAGATGTTTGAACATATGCAGACTCTGCCTGTAAGTTATTTCGACCAGCGTACCCACGGGGAAGTAATGAGCCATTACACCAACGATACTGATACCCTTCGTCAGATGATTTCACAGAGCTTACCGAATCTGTTCAGTTCAGTGATTTCAATGGCTGCAGTGTTTGTGTCAATGATTCACCTGAGCATCTGGCTCACTCTGGTAACACTGGCGTTCACAGGCCTTGTGCTTATAATCATGAAAAAACTGGCAGGCAAGAGCAGCACATATTTTGTGAAGCAGCAGGAAAGCCTGGCAGATATCAACGGATATATTGAAGAAATGATAAACGGGCTGAAAGTTGTGAAAGTTTTCTGCCATGAAGAAAAAGCACAGGAAAATTTCGATGAAAAGAATGAAAGCCTGAGAGACAGCTGGACCAGAGCCAATATACTTGCCAATATCATAATGCCGCTCATGGGCAACCTGGGATATGTACTTTACGTTGTAATTGCTATTGTGGGAGGATTTATGGGAATAGCCGGGGTGCCTAACCTTTCGGTTATGGGCGAACCGACAGTAACTCTGGGGACAATCGCATCTTTCCTGATTCTTTCAAGAAACTTTATCAATCCGATTACTCAGGTTTCACAGCAGCTCAACTCAGTAATCATGGCCATGGCCGGTGCATCCAGAATATTCAAGCTTCTTGACGAACCTGGCGAAGAAGACCACGGCACAGTAACACTGGTAAATGCTCATAAAGCAGAAGACGGCACGCTCACAGAGTGTAAGGAGCACACAGGCACATGGGCGTGGAAGGACGGCGAAGAACTTGTGGAAGTCCGCGGCAAAATCAACCTGACAGAAGTTGATTTCGGTTATGTGGACGATGTGATGGTTCTCCATGATATTACTGTTTACGCAGAGCCCGGCCAGAAAGTTGCTCTGGTAGGTGCAACAGGTGCAGGCAAGACTACAATTACTAATCTTATTAACCGTTTCTACGATATTGATGATGGTAAGATTCTTTATGACGGTATCGAAATCAACCGTATCCGCAAAGAAGACCTGCGCCGTTCACTGGGCGTGGTGCTGCAGGATGTAAACCTGTTTACGGGTACAGTTATGGAAAACATCCGTTACGGCAAGCTTGATGCGACAGACGAAGAATGCATCGCAGCTGCAAAACTGGTGAATGCAGATGGTTTCATCCGCATGCTGCCAAAGGGTTACAATACAATTTTGGAGGGTGACGGAAGCGGCCTTTCACAGGGCCAGCGCCAGCTGATTTCAATCGCCAGAGCCGCTGTAGCGGATCCACCGGTAATGATTCTGGATGAAGCAACCTCCTCAATTGATACACGTACTGAATCAATCGTTCAGCGTGGTATGGATAATCTGATGCACGGCAGAACTGTATTCGTAATTGCCCATCGTTTATCAACTGTACAGAACTCTGACGTTATCATGGTTATGGAAAACGGCCGCATCATCGAACGCGGCGACCATAACCGCCTGATTGAAGAAAAAGGCAAGTACTATCAGCTCTACATGGGTGCATTTGAACTTGAATAAAGCAAAGTAAACAGAAAGGCATTCCTGATTCCGGGAATGCCTTTTGATGTGCAGTTATTTAGTTTTCACCGATTTATATGACGAATATGAACTGTAAACTTTGTAACCGTTATATGTTCTGTAAGCCCGCACGCGGTACTGATATTTAACGCCCGATTTTGCAGAAGTGTTTTTATAGTACTTGTTTGAAGTAGTTTTCATTTTAGTCCACTTAGTGCTGCCTGCAGGGCGGCGGTAAACTTCGTAGCCGGTAGCCTTGCTTACTGAAGACCATTTGACATAATTGGTTTTCTTTGCTGTAGCTTTCAGCGAAGTGATTGAAGGTTTGTCAAGAGGCACAGTGCGGTAAGTACTTGCTGAAAAATCACTTTCATAGTTTGTTCCGCTGACAATATTGCTTGCGGTTACTCTGTAGTAGTAACGGATACCTTTGCCGGCACTGGCATCATCATAATAGCAGTCATCCAGGTCATCAGCAAGAATTGTCCATGACCCGCCTCTGGATTTGCGGTAAAGCGTGTATTTGTCAGCATTTTTCACAGGTTTCCACTCAATGGCAGGTTTGTTCATATCATTGAGAGAAACGGTTGGCTTGTCAGGGACAGCCGGTGCAAAATACCCGTCAAGGTTAAAGAAGTTTACTTCGTAGCTATACTCTTCATCACCTATATATATAACAACATAGAAGTGGTCGCCGGGTTCATATCCGCCTATATCTTCGGGCCTGAAAATTATACAGCCTTTCTGGCCGTAATTCTGGTTGTCCACATAAAATTCACCATCAGAATAGTACTTGCTGAAAGTCCAGATTTTGCTGTCTCGGGCTCTCAGAAGGGAAACCACCACATCAGTATCAGCAACTTCTTCGCCGACACTGAAGCTCCATGGTGAGGTTGATGCAAAATATGATACAGGAGTGTTGGCAGCAGGCCATGCAACGCCTGTGTACGAATCATCAGGATTGGACTTGTCCATTATATACATGGCATTATATGTTCCGGATTCTCCGGTGACAGACCCAAAGCCGGTCATGCCGAGAGAAGGGTTGAGAATCCAGCGGCGGTGGCCGAGAACCGGAAGATTCCCTTCATCGCTGTCATCCATCCAGCCGTGGATAATAGTCCACTTCAGGCTGTTGTTTTTCCATGAAGTCCATGCGATATTGGAGTTCTTTGCACCTGTAATTCCTTCGGAGGCCAGGGAATAATCCATGCCGGCAGGCATACCAGGAGTATGACTGAGTTTGCCGTTTGCATAATTGACGATAGAAGAAGCTTGTGTTAAACTATTATAGTTATCAGAAAGGTATACTTCATCAGAAATTCCTGCAATATACCTGATGGTTTTAACTGTATTGAGGGCGCAGACAAGCTCTGCGTCAGAAAGAGCACCTGCTTCGTAAGGAGACTCAAGCAAAGGTTCTTCGTCATAAGTTATCTTATAGCCGTAAAGTGATTTGCCTGATTCTTCATAGCGAGCCAGGTTGGTAGGGTGGTCCTGTGCATATAGAACAATCTGTTCCTGAGTGCGCTGCTCCACATTGCTTATGGCAGCATCCGCATCAACTGCGCAGAGACCGCAGCAAATGACAAGTGCTGCTGCAAAAGGCACTATGGTTTTTCTTAAAACTGCTTTCATTCTGAAGGGTCTCCTTCCTCAAATCCAAAAGAAATTTCTGAATATATATTTTACCATATTAAGGTGGTTTTGTCACCGTTAAAAGAAAGGTATTGTGATGAATAAAATAAAAAATCTGATGCCGGGCGTCGCACTGTGTCTTTTAATTGCCGCAGCAGCAACCGGACTTGTAAACTTTTTACCTGCTCTTGAAATAATAGGAGCCCCTGTTCTGGGAATTATTATAGGCATTATTATAGGCTCTGTGTTTAAACCAGGCAGCAAAGAATCGGTGAAGCCGGGTATAGCCTTTACATCAAAAAAAGTTCTTCAGTGGGCGGTAATTCTCCTGGGTTTCGGACTCAACCTGGCCACAGTAGGAAAAGTAGGAGTCACATCTCTTCCTATTATCATCTCAACCATTGCAACGTCACTGATTACGGCATACATCATATTTAAATTGTTTAAGGTCCCTGAAAAAACAGCAACCCTTATCGGCGTGGGTTCTTCCATATGCGGCGGCTCTGCCATTGCGGCCACGGCTCCCGTAATAGGCGCCAGCGATGAAGAAATTGCACAGTCAGTATCTGTTGTGTTCCTTTTCAATGTGGCAGCAGCCCTTATTTATCCTACCCTGGGAGATATTATAGGTCTCAGTGATATGGGCTTCGGATTGTTTGCCGGAACGGCTGTTAACGATACGTCCTCTGTTACTGCTGCAGCCGCTGTATGGGACACGCTCCACGGAACAGACGGTGCAGTGCTTGAATATGCCACAATTGTAAAACTTACAAGAACTCTGGCAATAATTCCAATTACTGTGTGCCTCTCAATTATACAGGCACGCAGAACCAATACTGAAGAGAAAAAGCTTTCCATTATTAAAATGGTACCAACATTTATAATATACTTTGTGGCAGCATCTGCCGTTACAACCATTGTAAATCAGGTGCTGACAGGAGCGGCGCTGGAAACTGCGGCAGCAATATTCAGTTTACTTAAGAAAGTCAGCAAATTCTTCATTGTGATGGCAATGAGCGCCATCGGTATGAATACTGACATTGTGAAGCTGATAAAATCAGGAGCCAAGCCAATTGGTCTGGGCTTCTGCTGCTGGGTAATGATAGGCATAGTTTCACTGATAATGCAAAAAGTGCTTGGGCTTTGGTAGCCCAGGCACTTTTTATGTCTGCGTTTATATTTTAGTTTTCAGTTATTCAGGTTATCTTGTTTCAAGCTTGCCGATCTGTGCAGCCCAGTAACCCCAGCCTTCAGTGATGAGCTTACGGCCTGCGTACATGGAAGCCAGTGAAGGATCCAGAGGAGGTGCGATTTCCACAATATCAAAACCTATGATATTAAGATTTGTGAAAAGTTTTTCCATGAGTGTAAGCGCCATTCTGGATGTAAGACCGCCGAACTGAGGAGTACCTGTACCTGCTGCATATGCAGGGTCAAGAGCGTCGATGTCAAATGTCAGGTAAACTTTGCTGAACTTTTTCATCTTTGCGATACAGTCATCAGCAATTGCTTCGATACCTTCTTTGTAGCAGTCATAAGCTGTTTTTACCTGAATGTTGTTCTCCTTGTGAAGCTGGAATTCATCAGGTTCGATGGAACGGATGCCGATGAAATAGAGGTTTTCAAAACCGGAGACGTGTTCGAGTTCCAGGGCTCTTTTTTCAGTATTGCCGTGGGAAAGATAGTCACCTTCCAGACAGTCGCAGAGGTCCATGTGAGCATCTACGTGGATGATACCGAAATCTTCATCAACAGCATCGTTGATACCTCTTTCAACAGGAATTGTAACGGAGTGGTCGCCGCCCACCATAGTAAACTTGATACCATCTCTTACAAGGCCTGCCACATATTCCTGCACTTCAGCAAACATTTTTTCACGGTCTTCATCCTTGAAGTTACCGGCATCAACAACGTTGAAATCACTGAAAAAATCCAGTCGTTCGGTACAAGGTGTGGAAGATTTAGTATTGGCACGGAGCAGGTCAGGAGCCTGGGCAGCACCGCCTCTGTAGCTCACGCCGCCATCAAAAGGAATACCGAAAATTACTGCATCAGCATCTTTCTCAGCCATTTCCGGGCGGTTAAGACCGCACCATGTTTCAGGGCTTTTTGAATGTTCAGTTGTTATACGCATAATTTACTCTCCTTTTTCTTCAAGTTCTTTATACTTTAAATCAATTTTCTTAAGCATATCGATAATTCTGATGTTCTGAGGACAGTGGCTTTCGCAGTTTCCGCACTCAATACAGTCATTTGCATTAGGGCCGAGTTTCTGATATGTTTTGGAAAGGGAACCCCAGATCCAGTGGAATCCTTTGGCTGCGGCTTCGTTATATCCGGTGAAAATCTTTGAAATCTTGATTTCAGACGGACATTCAAAGCAGTAATTGCAGCTTGTGCAAGGAACCAGAATGTCTGACTGAAGTACTTTGGCTGCTTCTGCAACTGCTTCAAGATGCTTTTCTTTAAGTCCTTCACCATCAAAGAAAGCAATATTCTGCTTCATCTGTTCCAGATTGGACATACCGGAAAGAGTCCATGCAATTCCTTCAAGCTGATCCACATAACCCAGTGCATAGTCAGCGTATGAGAAACCTTCTTCCTTACCGGCTTCATCAAGAATACTACGAGCCTTTTCGCTCATAGGGTTTGCCAGCATACCGCCGCGTACAGGTTCCATGATGATGATTGGTTTGTTGAATTCGCGGCAGATATAGTAAAGCTCTTTGGCATCAATATAATCCCAGTCCATGTAGTTGAGCTGAATCTGAACAAATTCCAGTGCGTGTCCGTATTTTTCCAGAACTTCGCGGAGAAGTGGCGGTTCGCAGTGAACAGACAGTCCGAGGTGTCCGATGCGGCCTGCTTCCTTTTCTGTAAGAAGATATTCAATCATCTGCTGATCAAGAATATTCTGCCAGCTGCCTTCAGCTACGTTGTGCAGAAGATAGAAGTCAAAATATTCAACACCGCACTTGTCCAGTTGTTCCTGGAATTTTTCGGCTACAGCTTCAGGTGTTTTGCAGAGCCATGTAGGAAGCTTGTCCGCCAGAAAGAAACTTTCACGTGGATGACGTTTTACCAGGACTTCACGGCAGAAATATTCTGCTTCACCGGCATGATATTTATAAGCTGTATCGAAATATGTGATGCCATGCTCCAGAGCATAGTCTACCATTTTTTTGCCTTCTTCATAATCTATTTCGCCTTGTGCGTCCATAGGAAGTCTCATAGTTCCGAAACCGAGACGTGATATTTTTTTATCGCTGAAATCTGTGTATTTCATAGAATACTCCTCCCTTGATAGAGTTAAAATTTACATTTGGTTCAATTATACAATATTGAAGTTTTGAAGTAAATAGTTTAAAATGTTGTGCAGATAATTAAAGAGGAGTATGTGAACAGAATATGAGTACTAAAAGACAAGGCGAACTGCTGATGGCTCTCTGTGCTGTAATGTGGAGTATCGGTGGAATTCTTATGAAATACATAGATGAAAGCCCGTTCCTTATTGCGGGGACCAGAAGTTTTATTTCCGGTACGGTTGTGCTGCTGTACATGATGGCCAGCAGATATAAAATAAAGATTACAAAATCATCTGTTTCAGCAGGGGTGTGCCTGTGCGGCTGTGTAACCTGCTTTGTAATCGCAAACAAAATGACAACAGCGGCCAATGCCATAGTCCTTCAATATATAGCACCTGCCTTTGTGCTGGTAATTACAGCTGTTTTTCTTAAGCAGAAGCTGAAAAAAATGGAGATTGGTGTGGTTGCAGTTACTTTCGCCGGTATTATGCTCTTCTTCATGGATGAACTTGATCTGGGAAGCATGGCGGGCAATTGCATTGCTATTATTTCAGGTCTGTTTATGGGCGGAATGTTCATTTTCAATGGCAGCATCCATGATATGTCTGAAAAAATGACGGGAATATTGCTGGCTCATATACTGACAGCGGTAATAGGTATACCGACCGGATTGATTACATCCGGTGTGTCAGTGACAGGAATTGAAATTGCATGTATCCTGCTTCTTGGCATAGTGCAGCTGGGAATTCCGTATATTTTTTACGGCAAAGCATCTTCAATGATAAGTCCGCTTTCATGTTCGCTTCTGGGTATGATTGAACCGCTGCTTAATCCTGTGTGGGTTGCACTGTTTTATGGTGAGATTCCGGGTCTGTTTGCACTGGCAGGAGGCATCATAGTATTGGGAGCGGTGGTTTTTTATAATATCTGGGACGAAAAAAACAGCAAACAACTACAAAATACGTAAAAAAATTACAAGCATGCTAAAACCGTGCTTGTTTTTTATATATGTTTTGTGGTAATATAATATATCGAAAATTTATGTTAGGAGAAATAAAAAATGGAAAATGGTCTTCAGAAAAAATACGGACTGTTTACCGCTATCTGCATGGTTGTAGGTATCGTAATCGGTTCCGGTGTGTTCTTCAAAGCACAGAGTATTTTACAGACAACTTCCGGTAATATGGTTATCGGTGTATGGGCGTGGATTATCGGTGGTGTGATTATGCTCTGCTGTATCACAGCATTTGCAGTCCTTGCTACAAAATATGAAAAGGTAAACGGTCTGGTTGACTACGGTGAAGCTACAGTTGGTCCTAAGTACGGCTACGCACTTGCATGGTTCTCAACTTTCATTTACTTCCCTTCAATGACAGGTGTGCTTGCATGGGTATCCGCAAGATATACAATGGTATTTATCACATCTGCATTCCCGAATGTACAGCTGATTGTCCCTGCTGATCAGGGCGGCTGTGTTGTCGGTCCTGAATGTATTGCACTGGCACTTATCCTTCTTTGCGGTGCTTATGCACTCAATGCTTTATCACCAAAGCTTGCTGGTCACTTCCAGGTTTCCACAACTGTAATCAAGATGATTCCTCTCTTCCTCATGGCAGTAGTAGGTATTATTGTTGGTTTATCATCAGATGGCGGACTCCTTATTGAAAACTTCCAGTATGCGAGCACAGGTGTAGGCCAGGGAACTCTTTTCTCTGCAGTTGTAGCTACAGCATTTGCTTATGAAGGCTGGATTATTGCAACTTCCATCAACGCAGAAATCAAAGACTCAAAGAAAAACCTCCCTATCGCACTCCTTGTAGGTGGTGTTATCATCGTAATCACATACGTGGCATACTACATCGGCGTTGCAGGCGGTGCTTCAGTTGAATCCCTCATGAATGACGGTGCAACTATTGCCTTCACAAATATTTTCGGAAGCAAGTTAGGTCTTGTACTTAACCTGTTCATTGCTATTTCATGTATGGGTACTCTCAACGGCCTTATGGTAGGCAGCACAAGAGCTATGTACGCTATGGCTGCACGTAAGGAAGGTCCTAGATCCGACGTATTCGGTCAGATCGATCCGCACACAAATATGCCATCCAACTCTGCAGTTATCGGTCTTCTGATGAGTGCAGTATGGCTTGTGTACTTCTACGGTGCTAACCTTGGTGCATTCCAGTGGTTCGGTTTATTCAGCTTTGACTCATCTGAGCTTCCGATTGTAACAGTTTACGGTTTCTATATACCTATTTTCATCAACTTCATGAGAAAAGCTACAGACCTGCCTCCAGTCAAGAGATTTGTTATTCCTACGCTTGGACTGCTGGCAAGTATTGCTATGGTATGTGCAGCAATCTATGCTCACGGTATCAGACCTTACCAGGCAGCAGCTGCAAACGGCACATTCTCATGCCCTGTACTGTTCTACATCATCGTATTTGCAGTTGTAATGGCAATCGGTTTTGCTGCTGGCAAGAAGAAAAACTAATTTCATATATAAATAATGAACTGACAGACCCCGCCTTGTGCGGGGTTTTTTAGTGATACCGGAAGAATTTGCAGAAATTGAAAAAGATTCTATTTTTGAAAGAAATTTTTCAAAATGTAACGGTTTCTGTAACACCCGGAGTGCTATAATCAAGCTACAAACAACAACAAACCACTGAAATATTTGAAAAAGGCAAACCATCCGAAAGGATGGGACGCAAAGCCAGGGGACTAACTCCAATGACCAGCAAGTAAGACTCAAAAATAAAAGGACATGTCGGCCCAGCAGCCAGTATTTCGATTCCCAGACAAAACAGAAAAGGAGATCGAAATCATGACTAAGAACTTTAAAGGAAGAAGAGCATTTATCCTCATAATGGCAATTATGCTCACAATCACGCTCATTCCGGGAACTGCATTTGCAGGCAACGGTCAGACAGAGCAGAGAATTCATCTGGACCAGAGTATTGGTTCAAATCATGACGTAATTGTTGTTTCTTATGACAACGGCAGTTTTGAAGGTTCTGTTACAGGGGGCGGGACAAACTTAACAGTAGACATGGAAAGCATGGTAAATCTGTTTGATTTCTATGGGGAGTCTTCAATAACAGTAAATTACCAGAATGTTACTTCAGGAGCGACAGGGTCCCTGACTCTTTCTCATCAGGAAGGCCATGCAGATGGTAGTCTTTCTGAACCAGACATGGGACTCAATAATCTCAGAGGAAGTGTAATTCCAGATCAGCCTCAGAGCGGCGACGAACCACCGGCAGGCGGCGGCGATGAACCACCGGCAGGCGGCGGCGACGAACCACCCGCAGGCGGCGGTGACGAACCACCAGCAGGCGGCGGTGACGAACCACCGGCAGGTGGCGGTGACGAACCACCAGCAGGCGGCGGTGACGAACCACCAGCAGGTGGCGGCGACGAACCACCGGCAGGCGGCGGCGATGAACCACCGGCAGGCGGCGGTGACGAACCACC
>JAFQHT010000064.1 GCA_017397825.1 Bacillota bacterium | reverse complement strand
ATCATTTTTGCGGCAGCCACATCAGACTTACCCATTTCTTTAGCAACATTAGATAATAAGTTTTTTGTATTCATAATTTACTCCTTTCATTTACGCACCCATAGCGAACTCACAAACATTATTCATTTCCTCTTCAACCTTTGCGGTCATACCGAACTGGCTGATTTCAGGGTACTTATCTAAGAACCACTTCTTGATAGTAGGGTAGCGGTAGCCTTTAGAATGGCACTGGGAGATCAGAAGCATATTATCAAATTCCGCAAGCACTTTATCCATAGCCACTTTGCTTTCGTGAGTGAGAATATAATTTCTCATGTAGTCATAAGTCAGACCCTTATAACATTCCTTGTTAGAGTTCTTCTTGATTGTGTGCTTTCTAACTGCGAAGTTAGGGTAAGCCTGTCTTGTTGCCTGAAGTAATGCGTATTCGGCACTGCGGGGATCAGAAGCCTGAGCCGCAAACTTTCTTGTCATAATAATTTCGTTGTTAATAAAATCTACCTTAATATCTCTCATTTTCTTTACTTCCTTTCTTCTGGATTAAGCTGCTGCTCTATTCTTTCTTCTGGTGTCCATTGTAGCCTTTGCGGTCTTCAGAACATCATTTCTCTTGGTGTAGAATTCTTCGATTTCTGGGAACTTGGATAAGAACCACATCTTCAGTTCTCCATAAGAAACCTTGTCTGCCAGAATAGAATCCTTGCCCATCAGGGAATTAAATTCTTCCTTAACTTCTTCATCTCCATTCTTTTCAATGTACTGAGCCATAAACTTTTCTGTTAAACCCTTATAGCAATCTCTGCTCTTGGTTTCTCTTACAACAACCTTCAGGTTAGGGAACTGGGATCTTAAACTCATCAGTTCAGCAAATTCATCAGACTTTGGATTGCTCATAGCTGCGTTTTCCTTCTTAGTGATAACTACTTCGTTCTTTACTAAATTGATCTTCATAATTTTGATTCCTTTCATTTTTTAAATTTTATACTTTAGATTTTTATTTTGAAGAGGATTTGTTGTCCTGTTCTTTATGTATTTAGTATAGCATTAGTTTCTTTCTGACCAGTCTTTTTAATGGTACTGGTTATATTAAATTGTAAATTCTGCTGTAGTGATTTCTGGAAGGTATTCTCTAATTTTTTCAATACTGAGTTCTTCGCCACAATCAGGACAGAAGTATGTTTGTTCAGGATCACATTCTTCCAAAGCAACAACATTTCCGCCACATTCTTCACACCAGATAAATTCTGTATATCCAGATGGGTAGTAAGTTGTTTTTGTCTTCAGAGTTCCATTTTCATAAGTGGCTTCAATTTGGCTTTCTGAACAATCACAAACATTAGATATAAAAGCCCAGAGATTTTCTTCTTTTAATTCTGTAGCAATTGCCTTCAGCAGTTCAATAAAAACTTCTGGTTCTTCTGGAACGTAATAACCGCTATCTTCTGGCACTTGAATGTCATTGCCATCAACATATAAATCATTTAACATTCTTACAGAAGGATTTCTTCTGTAATTTTCATCTACTTCAAATCCTTTTTCAAGTCTGGACTTCAACACTTCCAGAGCCTTTGTAGCAGTTAAGTTATCATCCATTGTAATTGTAATATTATTTGTGTAATACATTTTTCGTTCTCCTTTTTTCTTGTTAGTTTTTAAAGCGGATTTGTTTTCCTGTTCTTTATGTATTTAGTATAGCATTGTTGTTTTTATAGCCAGTCCTTTTAATGGCACTTGTTTACCAGATGATCACTTCTTTATAGGAAGGGTACATTTTCTTAAAACGCTTATACAGTCTGGAGTATTCGCCCTTTTTCTTATTTGCTGCCCTCTTTACTTCGATTGGTATGTAGAGGATCTGTTCTCTTGTTGCTGCACAGATACCCATTGTGCTGTCTCCATTTTCAAAATTGATTGTTAAGTGTTCTCTTGTAATTGTCATTTTGTTTACCTCATTCTTTCTATTGGATTTGTTTGTTTCAGGTTTTGTTTTCCTGTTCTTTATGTACTTAGTATAGCATCAATATAAATTCAACCAGTCGTTTTAATGGCACACATTAGAAAAAGATAAATAAAAAAAGCAAGCCTTATTAGACTTGCATTAAACAGCAGCGGGAAAATGTTGTTTCCGCACTTTAAGAAGTTGTTATAAAGATGTTAATTAGATACTTCTTTCTTGTTTGCTTCTGAATCTGAAGATGTAAAGAACTTAATTAGAAGTTGTAAATGAAGAGGTTTTGATCTAAAATGATAATAGTCCAAAGGACAATTAGGGACAACATTTTCAAAGGACAATATAGGTGTTATTTTTACCCTCTGCCAGATGCCGAGGGACAACAAAAGGACAACTGAAAGACCCATATTACTCTTTCAAGTCCATAAAAAAGGCCACCTGAATTCTCAGGCAGCCTTCTCTATTCTTATTGAAATTTCAATACTTTTGTCTATTAGCCGAAATATCTTTCCAGCAGACCCTTCAGAGCCTTGCCGTGTCTAGCTTCGTCTCTTGCCATTTCGTGAACTGTATCGTGGATAGCATCCAGGTTGTTCTTCTTAGCGCACTTAGCAAGTTCGAACTTACCTGCAGTAGCACCGAATTCGCATTCTACTCTCCATGCAAGGTTATCCTTTGTAGTAGCCTTCATGTTTGGTTCAAGGTCTTCGCCTAAAAGTTCTGCAAACTTAGCAGCGTGTTCAGCTTCTTCGTAAGCAGCCTTTTCCCAGTATAAACCGATTTCAGGGTAACCTTCTCTGTGTGCAATACGTGCCATGCATAAGTACATACCAACTTCGGAACATTCTCCGTTAAAGTTAGCTTTTAACTGATCTAAAATATATGCCTTATCTTCTGCACTGATGTCTGCGTTGTCCTTTACAGTTTTAGCATAAACGCCATATTCGTGTTCTGCAGCCAGAGTCATTTCGCCTTCTACCTTCTGGAACTTGTCAGCACCAACGTGGCAAACAGGGCATTCAGCCGGAGCTTCAGGACCTTCGTGAACGTAACCGCAAACTGTGCATACCCATTTGCTTGCTTCTTTCTTTTCTTCCTGTGCTACGAACTGATCAGCGCCAACGTGGCAAACAGGACATTCAGCCGGAGCTTCAGGACCTTCGTGAACATAACCGCATACTTTGCAAACCCATTTCATAATAATTACCTCCTGATATTTATGTATAGTTTATTTTTAAAAAATATACTGTATTAAGTACAGTGATATTTTACCACAATGGGAGTTGTTCAAACAACGGGAAACAATAAAATTTATTGTTTTTTTATCAGAGCAAAATTAACAAAATATTTTCTTCCCTTGCAAAGTAAAATCGGTTAAAATAAAAGAGAGACTTTACGCTTTTGCAGTATGAAACAGGAGGACATCAGATTTGACCAACAAAAAACTGCTCAATGAAAAACTGAATGAGGCCCTCACATCGGTACTGCCTATTACAATAATAGTGCTGTTACTGTGTTTTACAATAGCGCCTATACCGAACAATATGCTGGTGTCGTTTCTGACGGGGGCGGTCATGCTTATTGTGGGCATGGCATTTTTTACTGTGGGCGCGGATACTGCAATGACGCCGATAGGCAATAAGGTCGGGGCCTGCATCACCAAGTCCAAGAATGTCTGGGTAATTGTGTTTGTCAGCTTTTTGCTGGGGGTAATTATCACTATTTCTGAACCGGACCTTACAGTGCTTGCTAATCAGGTTCCTACCATACCTAACGCTGTTCTTATAGGGACTGTGGCTGTGGGCGTAGGTGTTTTCCTGGTAATTGCAATGCTGCGTATACTTTTCGGAATCAGCCTGTCAACTCTGCTGATAGGATTTTATATAATTGTTTTTGGTCTGGCCATGTTTGTGCCAGATGACTTCTGGGCCATTGCCTTTGACTCCGGCGGGGTGACTACAGGGCCTATGACTGTGCCGTTTATCATGGCTCTTGGTGTAGGGGTGTCTTCGATACGTAGTGACAGACATGCCAGCAACGACAGTTTCGGTCTGGTTGCTCTCTGCTCCATAGGACCCATTCTTTCAGTACTCATTCTGGGGCTGATTTATCCGACTGAAGGCGCCTATGTACCGGTTGTCATTCCTGAAATGGATCATTCCCGCGACATGATTGCACTTTTCGTGGAAGCAATCCCTGAATATATAAAGGAAGTGGGCATTGCCCTGGCACCGATTGTGCTTTTCTTCTTCCTTTTTAATACATTTATTATCAGACTCCGCAAGAGACCGCTGATTAAAATCATTAACGGTCTGGTGTCTACATATCTTGGTCTGGTGCTTTTCCTGACCGGTGTAAATGTAGGCTTCATGCCTGTGGGTAACTATATCGGCAAACTTATCGGCGGCACCGGCTATTCCTGGATTCTGATACCTATTGCCATGGTAATCGGCTATTATATAGTAAAGGCAGAACCTGCGGTGCATGTACTCAACAAACAGGTTGAAGAAATGACTGCCGGAACGATTCCTGCCAAGGCCATGGAAAGGTTCCTTTCAATTGGTGTGGCAACTTCTCTGGCACTTGCAATGATCCGGGTGCTTACAGGAATTTCGGTTATGTATTTCCTGGTGCCCGGTTATGTGACAGCGCTGATACTTACCAGATTTGCACCTAAAATTTTTACATCAATTGCCTTCGACTCCGGTGGAGTGGCTTCCGGCCCTATGACAGCAACTTTCCTGCTGCCTTTTGCAATGGGTGCCTGCGAGGCTATAGGCGGTGTGGACAGAATTGTTACTGATGCTTTCGGCGTGGTGGCCATGGTTGCCATGACTCCGCTGATTACAATCCAGATTCTCGGCGTGGAATACAGAATCAAAACCCGCAAAGAGCAGGAAGCAAGAGAACGTGTTCAGTCTACAATCAGCATATACACCGACGAAGATATTATCGAATTATAGGAGGTTATCATGGAAGGTTTACAGCTTGTAATGGCTATTGCGGACCGTGACAAGACCGAAACGGTCATAGAGATTTTCAGAGAAAGCAACGTTTTTACCACCGATGTGGTTCTGGGCATGGGCACAGCACCTGTGGAAATTCTGGACTATCTTTACCTTTCGCCCAACGAAAAGGCTGTGATTTTCGGAGTGGTGACCGATGCGGGACTTACACCGCTGCTTAAGAATTTCAAAAAGAAACTTTTTATTGATATTCCGGGAAACGGAATTGTGGCAACAGTACCGCTCAACAGCATAGGCGGTAAACGCAGTCTTGAGTATATTCTGGACGGCCAGACACTGGGGGCCGGAGAAAAGGAGAAAAACATGTCAATCAAAACAGACCATGAGCTGATATTTGTAGTGGCCAACGAAGGCTACAGCGATATGATAATGGACGCTGCAAGGGCTGCAGGTGCAGGCGGCGGCACAGTTATAAAGGCCAAAGGAACCGGTGCTGAATACAGCAAGAAGTTTTTCGGTTTTTCTATTGCAACTGAAAAGGAAATTCACCTGTTGGTTACTCCTGCCCAGGGCCGCAACGCTATCATGAAGGCAATCATGGAAGACGCAGGACTGGACAGTAAGGCTCAGGCTATTGTTTTTTCCATGCCTGTGAGCAATGCCATCGGCCTGAGAGCAGCAGACTAATCTTGTATGAAACTACATGCATGGTGAAATTTTCTTGTAAAAACTTCACAAAAACGACAAAAAACATTGCAATTACTGGCAGAAAGGTATATAATTTACCTATTATATTATCTTAAAGGAGGATAATCCAAAAATGAAAAAGAAAATTGCTTTATTACTTGCGTTAGTAATGATTTTCTCAGTATTCGCAGTTGGCTGCGGCGGCGGTGACGAAGGCGGCGACTATGCAGGTACAGTTAAGATCGGCGTATTTGAACCTGCATCCGGGGACAACGGTGCTGGCGGCAAGCAGGAAACTTTAGGTATCCAGTATGCAAACTATATGACTCCTGAAGTTGAAATCAACGGCGAATTATACAAAGTTGAACTTGAAATCGTAGACAACGAATCCGATAATGCTAAGGGTATTACAGCTGCTTCCAATCTGGTATCATCCGGCGTATCTGTAGTTCTCGGTTCATATGGTTCTGCAGTTTCCATCGCTGCTGGTGAAGTGTTCAAGGAAGCTGGCGTTCCTGCTATCGGCGTAACTTGCACAAACCCTCAGGTAACAGCAGGCAACGATGTTTATTTCAGAATCTGCTTCCTCGACCCATTCCAGGGTACAGTACTTGCTAACTATGCTTGGGAAAACGGCGCAACTAAGGCTTACTGCTTATCCAAGCTCGGCGATGACTATTCTGTAGGTCTTGTAAACTACTTCGTACAGGCATTCAAAGCTCTCGGTGGTGAAGTTGTTGAAGAACAGTTCCCTAACCAGAATGCTGACTTTACATCCTACGTTGCAAACGCTAAGTCCAATGGCTGTGACGTATTCTTCGCTCCAGTTTCCACAGAAGCTGCTGCTCTTATCATTGACCAGGCTGCTGCTCAGGATTTAGGTATGCCAATGCTCGCTGGCGACACTTGGGACTCCAACGTTATCACAGGTGCTGCTCAGGGTAAGGACGTAGAAGTTGTTGTAACTACTTTCTATCAGGAAGGTGGTAACCCAGAATTCGATAACGGCATCAAGGCTTGGATGGAAGCTGACTCCAAGATGCTTGAAAACAACGGTGGTAACACAGACCTCGCAGCTGTAACTGCAATGGGTTATGATGCTTACTACGTTGCTCTTGAAGCAATCAAGACTGCTGGCTCCACAGACGTTGCTGACGTTCTTGCTGCTATTCCTGACACTACATACGAAGGCGTTTGCGGTCAGGTAGTATTCGGCGAAAACGGCGATGCTGTAAGAGATACTGCTTACGTTAAGAAGTGCAACACTGAAACAGGCGCATGGGAATTCGTAGCTGCTCAGAGCATTAAATAATTAGTTTATATATAACTAAACATAAATTCAGCGAAAGCGGGAGAGTTATGTCTCCCGCTTATCGTTGTATTTTAAGGGAACCACGTTTCACGTTCCGGTAGACAGGAAAGTATGGTTCTTTTAAAACACAGCGATATATTTTGACTGGAATTATATATTATTTGGAGGTTTAACATGGAATTTATTGCTAAATGGTTGCCATACATTCTGGCGGGCATTTCCGTGGGCGGTCAGTTCGCTCTTATTGCCATAGGCTACACAATGGTTTATGGTATTCTGAGACTGATTAACTTTGCACATGGGGACATGTTCATGATTGCCGGCCTGGTTATGGTTTATATGGCTACAGTACTGCCATTATGGGTATCTGTTATTCTGGTACTTATAATTACAGTAGTTTTAGGCTGCACAATTGAAAGAGTGGCATACAGGCCGCTCCGTTCTGCACCTAGAATGTCTATTATGATTTCTGCGATTGGGGTATCCTACTTCCTGCAGAATATGGCGCTGTACATTACAGGCGGTCTGACCCGTACATATCCTACAATTGATTGGCTTCAGAAGAACATTACTATCATGGGCGCAAGCACTAAGATGGTAACAATCATTACTCCTGTACTGACAATTGTACTGGTAATTGCACTTGTTTTCTTAATCAAGCGCACAAAGATCGGTATGGCCATGAGAGCAGTATCCCGTGACTTTGATACATCCGCACTGATGGGTATTGATATCAACAGAGTTATTGCTGTTACTTTCATCATCGGTTCTTTCCTTGCTGCAGTTGGTTCAATTCTTTACTTCTCCAACTACACAGGAATTATGCCTACATCAGGTTCAATGCCTGGTCTTAAGGCTTTCGTAGCAGCAGTATTCGGCGGAATCGGTTCCATCCCTGGTGCAGTAGTAGGTGCTTTCGTTATCGGTATCTGCGAAAACATCATCAAAGGTCTTGGCCTTACAACATTCTCCGATGCTTTCACATTCGTTCTCCTCATCGTTATCCTTATGGTTAAGCCAACAGGTCTTTTCGGTGAAAAGAACATCGACAAGGTATAGGAGGTGGCGAAATGACAGATAGAATTTCAAACAAGAAAAATATAACTCTGAGCATTATTGCCATTATCGTCATGCTGGCAGCTATTTATGTGCTTGATATTGTAATCAAGCCTACATCAAGCTGGTCGAATCTCATGACATGTCTTGAAAAAGGTACAATCTATGCGCTGGTAGCAGTTTCAATGAACCTGCTTAATGGTTTCACAGGCCTTTTCTCTTTAGGACAGGCGGGCTTCATGCTTATCGGTGCTTATGCATATGCAATTTTTGCAATCGCTCCGGAAGACAGAGCTACCGTATATCAGTACTATGAAGGTGGCGGATTAATTCACTTCTCCCTTCCTCACATGCTTCAGGACATGATGGGTGGAGCTGATGCTTTCGGAGGTACAATTGGTTACTATCTGGGAATTATCCTGCTCATGATTTTTGCAGGTCTGATTACAGCTGTTATTGCGTTCCTGATCGGAATCCCTGTACTGAGACTGAAGAGCGACTACCTTGCGATTGCTACACTGGGCTTTGCTGAAATCATCAGATCTTTCTTCCAGTGGGAGGGTCTTGGCCCTGTGACAAACGGTTCCAACGTACTGAGAAAGTTTGCGTCTTATGACTCCTCAATTTTCCCTGTACTTGTAGCAGGCATATGTGTGGCATTTATTGTGCTGCTTATCAATTCCTCTTACGGACGTGCTTTCAAATCCATCAGAGATGATGAAATCGCTGCAGAAGCAATGGGTGTCAACCTTTTCAAACATAAAGAACTCAGCTTCGTAATTTCCTCCTTCTTTGCGGGAGTGGGCGGAGCACTTCTGGCAATGTTCCAGAACAATATCAATGCAGCACCATTTACTTCCAATATGACTTACGAAATTCTGCTCATTGTGGTAATCGGCGGTATCGGTTCAATCACAGGTTCCATCATCGGCGCGTACCTTTTCGTATGCTGCTCTGAATGGTGGCTCAGAGGCCTTGACGCCGGTGAATTCCTGGGTATCGAAGCAGATTTTATGAGCCCTGGCTTCAGAAAGGTAGTATTCGCAGTTGTAATCATGTGTATCGTGCTTTTCTACAGCAGAGGTATCATGGGCACCAATGAATTCTCATGGAGTGGTCTGTTTAACTTCTTCAAGACCCTGCCAAAGAGAATTGCAGCTGTTCCAGGCAAAATCAAAGCAAAATTTTCAAATAAAAAACATAAAAAACACACAGAAAATGTAAAGGAGGCACAGTAAAATGAGTAAAGAAAATGTATTACGTGTTTCCGATATTACAATGCAGTTCGGCGGTGTGGTTGCCGTAAATGATTTAAGCCTCGAAGTAAATAAAGGCGAAATTATCGGTCTCATCGGACCTAACGGTGCAGGTAAGACTACAGCATTCAACGTTATCACAGGTGTATATGCGCCTACTAACGGCAGAGTTGAACTCCACGGAGAAACAATTGCTGAAAACCATCCTCATGGCAAAATGAAAGCTATGTATAAGGGCCAGAATGATGGCAAATATACAGACGTTAAAGTTCTTACACCTGATAAGATTACTAAAAAAGGCATTGCGAGAACTTTCCAGAATATCAGACTTTTCAAGGGTATGACAGTGCTGGAAAACGTTCTTGTTGCAATGCACATGAACATGAAGGCGGGTGTTTTCGGAGCGGCTTTAAGATTCAATGCTGCAGAAGAAGCAAAGATGCGTGAAGAAGCCATGGAACTTCTCAGAATGTTTAATCTGGAAGAAAACAAGGATGACCTTGCAACTTCTCTTCCTTACGGTAAGCAGAGACATCTGGAAATCGCAAGAGCTCTTGCAACCAAGCCTCAGCTTCTGCTCCTTGATGAACCTGCTGCAGGTATGAACCCGCAGGAATCAGATGAACTGATGCGTATGGTAGGCAAAATCAGAGATGATTTCAACCTGTCCATTCTCATGATTGAACATCACATGCAGGTTATCATGGGTATCTGCGAAAGAATCTACGTACTTGACTACGGTGCACTCATCGCAGAAGGAACACCGGAAGAAATTCAGAATAACCCTAGAGTTATTGAAGCATATTTGGGGGTGGATGACTAATGTTAACAATCAAAGGTTTAAATGTACATTACGGCGGTATTCACGCCCTCAGAGGAATTGACCTGGAAGTAGCTGACGGCCATATTATTTCACTTATCGGTGCCAACGGTGCAGGCAAATCCACAACACTTAAATCCATCATGGGTCTGGTTGCAAAGACAAGCGGTCAGATTTTATGGAATGATAAGGACATCACAAACATTCCTACCAAGGAAGTAGTAAAACAAGGTATCGTGCTCTGCCCTGAAGGCAGAAGAGTTTTCCCTGACCTTACAGTTGAAGAAAACCTTCGTATCGGTGCGTACCTGAGAAACGACAAAGACGGAATCCAGAAGGACAAGGAATGGGTATACGAACTTTTCCCAAGAATGAAGGAAAGAGAATGGCAGCTTGCAGGAACACTTTCCGGCGGTGAACAGCAGATGCTGGCTGTAGGAAGAGCCCTCATGTCCAAACCAAAGCTTCTTATGCTGGATGAACCGTCACTGGGTCTGGCTCCGCTGGTTATCAAGGATATCTTTGCTATTATCAAGCAGATTAAAGATGCCGGCGTAAACGTGCTGCTTATTGAACAGAATGCCAAAGCAGCTCTTGAAATTTCAGACTATGCTTACGTAATGGAAACAGGTAAGATTACAATGTCCGGCGTAGGTAAAGAACTGATGAACGACGAAAGAGTAAAGAAAGCCTACCTGGGAGAATAAAACAGATAGGGGGAACTTATGAAAAAGTCTGGTAAAAGAGTATTATGTCTGGTGCTTATTGCAGCACTGCTTGCAGGGCTTTCAGGCTGTACTACCTTTAACAACTTTAAAAATGCATTTTTCTCAGATGCCAATGTTGCCACTGAAAGAACTATAAAAATCGGCATATATGAACCGCTTACAGGGGAAAATAGAGCACAGGGAAAAGAAGAAGTTATGGGTATTGAACTTGCCCATGAGCTTTATCCGGAGGTTCTTGGCAAAAAAGTAGAACTGATTTATGCAGATAATAAGTCCGACATGTACGAGGCTGAAACTGCAATTCAGCAGCTGCTTGCCAATAATCTGTCAGTGATGCTTGGGAGCTACGGAGAGACTTTAACAATGGTTGCAAGTGATTATATTAAGATGCACAGTCTGCCTGCAATCACAATCTCCAGCACAAATCCGCTGATTACTGCCAATAACGAATATTATTTCAATGCAACTTATACAGAAGCCCGTCAGGGTGATGCTCTGGCCGACTTTGCCTATGAAACTGCGCTGAAGGATTCAGTGGCTACTGTAAAAGTCTCAAATGATGATACTGCAACTGCTACAATCAAGCGATTCACCAACAGAATTAAAAAACTGACCGGCAACAGCAAGAGCGTGGCAGGCAACTATTCTATCAGGGTTGATGAAAGCAACTATACTGAAACTATTGAAAAACTGAGAAATTCCGGCGCAAAGGCTGTATTCCTTGCAATGTCACCGACAATGGCAACGAATTTCTTGCAGCAGTGTGTGGACAATCAGTATACCCATATACTTTTCCTCGGAACAAGAGCATGGAATGATGAAGAGTTTATCAATTTTGCCCGTTCAAATGACAAGATAGATGTTGCATTCTGTGCAGAAGAACCAGAAGCAGTTCAGTCAGAACTTTCGACTGTTTTCCTTGATGCTTTTGCAGCTAAATATGGCACTGAAGAAAAACCATCAGGAAGAACAGCTGCGGCATTTGACGCGTACATGCTGGCACTTAAGGCTATAGAAAACGCTTATGCTAAGCTTCAGGAAACAGATGTTGAAGACCTGGCATCAAAGGCAGGGTCCGAAGGCGAAGCCAAGGCTATCAGAGAGGCATATAATAATGCGCTGGAGCAGGGTATTCCGACAGGGACACAGATAAAGGATGCGCTGAAAGCGATTGAAGACTTTCAGGGAGCGTCCGGCGTAATCAATTATGACGGAAATAACGAGGCTACTAAAACTATTACAATAGACTACATTCAAGGTACAGAAATGCCGGTATATGTAACCAACGAATAATAAAGAGAGGTATTAATATTATGGAACAGAAAATCAAAGATGCACTTGGACAGATCAGACCATATCTTCAGAGAGATGGCGGCGATATTGAATTCGTAGAACTTACAGAAGACAACATTGTAAAAGTAAGACTTCAGGGTCACTGCGCAGGTTGCCCAGGCGCTCAGATGACTATCAAGGGAGTTGTAGAAAGACTCATCAAGGAAGCTTACCCTGAAATCAAGGCAGTGGAAGCAGTTCAGTAATGGACTACGAAAAGTTTTTAGAACTTAATAAAGAAGAAATGATTTTCGCTCTCCAGGACGTTGTTCGCAGTAACAGCGAGGAGAGCGAAAAATTTATGGGCAAAAATGGTGAAGTTTATCCTTTCGGACAGGGTGTGCAGGAAGCCTTTGAAAAGGTTCTGGCTATGGGTGAAAAGATGGGCTTCTCAGTTAAAAATGTGGACAACTATGGAGGACACATTGATTTTGTGGGAACCGGACCGGAGATAATGGGTATAATCGGTCATCTGGACGTGGTTCCTGCCGGAAGCGGCTGGGACTTTGACCCTTACGGGGGCGAAGTGGCGGACGGAAAGATTTACGGCCGCGGAACCACGGACGACAAAGGTCCTGTGATTTCCTGTCTTTATGCTATGAAGGCGCTTAAAGACGCAGGTTATCAGCCACCATGCACAATCAGACTGATTATAGGCTTGGATGAGGAAACTCACTGGAATGGCATGAAATACTACTTCGAAAGAGAAAAAAGACCGGACTTCGGATTCACCCCTGATGCCGATTTCCCTGTAATCAATGGTGAAATGGGCATGCTGGTATTTTCCTTTGCTAAAAAATTTGCTGCCGCTCAGGGAAAAGGACTGCAGCTCCGCTCTGTACAGGGCGGAACGGCACCTAACAGTGTGGCAGACAGCTGCCGCAGTGTTGTGCGCAGTGAGCAGGATGGTGCTTACGACAGAATTAAAGAGCAGGTCCGTGAATACCGTGAAGAGACCGGGTACAAGGTCAATGTAAAAGGTGTGGGCAAGTCTCTTGAGATTACAACAACAGGTATTGCAGCCCACGGGGCCAAGCCTGACATGGGGCTCAACGCCATCAGCATTATGATGGATTTTCTGGGCAGGCTGAACTTTGTCAACGAAGACCACAACGATTTTATTGCATTTTATAACAAACATATCGGTTTTTGTCTGGACGGAGAAGGTCTTGGCATAAAAATAAGTGACGAGCCTTCCGGAACACTTATTTTCAATGTGGGTATGATTGATCTGACTCCGGAAGCGGGCAAACTGGTACTCAATGTGAGATATCCTGTTACTGCCGATGGCGATCAGATTCTCGACACTCTTGGTCAGAAAATCGAAAAGTACGGCATGGGCCTTATCAGAACTGAACATAAGCTTCCTATTTATATGGATCTTGACAGTCCTGTGGTAAAAACGCTTATGGATATATATCAGAAGCATACGGGCGATTATGAGTCCATACCTTTGGTAATCGGTGGCGGTACTTATGCCCGCAGCACACCGAACATTATTGCTTTCGGGGCACAGTTCCCGGGTGATGAAGACCTGATGCACCAGAAAAATGAATGTCTTAGCATCGAACGTTTCGAACAAATGACAAAAATTTATGCTGAAGCTATTTACAAACTCAGCTCAGGCGAATATAATATTTGATGTACAAATTGAAATCTGTTTCAGGGCGAGGCGAAATTCCTCACCGGCGGTTATAGTCCGCGACCGCACCGGAGCAAAGCGACGGAGCGCTGAGTCAGGCGAAATTCCTGCACCGACGGTTACAGTCCGGATGGAAGAAACACGATAGTATGGCACTCTTTTTTGAGTGCAGTAAGCTAGTTTTTACGTGTAACTTTTTTGAGCCTTGATTTTTATCAGGGCTCTCATTTTTCCTGACAGATTCCTACGAAAGAAAGAGAGGAATATGTTATGAACAACAAACAATCACAGTCAACTAAACTGGCCAAAATGGCCATGCTGGTAGCCATCTCAATTGTATTGGTTTACCTGATCCACTTCCCTATTTTCCCGGCAGTGGCGTTCCTGGAATATGATCCGGCGGACATTCCGATTCTCATCGGTACATTTGCTTTCGGACCTGCAGCAGGTATCCTGCTTACAGTAGTAACTTCCGTGCTTCAGGGACTTACAGTAAGTGCACAGAGCGGACTTTACGGCATTCTGATGCACATAATCGCCACAAGTGTACTTTCCGTAACTGCAGGGCTGATTTACAGAAAGAACAAGACTAAAAAGGGTGCAGTAATTGCCCTCGTGGCAGGCACTCTGGCAATGGTAGTGGTTATGGGATGCGCAAACCTGGTTATCACTCCGCTTTTCATGGGCGTAACTGTGGACGTGGTAATTACACTGATGCCTTTCATCCTGGCTTTCAATGCAGTTAAGGCCGGAATCAACAGCGTGGTTACATTTATTCTGTACAAGAGAATTTCACCGTTCCTGCACAGATAACAAGTATATATTATATGTAAGAATTTTATCGGCGGCGGGGAGCAGGGCTTTCCGCTGCTGTGTAATTATTTTTAAGAGGTAATAATGGAAATCGTAAGAACCATCAAAATCAAAAATGAACAGGAAACTGAAAAATTCGGACTGAAACTGGCAAAGGATCTGAAGGCAGGAGATGTACTGGCTCTCATAGGCGACCTTGGAACAGGCAAGACTGCGCTGACCAGTTATATAGCTCAGGGCCTGGGAATTTCCCAGAGAGTAAACAGCCCGACTTTTACCATCGTAAAAGAATATCATGATGGAAGACTTCCGCTTTACCATTTTGATGTTTACAGAATCATTGATCCTGAGGAAATGTTTAATATCGGTGCCGACGAGTACTTTTTCGGCGGCGGCGTATGTGTAATTGAGTGGGCTGACCTGGTGGAAGAAGTTCTGCCGGAAAACACCAAGTACATTTATATCGAATATGGAAAAAAAGAAGGGGAGAGAATTTATAAATGTACATTTTAGGAATTGAAACTACCGGCCCTTACGGCTCTGTTGCTCTGCTCGACGGCAGCGGCAAAACCTGCGGATACGAAGTGTCCACCAACACAATGAGCCACCTGCAGGACCTCATACCAATGGTTGACTCTATGCTTAAAAAAGCAGGTGTAAAAAAAGAAGAAATCACTTATGTGGCACCGTCTGTGGGTCCTGGTTCTTTTACAGGCATCAGAATCGGTGTTTCCACTGCAAGAGCTCTGGCACAGGTACTTGGTATCAGATGTATCGGCGTGCCGACTCTTGAAAGCTTTTTATATAAAGAAGGACAAACCTCAGACTCAGCACAGAAAGAAGTTGTCTGTGCCATCCTCAATGCCCGCCGCGGACAAGTTTACGGCATGATTGAAGAGTACATGGAGCCTGGCCCGTACATGCTTACAGAAGTTCTTCAGCGTATGGAAGAAACAGCTCTGGCAGAAGGCTGCAGGGTAAAATTCTACGGCGATGGTATCAATGCTTATCAGACTCAGATTGAAGAGTTCTTTGCCGGCAGAGAAGAACTGATGACCTTTGCAGGTGATGAAAGGCATCAGGATGCAGTAAGCGTGTGTAAGTGGGCTCTGGCACAGTTTGAAAAGCTGGGCGGAGATTGTACTGTTACTTATGAACAGCTGCTGCCTGAATACATGCGTAAAGCTGAAGCTGAGCAGAAGCTGGAGGCAGGTCAGCTGCCAATCTGTAAAGGTCCGCGTCAGGAATAGGAGAAGCAGGCAATGGCAGATTTAATTGTAAGAAGGGGCGAAGAAAAGGACATCCTGGCCATCGAAGAACTGGAAAAACAGTGCTTTGCAACGCCATGGTCCTACGAATCGCTTAAATACGATATAGTGGAAAACAACCGGGCGCTCTACCTGGTTGCAGAAATTGAAGGCGAAATTGTCGGTTATGTGGGCATCTGGAAAATTGTTGACGAGGGTCACATAACCAATGTGGCGGTTTCACCGGCACACAGACGTAAACATGTCGCAAGCGCTCTTCTGGAAACTCTTTTCAGGGTGACAGAAAGAGCCGGAGTTGTGAATCACACTCTGGAAGTGCGCGCCGGTAACGAAGGCGCTATTAAACTTTACGAAGGGTTCGGCTTTAAGGAAGCCGGTGTGCGCAAAGGTTATTACGAAGATAACGGCGAAGACGCCATTATCATGTGGAGGTAGACTTTGAAAGACGGAAAATTCCTGACAATGGGTATTGAAACAAGCTGTGATGAAACAGCCATCGCAATTCTTGCTGACGGCAGAACTGTGCTCAGCAATGTGATTTCATCCCAGATAGACATTTTCAAAAATTACGGAGGCGTAGTTCCTGAAATCGCTTCCCGTCACCATCTTGAAAACATCAACGGAGTGCTGGATCAGTCTCTTGAAGAGGCAGGCGTTACTCTGGATGACATAGATTTAATCGGTGTAACTCACGGTCCAGGTCTGGTGGGTGCTCTTCTCATGGGTGTTTCCACTGCCAAGGCACTGGCTTTTGCCAAGGACATTCCGCTGGTGGGTGTTCACCATCTCATGAGCCACATCAGTGCCAACTTTATTGAGTATCCTGAGCTGGAGCCGCCTTTCATGGCACTTATCACCAGCGGCGGACATACTGAAATTGTGAAAGTAAGTGAGTACAACAAGTGCGAAATTCTCGGCGGCACCCGTGACGACGCTGTAGGTGAAGCCTACGACAAAGTTGCCAGAGTACTCGGACTTGGTTATCCAGGCGGCCCTAAGATTGACAAAATCGCAAAGGAAGGAAATCCTCAGGCGATTCATTTCAAACGTGTTTTCCTCGAAAAGGACAGCTACGATTTCAGCTTCAGCGGCCTGAAGACTGCGGTGCTCAACTACATCAACACCGAAAAACAGGCCGGAAGAGAAATTAACCGTGCGGATGTTGCGGCAAGTTTCCAGGAAGCTGTTATGGACGTAATCACTGAAAAAGCGGTGGACGCTGTGAAGGCAAGCGGCATGAAGAAGCTGGCCCTTGCAGGCGGAGTTGCTGCCAACTCAAGACTGAGAGAAAAGCTGGCGGACCTTTGCGGAAAGGAAGGCATCCAGCTTTACAGACCGCACCCCGCTCTTTGCACTGACAACGGTGCAATGGTTGCATGCGCGGCATACTATAAATTTAAAAATGGAGAAACTGACGGCCTGGATCTGGACGCAAGTCCGAGCCTGCCGCTGTAAGGGCAGCGGTCGCAGGCCAACTGAAAAACAATGATCGTATTATCAGCCAATAATTTAGCAAAAATATACGGAACGGACGTTATCATAGAAAAGGCAAGTTTTCATGTCAATGCCGGCGACAGGGTCGGCATCGTAGGCAGAAATGGTGCCGGCAAGACAACCCTTCTCAACATGTTGACCGGTGAGCTCAGCGCAGATGAAGGGGAGTTTTTTGTGTCTGCAAATACACGTATAGGTTATCTGAAGCAGCGTGATAATTTTTTCAAAGACCATACAGTTATCGAGGCTATCGACGATATTTTCACAGATATCCACAGACTTGAAGAGGAAATCCACAGAACTTCCGATATGGTGGCGGCTAATCCTCACGATGAAAGGCTCATCCACAGACTGGACGCCCTCCAGCAGCAATACGATGCCAAGGGCGGCTACACATATAAATCCGAAATTACGGGCATATTAAGCTCGATGGCCTTCGGACCAGAGACATATAATAAGAAGATTTCAACTCTTTCCGGCGGAGAAAGAACCAGACTGGCGCTGGCAGCACTGCTCCTCGAAAAACCGGACATCCTTCTTCTCGACGAGCCGACCAACCATCTGGACATCGGCACTCTCAAGTGGCTGGAGCAGTATCTCAGCTCATACAAGGGAACTATAATGATTGTTTCCCACGACCGTTATTTCCTGGACCAGACGGTTAACAGAATCTTTGAAGTGACAAATCACAAGGTTTACTGCTACGACGGCAACTATACTGAATATGCGGCGAAAAAAGCCCAGCGCCGTGAGGCGGAGCTCCGCGCATATACTAATCAGCAGAAAGAAATTGCCCGTCAGGAAGAAATGATCCGCCGTTTCAAGCAGCACGGCACTGAGCTTCTTGCTAAACGTGCCCAGTCAAGGGAAAAACGCCTTGAGCACATCGAGCGCCTTGAAAGACCCGAGTCCGAAATGGGCAGGATGAAGATTCATTTCAGACAGAATTTCCAGTCCGGTAATGATGTTATAATGGCGGAAGGACTGGCAAAGGACTTCGGCTGGGGCTCCAATAAGAAAGAACTTTTCAGAAACGTGGATCTGGATATCAAGCGCGGCGAGCGCATCTGTATTGTAGGTCCTAATGGGGTAGGCAAGACTACTCTGCTCAGAACGCTTCTTGGTGAACTGAACCCTACAGAAGGCCGGCTTAAAATCGGCCATAACGTAGCTTTTGGTTACTATGATCAGGGCCAGCAGCTGCTTAATAACAACAATACAGTTCTTGAAGAGCTTAAAGAATCATACAGATTATATACAGACACTGAGATGAGAAATATTCTGGGAAGATTCCTTTTCCACGGGGATGATGTGTTCCTTCCGGTGGGAAGCCTTTCCGGCGGCGAAAAAGCAAGACTTTCTCTGGTGAAAATGATGCTTTCCGGCGCAAACACTCTGATTCTCGACGAACCTACCAACCACCTGGACATCGACTCCAAGGAGGTGTTTGAAGAGGCCCTTCTTGAGTTCCCTGGAACAGCAATTATAGTTTCCCACGACCGATACTTTCTGCAGAGAATTCCGACCAGAATTCTTGAACTGGAGCATGATGGCATCAGTGAGTACCTGGGTAAGTACGATTATTATCTGGAAAAGAAAGAGCAGATTCAGTCTGCAAAAAAATATCTGACTGAGCAGCTTGGTGGCGGTGCCAAGGGGGCGACTTCGGCAGAATTCGACAAGGCCATGAAACCTGTGACAGCAGGTGGCCAGCCTCAGGAACTTTCTGCGGCAGAGCAGCGCGCTCTGAGCAAACAGCGGGAAGCGGAGGAGCGGAGAAGAACACGTGCCCTTGCTAAAATAGAAGAAGAAATTGGGGCACTTGAAGCGGAAAATGCAGACATTGAGGCGAAGATGTGCGCAGAAGAAAACATGAACGATTATGAGCTGCTTACCAAGCTGAGTATGCGCCATGAAGAGGTAGCTGTACTCCTTGAAAAAGCCTACGAACAGTGGGCAGAACTTGATGAACAGTAAGCAGAAACAGACCTTACAGAGATTGTTCGCATATTTTCACACAATCTACAAGAATATGTTAAAATTTTCTCTTGCAATGCTAAAAAAAGTTAATTATAATAAACCATAGTTTATTTTATAACTTGTATAAATTATAACTGACGTAAACCGAATGGAGGACATTAATATGATTTTTGATAAAATTAAAGATATCATCATTGAACAGCTTCAGGTAGAAGAATCCGAAATCAGCATGGACACTAACCTGATGAAGGACCTTTCTGCAGACTCTCTTGATGCAGTAGAAATCATCATGGCCATCGAAGATGAATACGGAATCGAAATCCCTGACGAAGATGCTGAAAAATTCCAGACTGTAGGAGACCTGGTTAGATACGTTGAGGAAAATAAGTAATTATGAGCGCAGGTAGCACGAAAGAAAAACAGATATCCAAGGCGGTAATAAAAAGATTACCGAGATACAGAAGATACCTTGGAGAACTTCAGAAAAGGGGAATTGAAAAGATTTCTTCCAAAGACCTGAGTGAACTTATCGGCTACACAGCATCACAGATCCGTCAGGATTTAAACAACTTCGGCGGATTCGGACAGCAGGGTTATGGCTACAGCGTAAATTATCTTTATGATGAAATCGGTTCAATTCTTGGACTTGATAAAGAGTACAAAATTGTAATTGTAGGATATGGCAGACTTGGCCAGGCGATGGCAAGTTACATTTCCAATAACGAAAGCAATTTTAAAATTGTGGGTATTTTTGATGTGCGTCAGATTATTCAGGACGTTGAATTCAAGGATGCGCAGGTTATGACATGTGCCAATCTGGCAGGCTTTGTGAAACACGAAAATGTTGATATCGCTGTTATCACAGTTCCTGCAGAAAAAGCGCAGATTGTTGCGGACACAGTTTCCGAGGCGGGAATTAAGGGCGTATGGAACTTTACCACAGTGGATCTGGATCTTCCGGAAGATGTGGTTGTCGAAAATGTTCACATCAGTGACAGCCTTCATGCCCTTGCGTATTATATGCATGACGAACTTTAAAGTTCATGTTTAGTACATAACAAAAAATAAAAAACAACCGGCTATGCAGCCGGTTATTTTTTTAAGTACATCTTGATTAATTAGCCTTCAACTGGAGCGTCTACTGGACAAGCGTCTGCACAAGCACCACAATCGATGCAAGCATCAGCATCGATTACATAGATGCCGTCGCCTTCAGAGATAGCTTCAACTGGACATTCTGCTGCGCATGCGCCACAAGCGATGCAAGCGTCATTAATTTTATAAGCCATTTTGTATCCTCCTATTAAAAAAGATATATCTTTCGTTTAACAATTATAGCAGAATGATGTATAATAGTAAAGTGAAAAAAGGTGAAATTTTGGTGAGTTTTGAATTAATATTCTGAAAGGATTTTTAAAATGGAAGTTTATGCGCTAATTGGTAAAAGCGGAACGGGCAAAAGTTTTCAGGCCATGAACCTGTGCAAACAATATAATATAGAATCAATCATCGATGACGGACTCTTTATTTACAAGAGCACTGTGGTTGAAGGAGTTTCGGCCAAGAGAGCAGAAACCAAGATCGGTGCAGTAAAGACCGCCCTTTTTTCCAACGATGAAATCAGGCAGAAAGTGGTCCGCGCAATAAAGGAAAAAAAACCGGAAAGCATTCTGGTTCTCGGCACCAGCGACGGTATGGTGGACAGAATCATCGAAAGGCTTGAGCTGCCGGCTCTTGAATCAAACAGCCTGAGAAGAATCAGAATCGAAAACATCACCACACCAGAGGAACGGGAAATGGCAAGAGAGCAGCGTGACCATCTGGGCAAGCACGTAATTCCTGCGCCATCTCTTCAGCTTAAGAGAAGCTTTGCGGGATACTTCATGGACCCGCTGAAATTTTTCCGCGGCAAGGATCAGGGTGCAGCATCGGAACGAACGGTTGTGCGGCCGACCTACAGTTACATGGGCGAATATTTTCTTGATGAAAAGGTAATAGACGATATTGTAACCTGTGTTGCAGAACAGCTCCGCGGTATAAGCAGGGTAATATACATTGTGCAGGACACATCCCCTGAAGCATATCATCTTAATGTTTCTGTAAAAGTGCGCAGGGGTTTTCCGATATGGGAAACTGCGCAGAGTTTCCAGCAGCAGCTGAGCAATGTTATTGAGGAAATGACCGCGTTCAATGTTTCCAAAGTAGATGTGGAAGTGAGAGGAATCAGTTAATGGCTAAATATATATATGAAGGAATCCGGGATTTCAATCTGGACCATATCTT
>JAFQHT010000063.1 GCA_017397825.1 Bacillota bacterium | reverse complement strand
TAGTTTTATATCTTGTAGGTACAATGTAATAAGGTAGTTGGGCGAGGGTAGCCAAGCCAGGCCAACGGCGCCAGACTTAAGATCTGGTCTATAAGTAGTTCATGGGTTCGAATCCCACCCCTCGCATAATTCTTCTTTTCACTCACTTCGTTCGTTCAAATCAGAATTATGCTCAATCTTCGAGTCACCTTCAGCGCCTCTCGAACCTCGCATTTTTTTTTCATTCGTTCACTTCATATCACTCATTCAAAAGAATACTCGATCTTCGCGTCACTTTGTGCCGCTCGAACCTCGCATAATTCTTCTTTTCACCCACTTCGTTTGTTCAGGCTGTGTTCTTTCGTCTGATAATTTCGCGAAGAGCGGAAAGTTCTGCGGCAACTGCTCGAAGGCCTTTGATTATCTGCGGTATATTTGATGCAGTAAGCATAACCGCATCGACTGCGGTCTGCTTCTTTGACGGGCGCATGAATGGGATTGCACGGCGGATGAGCAGAAGGAGAAGTCCTGCTGTAAGGGAAGATGTCAGAAGCGAATAGAACAGCTCTGCAAGTCTCTGAAGCGGTCCGAAAAGCATTCCATCTGCTTTGTTTACTGCCTCTTCGAAATCATCTCCTGCGAATGCAAATGCTCCTGCAAGATATGGTGCTGCTGCGGATGCAGCCGAGGTGTAGATACCGTCCTCTGCAAAAATCATACTGCGCAGCGTCTGCTGACCTGACAGAAGAGCAATAAGAGTATCAATCACACCAAATGACGGTGCATTTGTCTCTTCACAGTTCATATCCGCTTTTTCATAAATTCCTGAAACGGCTTCAAGCAGTTCTGCAGGAGATGCAGATGTGTCAGGGATATCTTTTTGCAGTTCGGGTACAAGGGATATTAATTCAGTTGTATTCGGGAGATTTTCAAAAATTGCTGATATGCGGCGCAGTATTGTAAACACAGGTTTTTCAAACTCAGATACAGAAACAGATGATAAAAGCTTAGAACCTTCCAAAGCCAGAATCCTTACTGCTTCAAGCAGTTCGGCAGTTGCTTTTGTCTGGTCACCTTCAGATAAATAAATCTCTGCCTGGTTTAATCTTACATCAGCGTCATCTGGCATAGAATAATAGCATGTATGGCGTCAGAGAAAATAAAATATCGCAAAAGGAATCAAAACAGAACTTCAACAGGCGGCACATGCTTCTTTTTTTCAGAAGCGCTCATTGTATAACCCTTACAGAACTATCACGTTTTCTTGGCAGTTCACCTCCGCGAACTGTCTTATAATAAAATCTACTCGAGAGTATATAAATCTATTGATTGATTAAATAAAATCTGAAAAGAAACGGGCCTGGAGGGATTCGAACCCCCGGCATTCGGGTTAGAAGCCCGACGCTATATCCTGGCTAAGCCACAAGCCCGCAGGTGTGATGCCTTATACTATGTGATTTTATAATAGATAAATGTGATGTTTGGTGTTACCCAAACATGATATCTCCTTCGTATGTAATTGGCGTCATATCGCTGTTTTTAACATCTTCTGCAAGCTGCTGAAGCATTGGTTCTACAGTGTCTGCCTGTTTGATTAAATCTTCTGTATCCAGTGAGAGGCCGTAAAGAGATGCAAAGACAGAAAGACCTGCAGCAGACGCGCGTGGATCTACGTCAAAGTTTGTCTCGATTAAAAGTCCGTAGGCTGGAATGTTTCTGAATGCTGCTTCGTTTAAGATGCCGCCGGTAATTCCTGTGATGTTTAATGCAGGAAGAATCTCTGCTGCGGATTTAAGTCTCTCAAGAACACCCGGCGTTGTTGCAACACCAAATACGCGTTCACCCCCTCCACCTGTTACAACTCCTCCAAGTACTGCAATCTCTGTGATTCTCGCACGCTCAAGAATCCAGTCGATAACTGCAAGAGGTATTTCGTAAGCTGCTTCATCCGGTATTGGAACGTCAGATACCAAAGCCACGATATTTCCCTTCTCATATAATCTGACAGACGGACGTGCAAGACCATTTACGGCGGCAGAT
>JAFQHT010000062.1 GCA_017397825.1 Bacillota bacterium | reverse complement strand
TACAAGAAGCAAAGATGTTGTAACCATCTATTTTAACAATAACTACAACTGTTCGCTGGATGAACTGGTATTTCCGGTTGTTCCGTCAACTCAGTATGCATCAATCGCCCAGTTTAATTCTGCAGTAGATTTCAAACCTGTGGGAACAGGGCAGTATGAGTATAAATCATACAATAAACTTAAACAGCTCAGACTGGTTCCGTTTGAAGATTATTACGGCCATGCTGCAAAAAAGAATATTACTGTAACGATTATTCCGGATGAAGAACTTGCGCCTAATATGATGGAAATCAACAGCGTGAGTTGTTATGTAGATGATGCGGCAAACCGCAAATCAATTGCAACTGACAAAAAACTTAAAGTGTATGATTTCCCTTCAAATGATGTGGAATTTATGGTTTTCAACACATATGACCCGGTACTTTCACATAAAGATATCAGACATGCGGTCGCATATGGGATTAATACGGAAAAAATACTGAATAATGCCTATATGGGCGATGGAATACTTTCAGACACAATTTATTATCCTGATTTTCTGGGAGTAAAAGATACCGGAAAATATTATTCTTTTGATATTAACAAAGCTAAATCAATGATAGAGCAGGCCGGCTATGCTGATGTAAACGGCGATGGATTTGTGGAAGATGTTCTTAATGAACAGATTGTTTTTGATATCCTTGTAAATGAAAAAAATGCAACAAGAAATTCAGCAGCAAGACTGATAAAATCAGATCTTGAACAACTTGGTATCAGAGCTAATATTATGTCTTTGCCACAGAATGAATATCTGCAGGCAATCAGAAACAAGAATTTTGATATACTTTTAACCGGATACACAATCGAAGAAAACTATGATCTGAGAAGTTTTTATAACGGAAAGAACGAATGGGGATACAGCAACTATGATCTTCAGATGTTATCAAGAGAACTGGACAGACTTTATTCTCCTGAAGATTATAAAGCGAAATATGCAGAGCTTAAAGAGCTTCTTATGGACGAACTGCCATATTATTCACTATGTTATAAAAAAATGAGCTTGATTGGTTTACCAACATTTGAGGCTGAAGAACTCCCTATGTTCAATAATATATATATGAATTGTGATAAATGGAGCTGGAGTATAGTCAAAGAGAAAAATAATTCAGAGGAATAGCAAAATATATTTGTTTTTTCAAGCAATCTATGGTAAAATAGTCATGTTATGTATGGGCTTAAGCCGGCGTGATGGAATTGGCAGACGTGCGGGACTCAAAATCCCGTGGTGGCAACACCGTATGGGTTCGACCCCCATCGCCGGCACCATTTGAGATTGAAAAATCACATTTGAAAGGAGATCAACACATGGAAGCATTTGCTCAATTTTTACCTTTAATCATTCTGATTCTTGTAATGTATTTTTTAATGATCAGACCTCAGAAGAAGAAAGACAAACAGATTCAGGAAATGAGAAGAAGCCTTCAGGTTGGCGATGAAATCGTTACAATCGGCGGAATCTGCGGTAAGATCGTAAAGACTAAAGAAGAGTCCTTTATTCTTCAGGTAGGAGCTGACAAGGTTAAAATCGAAATGATGAGATGGGCTGTTTCTACTGTAACTAAGCCATCTGCAAAGCGTGAAGCTGTTGTAGAAGACTACGTAGAAGAAGAACCAGCTAAGAAGTCTTTACCAAAGAGATTAAAGAAAACTACAGAAGTTGAAGAAGCAGAAGCTGCAGAAGCAACTACAGAAGAATAATTTTCGCAAATTACACCCCGTATAAAACGGGGTTTTTTGTTGGAAAAAAATATTTTCATAAAATTCAGAATTTTCTGAAAATTATCTTTACAAATTGTTTTGAGAGTGGTAGAATACATTTATCTTAAAACAAAGGCAGGTTTTTCGTTATGGCAATTAAAATTATTATGCTTATCGTCTTTTTCGTACTTACAATTGGTATAGGAATATATTGCAAAAAGCAGGCGACAGATGTAAGAGGTTTCGTTCTCGGCGGACGTTCAGTAGGACCCTGGCTTACAGCTTTTGCATACGGTACATCATATTTTTCTGCTGTAATTTTTATTGGTTATGCAGGGCAGTTTGGCTGGAAATATGGTGTTGCTGCAACATGGATTGGACTTGGAAATGCTTTTATCGGAAGTCTGATGGCATGGGCAGTTCTTGGCAGAAGAACCAGAATTATGACTCAGCATCTGGATGCTTCAACTATGCCTGATTTCTTTGGCAAGCGTTTCGATTCCAAGGCACTGAAAATTGCTTCTGCAGCAATAATATTTATTTTCCTTATTCCGTATACAGCTTCAGTTTATAACGGTCTTTCGAGACTTTTCGGCATGGCATTTAATATAGACTATTCATACTGTGTTATTGCAATGTCTGTGCTGACGGCTATCTACGTAATTCTCGGCGGATACATGGCGACTGCAGTAAATGACTTTATCCAGGGATGTATTATGCTGGTAGGTATTGTTGTTATCATTGCTGCAGTACTTAATATAAATGGCGGATTCATTGGTTCTCTTGAAGCAATGGCTGATGTGACAGGCAGTACTCCTGCAGAACAGATTCCGGGAATTTTCAATTCATTCTTCGGACCTGATCCGGCAAACTTACTGGGTGTAGTGATTCTTACATCTCTCGGAACATGGGGCCTTCCACAGATGGTAGGTAAGTTCTATGCAATCAAGAGCGAAAAGGATATCAATATTGGTACAATTGTTTCCACAGTATTTGCACTGGTTGTTGCAGGTGGATGTTACTTCCTCGGCGGATTCGGCAGACTTTTTGGTGACATTATTGAATACAATCCTGCAACAGGAATTCCTGTATATGACTCAATTGTTCCATCGATGCTTTCAGTACTTCCTGATATTCTAATTGCAATCACTGTAATGCTGGTGCTTTCAGCATCAATGTCAACATTGTCATCACTTGTTCTTACATCCAGTTCTGTACTGACTCTTGACCTTGTGAACGAAACAGTGGTAAAGGGAATGGTTGACAAGAAAAAAGTTTCAACCATTAGAATATTTATCGTTGTTTTCATTGTACTTTCTGCAGTAATTGCACTGATTCAGTACAAGTCATCAGTGACATTCATTGCACAGCTTATGAGTATTTCATGGGGTGCACTGGCTGGCGCTTTCCTGGGACCTTTCCTCTACAGCTTATACTGGAAAAAGGTTACCAAGGCAGCTGTATGGGCAAGCTTTGCAGTTGGCGTAGGTCTTACAGCCGGTAATATGATTCTTGGTTTCTTCGGCAAGGCAATTATTGCAAGCCCTATCAACTGTGGTGCAGTTGCAATGATTCTTTCACTGATAATTGTTCCTGTTGTAAGCATTCTGACTTCAAAACCTGATGCTGAAAAGATGGAAAATATCTTCGGATGTTACGAAGAAAAGGTTACTGTACCAAAGAGAAAAGCACTTGAAGACTAGTATCTGTTTATAATGTTCATAATTTTCCAAAGAAAGAGAAAAAGCTCCGCATGAACGGAGCTTTTTCTTTATTTTTTTGTTGAAAAATACACGATTTTACTTGTATGTTGAGCAAAAAAGTAGTACAATGAAATGTAAAATAAAATGCCCCTTTATGGGCTTTAATAGATTATTTTTATATGTGAGGTTATAGTAAAATGAATTTAAATTTAAAGCGTGGACTGGTCGTACTGTTAATAATTGCACTTTGTTTTGGCTGGTTCGTATCACTCTTCGGAATTGGTGAAATTGATTCTGTAAAGAGTGCTCTCAAGTATGGACTTGACATCAATGGTGGTGTTTATGTAGTTATGGAGGCTCAGACTGATGCAGAGGGTGAAGAACTTGCTGCACTTATGGAACAGACAAGAGCTGTTATTGACAACCGAGTTAATCAGATGGGTGTTGCTGAATCAACAGTAACAATCGAAGGCACTAACAGAATCAGAGTTGAGATTCCTGGTGTTGAAGATGCTGAAGATGCAATCAATGCAATCGGCAAGACAGCTAAACTTAACTTTATTCTTTCAGACGGAACGGTTGTAGTAGACGGAAGCATGGTAAAAGATGCTCAGGTAGGAACTGATGGTGCAAGTTATGTAATTCATCTTTCTTTTGACAGCGAAGGTGCTGAACGTTTTGCAGAAGGTACAAGAAAAGCACTTAACAGAGAACCTGAAGTATTAGTTGATGGTATGGCATCAAATCAGATTGCTATCGTACTGGATAATGAAATCATTACAAATCCGACTGTAAATGAAGTTATTCCTAACGGACAGTGTGAAATGTCTGGCAACTATACTAAAGAAGAGGCAATGACTACTGCTGCTCTTATCCGTGGTGGTGCACTTCCTGTGGATCTGATTGAAATTCAGTCTTCTGTACAGACTGCAACAATCGGTGCAGATGCGCTGGACAAGTCAATCGTTGCAGGTGCAATTGGTCTTTTGATTGTATTTATTCTGATGATTGTATTCTACGGCATGCTTGGAATTGTTGCAGATATTGCCCTTGCGCTTTATGTAGTAATGTTTTTCTGGACAATGGTTGCGTTTAATGTAGTTCTTACGCTTCCAGGTATTGCGGCACTGATTCTTTCAATTGGTATGGCAGTAGACGCCAATGTAATTATTTTTGCAAGAATCAAAGAAGAAATTTCTGCTGGCAAGACAATCAGAGTTGCAGTTGATGCAGGTTTCAAAAATGCTCTCAGTGCAGTTCTTGACGGTCAGATTACAACTCTTATTGCAGCAGTTGTGCTTTATCAGGTGGGAACTACAGCTGTTAAAGGTTTCGCATTCACGCTGATGCTTGGTATTATTTTCAGTATCTTTACTGCAGTAATCATCACTCAGCTGTTTATTTCACTTCTTGCGAGCGAAAAGAAGTTTGCGAAGAATAAATATTTTGGTGTTAATGAAGATGGTACACCTAAACAGCTGCTTAACAAAACTTTCTCATTTATCAAACACAGAAAAATTTACTATATCGTAAGCGTATCAATTATCGTAGTCGGACTCGTGTTCATGCTCATAGGTGGAATGAACTACGGTATTGACTTTACAGGCGGTACAAATATTCAGGTTGAAATGGGTCAGCAGGTTGATATTGATGATGTAAAGGATACACTTAAAGAATATGACCTTGATCCTCAGATTATTTACGCAGGTGAAGGCAATACTCAACTTGTGATCAAAACAATAAAATCACTTGAAAATGCTGAAAGAGCAGAAGTTATCGATACTCTCAGCGAGGCGTACGGAATTACTGAAGAAAACGTTCTTGCGTCAGAACAGTTTGGTCCGTCTGTAGGCGATGAACTTAAGGCAAATGCGGTGAAAGCAGTTGTGATTGCTTCAATAGGCATGCTGATTTACATCATCTTCCGTTTCAGATCATGGAAGTTCGGTTTAACAGCAATCATTGGTGTAGTACAGGACGTACTCATGGTAATTGCTTTCTATGCAATCTTCGGATTTACTGTAAATAACCCATTCATTGCGGCAATACTTACATTAGTAGGTTACTCAATCAACGATACAATTGTTATCTTTGACAGAATCAGAGAAAATAAGAAAATTTACAGTAAGGACAATAACGAAACCAATATTGACCGAAGCCTTAACCAGACTCTCAACAGAACAATCATGACTTCACTTACAACACTTGTTGTTATGATTCCGCTCTGCATTATGGTTTCTGCTTCAATCAGAGAATTTATTATTCCGCTTATGGTCGGTGTAATTGTGGGATGTCTGTCATCAATCTTCGTTTGCAGCCCGCTTTATTATGACCTTTGCAGAAATGAAGAAGAGTCAAAATATTTAAGAGAAACAGCAAAAAAACCTAAGAAAACCAAAAAATATTTTTAGTAACAGGAGTTGACGTTAATGCTTACAAAAGCCGAATTTTTAGAAAAAATATTAAATATTAATTCTAAATACAACACCGAATTAATAGGAAAGGCCTTCGATATCGGAGTACGTCTTCATGATGGGCAGCTGCGAAAGAGCGGGGAACCATATTTTATTCACCCGATTAATGTTGCAATCATTCTGGCGGAAATAGGTATGGATGACGAAACTATAGTCGGTGGGCTTTTGCATGACGTTGTTGAAGATACAGAATATACCCGTGAACAGCTGGTGGAAGATTTCAATGAGGATATTGCTCTTCTGGTTGATGGTGTGACCAAACTGGGTACCATCAAGTTTGAATCAAAGGAAGAAATACAGGCTGAAAACTTCCGTAAAATGTTTCTAGCAATGTCACAGGATATCCGTGTGCTGATTATCAAGCTGGCCGACAGACTTCATAACATGAGAACCATGGGTTTCATGAAGCCTGAAAAGATTGTTGAAAAATGCAACGAAACCCTTGATATTTACGCACCACTGGCATCAAGACTGGGTATATTCAGACTTAAATTTGAACTTGAAGACCTGGCGCTTAAATTCCTTCATCCTGAAGAATTCCAGGACCTGAAGCAAAAAGTAAACAAGCGCAAGGAAGAAAGAGAAGAAACAATCAATCATGTTATCGCAGAAATCAAAGATTCTCTGGATGACATGAATCTTGAATATGAAATATACGGCAGAGCAAAGCATTATTACAGCATCTACCGTAAAATGAAAAACCAGAACAAACAAATTGATGAACTTTTTGACCTGATTGCTGTAAGAGTAATTGTTGACAGTGTAAAAGACTGTTATGCGGCCCTTGGTATAGTTCATACAATGTGGAAGCCGATTCCTGGCCGATTCAAAGATTACATCGCAATGCCTAAACCAAACATGTATCAGTCACTGCATACAACGGTAATAGGTGATAATGGTGAACCATTTGAAATTCAGATCAGAACCAAGGAAATGCACCGTATCGCCGAATATGGTATCGCTGCACACTGGAAATACAAGGAAGGAGATACTTCCGGTCAGGCCACCAATGACGATGTGAAACTTGCATGGCTCAGACAGTCTCTTGAATGGCAGAAAGACCTCAGTGACCCTAAGGATTTCCTTGAAACCATGAAGGTCGACCTTTTTGCAAGCCAGGTATTCGTATTCACACCTCGTGGTGAGGTAATTGAACTTCCTGCAGGCTCCACACCGCTGGACTTCGCTTTCAAAATCCATACAGCAATCGGATGTAAGTGTGTCGGCGCCAAGGTAAACGGCAAGATGGTGACTATCGACTACACACTGAAGCATGGTGATATTGTTGAAATTGTAACATCTGCAAACTCTGCAGGACCAAGTATTGACTGGCTTAAAATTGCAAAAAGTTCCAATGCCAGAAATAAAATCAGAAGTTGGCTGAAAAAGGAAAACAAGTCTGACACTATCGAAAAAGGTAAAGACCTTCTTGACAAAGCAATCAGAAAGAAAGGTCAGGACCCTGCACTTTGTGCAAAACAGGCGTACCTTAACAAAGCATTCAAGGCAATGAATTTCGCCAATGAAGAAGAAGCATTTACTCAGCTTGCAAACGGCGGTACGCTTATGAGTAAATTCTGCAATCTGCTTTTTGGCTATTACGCAGACGATACTAAAACAGAAATTAAATCAAACGAAGAAATCATCGATGAAATCAAAGCTGCTGAAACCCGTAAGGCTAAGCAGATGAAGCGTAATGCTGATAATCCGGGAATTATTGTAAAAGGTGCTGACAATCTTATGATTAAGCTTGCAAGATGCTGCAATCCTGTTCCCGGAGATGATATAGTCGGCTTTATAACCAAAGGCCGCGGCATTTCAGTTCACAGATGTGACTGTTCCAACATTACATCACTTCCTGAACATGAAAAGGCTCGTTTCATTGAAGTCGAATGGGAAGATCTTAAAGCAGGAAAATCATATAATGCAGATATTGTAATTATCGGCCATGACAGAAAGGGAATGCTTTCTGATATATCCCGTGTATGCGATGATATGGACATTAATCTTACAGGAGTAAACGGCAAGTCTGACAGAGAAGGAAACCTTAACCTTACTGTAACTCTTGAAATTGCCAGCACACAGGAGATGCAGAAAGTCCTTCGCAATCTCAGAAATGTTGAAGGAATTGAACAGGTTTACAGAGCGAAATCATAGAGGTAAATATGAGAGCAGTAATACAGAGAGTTACAGATGCAGATGTAACAGTTGAAAATAAAGTAACAGGTGCAATCGGCAAAGGTTTTGTGGTTCTCCTCGGTGTTGAAGATGGAGACACTGCAGCAGATGCAGATTACATGGTTGAAAAAATCACAGGCCTGAGAGTTTTCGAGGATGCGGAAGGGAAGATGAACCTTTCCATGATGGATGTAGGCGGTGAAATGCTTGCAGTTTCTCAGTTTACGCTTCTGGGTGATGCACGCAAAGGTAAGCGTCCAAGCTTTACCAAGGCTGCAAGACCTGAACAGGCCAAAGAATTATATGATTATTTCACAGCAAAAGTCCGTGAAAAAGGTGTAAAAGTAGGCGAAGGAGTGTTCCAGGCAGAGATGCTTGTCAGAATCAACAATGACGGACCTGTGACAATATTGCTGGACAGCAAAAAATTATTCTAAAGGAGGTAATTGCAAGAATGATAATCAAACATTACCTGACAGGACTTCTGTCCGTTAACACGTATCTGGTTTACGATGAAAAAACCAATGCAGGTTTCATCGTTGACCCGGGCGGATACAGCAGAAAACTGGCTGATGATATAAAAACGGCAGGAGTTGACATAAAATATATTATTTTAACCCATGGTCATGGCGACCATATCGGGGGCGTTGCCCAGCATCTTGCAGAATGTCCGGATGCTAAGGTGATTGCCCATGAAATTGAAGCTGAAATGCTTGGAAATCCACAGCTTAACGTTTCACTTGACTGTTGCGGCAGACCGATTTCTATGGCAGCTGACATTTATGTAAAGGACAGAGAAACTCTTAAAGTAGGTGAAATGGAACTTACTTTCATTCACACTCCCGGCCATACAACAGGCGGAATGAGCATCTATGTTGACAAACATATTTTCAGCGGAGATACACTTTTCTGCCGTTCCATCGGAAGAACAGACTTCTGGGGAGGAGATTTCAGAACAATCATAAATTCCATCAAGGACAGATTGTTTGCTTTCCCTGACGATACAATTGTACTTCCAGGACATATGGGACCAACTACAATCGGAGACGAAAAGAGAGGAAATCCTTTTGTATAACTTTGTAATCAAAAATGTTTCCAATAAATACGACTGCGAGGAGCTGATAAAAGTTTTCATTCCGGCAGAAAGTTTCAAAGCATGGACTGAAGAAGAGTGGTCGGCTCTGACCGACGAGGAAAGAGCTGCCTTTAAATGTGCTGAACAGGTAGTATTTAATGAAAACCTTTCAAATGATAAAAACAGTGTAAAACGTGAAATATCCCGGTACATGAGTAATCTTACAGGCATGCATCCTGCATGGGGAATACTTACAGGAGTAAGGCCTGTAAAACTGACCGGTGAGATTTTTGACCGGCTGGAAAATGAAGATGCAGTCCGGACTGAGCTTGCAGAAACTTATCTTCTCAGCGAAGAAAAAACGGATCTTCTCATTGATACATATAATTATCAGCAAGAAATCTGCGGCAGACCAGACTCTGAATCGGTGGGAATTTACATAGGAATTCCGTTCTGTCCTACAAGATGTCTTTACTGTTCTTTCACATCAAACCAGGTAGGTGACAGTGAAATTGCAAGGTATCTGGAGGCGCTTAAGAAAGAAATTGTTTTTGTTGGAAGACGGATGAAGGAAACTGGTCTCTGGCCGGAGAGCATCTACATCGGAGGCGGCACACCGACAACACTGACAGCAGAGCAGCTGGACGACCTGCTTGGCTGTGTCAGAGAAAACATTGATCTGACAGGCTGCCGGGAGTTTACTGTAGAAGCAGGAAGACCTGACACAATCACTTACGAAAAACTGGAAGCAATCAAAAAGCACGGCATTGGAAGAATCAGCATCAATCCCCAGTCAATGAAGGAGAGAACCCTGGAACTCATCGGCCGCTCCCATAAACCTGGCGACATCGTACAGGCTTTCCAGAAGGCTGACTGGGTCGGAATTCCAATGGTTAACGCAGACCTTATCGCAGGACTTCCTGAAGAAGAACCTGAAGATTTCGCAGAAACCATGGACAGAATCCTGGCTCTTGATCCGAAAAACATCACAGTTCATACCTTGGCTGTGAAACGTGCTTCAAGGCTCATTGACTTGGATAAGGACTTCCACTTCAAACAGGCAGAGCGTGTTAAAAAGATGCTGGAAATAAGTAAGGAAAAGTTAAAAAATGCAGGTTTCAGGCCTTATTACCTTTACAGACAGAAAAACATGGCGGGCTCATTCGAGAATGTGGGTTATTGTAAAGAAGGAACACCATGCATATATAATATAAGGATCATGGAAGAAAAACAGACCATAATCGCTCTCGGGGCAGGCGGCATCAGCAAGATGTACTATCCTGAGGAAAACCGTCTGGAGCGTGTTCCAAACGTTTCAAACTACGAAATTTACATTTCCCGTCTTGAGGAAATGCTTGAAAGAAAAGAAAAAAATATATTTTTGGAGGTTAATTAAGCATGTTGACTAATGCACCTAAAGGAACTAAAGACATGATGCCTGAACAGGCGTACAAATGGCACTACGTAGAAAAAAAGTTCGCTGAAATCTGTGCAAAATACGGTTTCAAGGAAATCAGAACTCCTATATTCGAACATACAGAACTTTTCCAGAGAGGTATCGGTGATACTACTGACGTTGTTCAGAAGGAAATGTACACATTCACAGACCACGGCAACAGAAGCATTACTCTTAAGCCTGAAGGAACTTCACCTGCTGTAAGAGCTTTCATCGAACATAAGCAGTATGCTGAAGTTCAGCCAATCAAGTACTACTACGACATTCCTTGCTTCAGATATGAAAAGCCACAGTCAGGCCGTCTGAGACAGTTCCACCAGTTCGGTATTGAAACTTTCGGTACTCCTAACATGATGGCTGACGCAGAAATCATCTGTCTTGGCTACGATTTCCTTACAGGTATGGGAATCAAGGACATTACACTGAGAATTAACAGCGTAGGCTGCCCTGAATGCCGTAAAAAACACAGAACAGCACTTAAGGATTTCCTTAAGCCAAAATATGACGAACTTTGCGATACTTGTAAGGACAGATACGAAAGAAATCCGCTCAGAATCATTGACTGTAAGTCACCAATCTGCCATGAACTGGTACAGGGTGCTCCTATGATGGTTGATTACCTCTGCGACGACTGTGCAAATGCTTTCAAAGAACTTCAGGAAAACCTCAACGCAATGGAAATTCCTTTCGAAATCGACCCTACAATCGTAAGAGGTCTTGACTACTATACTAAGACTGCTTTCGAATTCGTTACAAACAGCATCGGTGCTCAGGGTACTGTATGCGGCGGTGGCAGATACGACCACCTTGTTGAAGAAGTTGGAGGACCTCCAATTCCAGGCGTAGGTTTCGGTCTTGGTATTGAAAGACTTATCATGCTTATGGAAGCAAACGGAGCGCAGTTCCCTGAAGAAGATGGTCTCGATGTATTTATCGCAGTAATGGGCGATCAGGCAAAGGCTTACGGACAGAAGCTCTGCAGAGAGTTCAGACAGAAAGGTCTTTCCGTTCAGATGGATACTCTCGCAAGAAACATCAAGGGACAGTTCAAGTATGCTGACAGACTTAACGCCAAGTACACAGTAGTCATCGGCGACAATGAAATCGCTGAAGGCGTGGTATCTCTCAAGAACATGGTCAAGTCTGAACAGACACAGGTTAAGTTCGAAGATTTATACGACGCCATTACTAAATAGTAATTTGTCAATAAAATGTAGAAAACACAGGAGAAATTAAAGTGAGCAATTTATTAAAAAGAACCCACATGTGTGGAACTTTAAATATCACAAACGTTGATCAGGAAGTTGTTTTAAACGGCTGGGTTGCAAAGAGAAGAAACCTTGGCGGACTGATTTTCGTTGATTTAAGAGACAAGACAGGTATCGTTCAGGTAACTTTTGACGATAAAATCCCTCAGGAACTTTTCGAAAAAGCTGACGCTCTGAGAAGCGAATACGTTGTCGGTGTCAAGGGTATCGTAAAAGAAAGATCTGCAAAGAACGCAAACATCGCAACAGGCGAAATCGAAGTATTTGCAACTGATTTAGTTCTTTACTCCGAAGCTGAGACACCACCTATCTACATCAAGGATGACGACAATGTAGACGACAACCTGAGATTAAAATACCGTTACCTTGACCTCAGAAAGAACAAGATGCAGAGAAATCTTACTTTCAGACACCAGGTAACAAAACTTGCAAGAGACTACTTTGATGAAAACGGCTTCACAGAAGTTGAAACACCAATGCTCATCAAGTCCACACCAGAAGGCGCAAGAGACTACATCGTACCAAGCAGAGTGTACCCAGGTTCTTTCTACGCGCTTCCTCAGTCACCTCAGCTCTTCAAGCAGCTGCTCATGGTATCCGGTACTGACAGATACATGCAGATTGTAAAGTGCTTCCGTGACGAAGACCTCCGTGCAGACAGACAGCCTGAATTCACACAGATCGACCTTGAAATGTCCTTCGTAGACATGGACGATGTAATCGGAATTCAGGAAGGCTTCCTTAAAAAAGTATTCACAGAACTCATGGGCGTTGATATCCAGCTTCCGCTTCCAAGACTTACATGGGACGAAGCTATGGAAAGATACGGTTCAGACAAGCCTGATACCAGATTCGGTTTTGAACTGAAGAAACTCAACGATGTAGTTGCAGGATGTGATTTCAAAGTATTCACTGACGCACTTGCAAACGGCGGAGATGTAAGAGGTATCTGCATCGACGGCGGCAGCGAAAAGTTCAGCCGTAAGGACATTGACAAACTGACAGACATGACCAAGGCATACGGTGCAAAGGGTCTTGTATGGATCAGAGTAAACGAAGGAGAATATGCTTCTTCTGTAAATAAATTCTTCTCACAGGAACAGCTTGCAGAAATCGCAAAGGTATTCGACGCTAAAGCAGGCGACCTTATCTTCATCTGCTCAGACAAGCCAAAGGTTGTATTTGCAAGCCTTGGCTTCCTCAGAAGAGAAATCGCAGGAAGACTTGGTCTTCTTGATGACAAGCAGTTCAACCTGCTCTGGGTTATCGACTTCCCGATGTTTGAAGAAGACGATGAAACAGGTGACCTTAAGGCAATGCACCATCCGTTCACTTGTCCTAAGCTTGATCAGCTCGACCTGCTTGACACTGACCCTGTGGCAGTTAAGGCAAACGCTTACGACATCGTTCTCAACGGTGTTGAACTTGGCGGCGGTTCCATCAGAATCCACGACAAGGATCTTCAGGCTAAGATGTTTGAAATCCTCGGCTTAACTAAGGAAGAATGTGACGAAAAGTTCGGTTTCTTAATCGAAGCTTTCAAGTATGGCGTACCACCTCACGGCGGACTTGCTTACGGTCTTGACAGACTGGTAATGCTTCTTCTCGGCGAAGAATCCATCAGAGAAGTTATCGCATTCCCTAAGAACCAGAACGCACAGTGCCTGGTTTGCGAAGCACCTGCACCAGTTGACGAAGCACAGCTTGAAGAACTGGGAATTGAACTGGACGACTAGATAAGAGGTAGAAAATGGCTAAAGAATGTGCTGTCTGCGGCAAAACAATTTCATTACTTGAAAAATCAGTAAAGCTTAAATACGCAGGCGCACATCTTTGTACAGCCTGTGGCCATGAAGCAGAACAACTGCTCTATGGAGCAAGAAATTTGAACAATGTTGATGACGAAGAAAAACTGAATGATGTTATCGGCGATATCAAAGAAAATTTCTATGCAGAACTAAAAAAGAGTCATTACAGTCCCTATATAAAAAGTATTCTTAAGGACGAACTACTATATAACATAGGCGCAAATGCTTTCAGGAAAGTTATTATACGCAAATATTTCAGGGCTGGTTTTGATGAAGCAGATAATGCTGTATATGAAGCCGGCAAAAGTGCATCGGAAACTGTTCTTAAAACTGATTTGGTAAAAACCGATGCTTTCAGCCAGAGAACATATATTTTTGAAAAAATGTTTCTCCGCACTGAAAGTTACACAAGCCTGCATGTTGATATAATCAACAGTGGTGGTATTACAATAATAACAACTATCGGTGCAGGCGGTGGAGATGGTTACAGTAATAATGACTGGGGTACAGAGAAAGCCTTTGTAAGCGATTTCTGGAGAGCTATGCGTGCAAAAAAACGCATGTTTATGGAAAAGGAAACAGAAATTGATAATCCGGCCCGTATTGAAATTACTAAAGATGGTTTCGGTGTAACCAACCGTATCGGCATATTCGGCGGTACTTTCGACCCGATTCATCTCGGACACAAGGCGCTGGGAGAAGCAGCTCTCAGAGAAGGCAGTATTGACAAGCTCATTGTGATGCCTGCAAAAGTCCAGCCTTTTAAACAGGGCAAAAGAGTAACTGAACCAGAACATCGTTTTGCAATGGCCAAGCTGACCTTTGAGGGCAACGAAAAGGTTGAAGTTTCAGACTATGAACTGAACAATACGACAATTTCGTATACATATGATACAATGAAGTATCTTCAGGGTATTTATCCTGACAAGAAACTCTGTTTCATTCTTGGCACTGACTCTTTCCTCATGCTGGAAGACTGGTATAAGGGAATTGAACTTCTTGAAAACTTTTCCTTCATAGTGGGAGACAGACCGGGATACAGGGAAGCTGAACTTGATGAAGCAATGCTGAAATATAAAAGTAAATACGGAACAGAGACAATAAAAATTACAGCAGACATGCCGGATATTTCGGCTACAGAGATCAGAGAAGCACTTAAAGCGGACAAGAGTATCGATGATCTTGTGACTGATGCTGTAGAAAGGTACATTAAAGAGAATGGACTGTATAACTGAAATCAAATCATATATTGAAAAGAATTATACGGAGAAACGCAAAGTACATACAGAAGGAGTGCGCCAGACTGCCATGAAACTGGCCGAAATTTACGGCGAAGACCCTAAAAAGGCTGAAATTGCAGCACTTTTTCATGATATGTACAGAGGTGTTTCCGAAAATTCACTTAATTATTATGTTAAACATCTCGGACTGGACAAAAAATATATTGACAACGCAAACCTTGCTCATGGCAAGATTGCAGCAATTATCATGGAAAGAGACTTTGATGTTGAGGATAAAGACATTGTAAACGCAGTATCTTTCCATACTACGGGACGTGCAGGGATGTCCACGCTGGAAAAAATTATCTACATTGCAGATGCAGTAGAGCCCGGCAGAATATATCCCGGAGTTGAAGAAATCCGTAAAATGGCCTTTGAAGACCTTGATACGGCATGTCTTATGTCCATGAAGAGCACTGAAAATTTTGTAAAGTCCGCAGGAAAATTTTTGGATCCGGATACAGTACTCGCAAGAGAGTATTTAGAGAATATAATAAACAATAAATAAAAAGGAGAAAATAAATGACAATCAAGGATTATGCATTACTTGCCGGCAAAACTTTATCCGACAAGAAGGCACAGGATATTGTAATCATTGATATCCAGGAAAAAGCGTCTTTTGCAGATTACTTTGTAATTGCTTCAGGTGGTTCAGAACGTCAGGTGAACGCACTTGTTGACGATGTTGAAGATGCATTTGCAAAAGAAGGACTTTTTGTTAAATCCATCGAAGGCAAGCAGAATTCCGGCTGGATTCTCATGGACTTCGGTGACATCATCGTAAACGTTTTCACCAAAGAGCAGCGCGAAAAATACAACATTGAAAAAGTCTGGGGAGACTGCCAATTCATCGAAGTGGAGGAATAAGATACAAAATGAACGAAAGATACAATTTCAG
>JAFQHT010000061.1 GCA_017397825.1 Bacillota bacterium | reverse complement strand
GTATTAGCTGTATCCAGAGGTATCGGCGTATTCATGGGCGACAAGTACTCCGGTATGTCCATCACATTCATTTACTGGCTTAAGGACATCTTAACAGGCGTTCCATTATGGGCATTCGTTATCGCTGCAATAGCAGTATACCTGCTCATCGCTCTGTTCTTACAGTCCACTTCCGGCGTTGCTGGTATCACAATGCCAATCTTCGGCGCTATCGCATTAGCATTATTCTCAACTACAACTGTTGGCGGTACTGCTGGTCAGGTTCTGTTAATTTCTGCATTCACTTGCGGTGTTAACTTCATCTGCGGTATTTACCCTGAAGCAACCAACATGGCTATGTGCGATATGACAGGTACTTCATATCCGGTATATCTGAAGACTATGGTTAAGACTTTAGCTCCAATGCTGATTGTAGCAGCAATCATTATTTCTGTTGCACCATACATCGGTTTAGTATAATATCTGAAAGTACTTAATTCAGAGGTTTGCCTTTTTCGGGCAGACCTCTTTTTTTATAGGAAAGGTGTATGAAATGCACTTTTGGCGGAACGAATAGCACATTGCGTTTTTTTTATATTATGATATAATCAAAACATAAAGATATAAGCTGATGAACTATGTTGTTTTTCTGCTGAAAGGAGAATTACATATGAAAAAGAAAAGTTTGGCTGTACTGATGATTTTTGTTATGGTAATGACAATGATGCCGGCAACAGCATTTGCTGCAATAGAAGAAGTGGCAGAACCTGCTGAAGTTACAGAACTGATTTCCAGTACAGGGCTTGAACACAATTTTGTAAAGGTGACTGCAAGTGGCAGAACTTTAAGTTTCCAGGTAGAAACCCCTGTCAAAGCGGTAGAATTCAATGCAAGTGTGCGCAAGGTAAATCCTGATTCCGGCAGTTCCAGCTGGGATTCAAGATTCTATCCTACAGAACGCGATGGGTACTATACATTCAGCGGAAGCTTAAGAAAATACTGGCCTGATGGTGATTATGTTCTTGTTATCACAATGAAACCTACTGCAGGAGCAAAATCAATTGTATTCTATAAGAACTGTAATTTCCGAATCAAAGGCGGACAGTATTCAATTCTTGAGTATGATACAATTATTGATGCAAATGCAGCCCGCATGGAAAAGAGCGAAAAATATGATCCAAGTAAGTTCACTGACAAGAAACTTAAAGATATAAGATCTATTCTTTTCAAGGATCCTGTAACTAAAAAAGTTGCGTCTGTAACTGATAAGAAGGTTGCATATTTCAAAAAGGTTGCGAAGTCAGTAACTAAAGGTGCAGAGACTGATTACGAAAAAGTTCTGAAAATTTACGAATATGTAGCTGAAAACTTCTACTACGATGATATTGCTTTCAAGACAAAGACAAAACAGTATATAGATCCGTATAAGAACCTTTACAATCTGAGAAACAAGAAGAAGAGTGCGAACAGTACTTCAGATGGTAAGGTTGCTACAGTTTGTTCAGGCATGGCCGGTGTTGTAATTGCACTCTGCCGTCAGCTTGATATTCCTGCAAGACTGGTAAACGGCCACCACGTAAGTCTTTCTTCTCCATACAACAACTGGGATTCAGAAGAAAAGATTAACAATGTTGACCACTGGTGGGCAGAAGTTTATGTGGATGGACGCTGGATTGTAGTTGACCCTACTCCTGGCAACAGCAACAAGTGGAACCGTTCAAAGGGAACCTGGACTTATACAGGACTGACAAACTACATCTACTTTGACCCTACACCTGAACAGCTTGCAACATCTCATGTGACACTGAACCTTAAAGGCAGCTACAAATAATTTGATATTACTTAACCGGACGGCCTGAAAAAAGGCCGTTCTTTTTATGAAAAATCATGCAATTGGCTTGGAAATTCATGGGTTATTGTGTTATAATATAGTGTTTAAAGAAAGGAGCAATACAAATCATGCTTTTTAAGAACATAACTATTTTAGATGAAAATTTTGAAATAAAGGAAAACATGTACTTGGGCGTTGAAGGTGCTTTTATTGAATACATCGGAACCGAAATGCCGCAGAAAGATTTCGGCCGTGTGTATGATGGCAAGGGCAAGCTGCTCATGAGTGCTTTCTACAATTCTCATGGCCATTCACCTATGGCGCTCATGAGAGGGTACGGTGAAAACCTGGCTCTTCAGGACTGGCTCAACCAGAGAATCTTTCCGTTTGAAGACAAACTGGACAGCAAGGCAGTTTACTGGGGAACTCTTCTGACAATGGCTGAGTCTATGAGATTCGGTATTGTGTCCACAAGTGATATGTACTATTTTATCGATGATATGGTTAAAGCAACTGTTGATGCGGGTATGAAAGCAAATATTTCCAGAGCAATAGTTCACTTTGGTGACAGTGATCCATGGGAAATGCCTTCAATGCAGGAAATGAAAAGAACTTTTGAAGCATATCATAATATGGAAGATGGAAGAATAAAAATGGATGTGAGCATCCACGGCGAATATACTTCCGGACCTGCTGCTGTAAAGGCAGTTGTGGATTACGGCAAATCTGTTGGTGCAAACATGCATGTTCATCTTTCTGAAACAAAACTGGAACATGAAGAATGTAAGGAAAGAAGAAACGGCATGACTCCTGCTCAGTATTTCAACAGCCTGGGCGTTTTCGATATGCCTGCCACTGCAGCTCACTGCGTTTGGATTGAAGGGGAAGACTTTGACATTCTTAAAGAAAAGAATGTTACAGTTGCATCAAATCCTGTAAGCAATCTGAAACTTGCAAGCGGTGTGTGCAATGTTCCTGAACTTCTCAGAAGAGGAGTGAATGTTGCCCTTGGAACAGACAGTGTTGCCAGCAACAACAGCCTGAATTTCTTCGAAGAAATGAAAGTTTTCGCAATGGCATCCAAAATGATGTTTGCTGATCCTACAGTGGTTACTCCTGTTGAAACTCTCCGTGCGGCTACAGTAAACGGTGCCCTGGGACAGGGACGCAAGGACTGCGGCCTGGTAAAGGAAGGCTTCAGAGCGGACCTTATTGTTGTGGACATCGACCAGCCTAATATGCATCCTGTACACAACATGGCAAACAATCTTGTATACTCGGCTTCCGGTACTGATGTTATCATGACAATGTCAGATGGTAAGGTTATTTACGAAGACGGAGAATACAAGACCATCGATATTGAAAAAACAATTTTTGAAGCAGGACTTTCCACAAAGGAAATCCTTGCGAAACTGTAAAATCGATATAGCAAGAAAGGACATTTAAAACATGTCAGGAAATAAATTTTTAAAGGGTGCGGCTATTCTGGGCATTGCAGGCATTATCGTAAAGGTAATGGGTATTTTCTTCAGAGTACCGCTTACAAGATGGCTCGGTGATGCAGGTATGGCTGACTATTCCTCTGTGTATCCGATATATACGCTTTTCCTTGTAATTTCTACAGCAGGTATTCCGGTGGCAATCTCAAGAATGGTTTCTGAAAGAATCGCTGTAAAGAATTATGAAGGCGCACATAAAGTATTCCAGACATCTGTATGGCTTCTGGGAGCTATGGGGCTGGTTTCTTTTGCCATCGTTAATTTCGGAGCCGGTTTTATTGAAGAAGTCGTGCTCAACAATGCGGGGGCAGGTCTTTCCCTTAAGGCAATCGCTCCGGCTCTGCTCATTGTGCCCATAATGTCTGCCTACAGAGGATATTTCCAGGGCAGACAGAATATGAATCCGACTGCGGTGTCACAGCTTTTTGAGCAGTTTGCAAGAGTTATTGTGGGACTTGGTCTGGCATATTTTCTGCTGAGTTCAGGGGCATCTGCTGCATGTGCAGGAGCAACATTCGGTGTAACTGCAGGCGCAGGTGCAGGTCTGCTTGTGGTAGTAGTAATTTATCTTCTTAATCTTAAAGTGATTAAGCGGAATATTAATCGTCATAAATCAACAAGTGTGCTGGAACCAACCGGAAGTATTATCAAAGAGATACTTATTATTGCGGTGCCTATTACTATAGGTGCGGCAATCCTTCCTCTTGTAAATTCCATCGACAGTATGATGGTTATGAGAAGGCTTATGGAAACGGGCTGGAATGAAGCTCAGGCGGAAGCACTGTGGGGAAGACTTGGCAGTTATTGCAGTTCTCTTATCGGCATGCCGCAGGTATTTATTCAGGCTATCGTAATGAGTCTGGTGCCTGCTATTTCGGCAGGATTTAAAGTTAAGAATTATGGTGAAGTAAATGACAACATGAGTTTTGCCATGAGAGCGGCCATGCTTGTTGGTTTCCCATGTGCTGTAGGTATGTTTACCCTTGCGGAGCCAATTCTTGTATTACTGTATTATACACCTGAACGTGCAGCAGAAATTGAAGCGGCGGTGCCGACTCTTATGATTATGACTGTCAGCATTATTTTCATGTCCACTCTTCAGACTCTGACAGGTGCACTGCAGGGTATAGGTAAGCAGATGATTCCGGTGAAGAATCTTGCTGTAGCTGCGGTTGCAAAGGTTGTAATCACATATCTTCTGGTAGGAATGAAGTTCTTCAATGTGAACGGGGCACCAATAGGTACAATCGCATGCTACATTATTGCATCTGTGCTCAATATCCGTGATGTGAAAAAATATACAGGAACCAGGTTCGATTTCGGTATGACTTTCGGCAAACCGTTTGCTGCGTCTGCTGTCATGGGAATTGCCGTTTTTGCAGCTTATAAGATTCTTTTCATGATTCTGAAGAGCAATACAATTGCGACACTTCTTTCAATCTGTGTGGGTGTGGCAGTTTACGGAATTCTGATTCTTATGACCAAGGCAATCACAAAAGACGAAATACGCAGACTTCCTAAAGGTGATAAGCTTGTAAGAATTCTGGACCGTTTTATCAAATAATACACAAGAGAGAAGAGATTATGATTAAAGAACAGTATGCACACCTGTGCGAAGATGCTAAGGATAATAAAGAGGCCATACAGCGGCTTTATGATGTGATGAAGGTACTTCGTGTGGAATGCCCGTGGGACAGGGAGCAGACACACGAAAGTCTCCGTTCCGGAATGCTTGAAGAAGCATACGAAACTGTTGATGCAATCAACAATAATGATATGGCAAATCTGCGCGAAGAACTGGGAGATGTCATGCTTCAGGTGGTATTTCATGCCATTCTCGGTGAGGAAAAAGGCAGCTTTGACTTAAAAGATATCGTCAACGAAGAATGTGAAAAAATGATACGTCGTCACCCTCATGTTTTTTTGCAAGAAACAGCAAATAATCACATAAAATCTATTGACAAAGTCCTTGAAAAATGGGAAAATATCATGGTAGAAGAAAGAGGTGAAGAGGGCATTACTCCAAGGCTGGAGAAGGTGCCTAAGGCATTGCCTGCTTTGACCAGAGCTTTTAAAGTTCAGAAAAAAGCAGCCGATGTCGGCTTTGACTGGAATGATGTGTCCGGCGCATTTGATAAAGTGCGCGAAGAAACTGTGGAACTGATGGACAACTATGCTAATGATCCGTCAGACAAACATGCACTGGAAGATGAATTAGGTGATTTATTGTTTTCAGTGGTTAATGTTTCCCGCTTTTTAGGCATTGACCCGGAGGCATCTTTGAATTATACTATAAGTAAGTTCATCAGGCGTTTTTCATATGTTGAACAGGGAGCATTGGCTTGCGGCAGAGCTCTTGAAAACATGACTCTTGAGGAGATGGACGAGTTATGGAACGAAGCGAAGAAAAAAGAACGTTCCATGTTATAGAAATTCGCGAAAATTTATGTTATAATACTTAAGGAGGAACTTTAAATGAACAAGGCTGAATTAGTAGCTGCAGTAGCAGAAAAAACTAATTTTACTAAGAAGGATGCAGAAGTAGCTCTCAACGCTGTAATCGCAAGCATCGAAGAAGCATTAGTTAAGGGTGAAAAAGTACAGTTAATCGGATTCGGTACTTTCGAAACTAAGGAAAGAAAAGCTAGACAGGGAAGAAACCCTAGACAGCCTGAAGAAGTAATCGAGATCGCTGCATCTAAGGCTCCTACTTTCAAAGCTGGTAAGGCTTTAAAGGACGCAGTTAACAAGTAATTGTTAACATATAATTACGATAATTAAGGTAAGCGATTACCTTTTTTATAACACAGTCGTGAGACTGGGTGTGATGACTCCGGCTTGCCGGGGTTGTCAAAAATAATATTTTAAACCTAATAAGCTCATTATAGGTTTATGAAAGGCGTTATGAGAATCGATAAATTTCTTAAAAATTCCAGACTGATAAAACGGCGTACTGTTGCGAAAGAAGCTTGTGATCAGGGGCGTATTTCGATTAATGGTAAACCTGCAAAGGCCGGAACTGAAGTCAAGGTAGGTGACATCATCTACATTGAATTCGGTAACAGCTCAGTATCAGCCAGGGTTTTGGAACTTACCGAGTCTTGTAAGAAAGAAGCCGCGACTAAAATGTATGAAATAATTCAGTAAAAAAGGCCAGCGATGGCCTTTTTTACTTTTATAAAATATTTGAAAGGCTGACACGTTCGTTTGAACTGAGATATAAAAGCTGTTTGTGCAGCACCAAGAGTTCTCCGGATGAATTTGACAGGTCGCGGGCTTTTATATATTGAGTGGTTTTTGAAATTGTGTAATCGATTTCACTGATGGACTGGGTGTCCAGAAATAATAGTGCCAGTCTTTTATAATTGTTCCAGTTGTCGCTGAGACGGGTGATTTCACTATTTCCCGCAGCCCAGTCCTCTTCCTCAACCATTGGAAGTATAATGTTACTGACAGTTTGTGAAAATTCATTTATTCTGCTTTCTGAATAGCTGTAAAAAGTCATCCAGCTGCCGATGAGCAGAGTCACTGCAAGGAAGGATATAATAAGATCTCTCATAACACTACCTCCTCAGCAAAAGGGTGGCCATCTCCGGGATAAAGGTATATATGAATTTTTTTCTTTTCATCGCAGAATGCAATAAAAATGTCACTGAGACTGGTGACTCCTGCTGCAGCAAGACGTTTTGCAAATAACTCTTCTGTAAACCCGGCCATAGCCAGATTCTTGTGGTAAACTGTGCCGTCGGAAACGATGAGCATAGGCAGCAACGCTTCCCGCACATTCAGGCTGATATCTCCGCAGGTGACAGGACGCTGGGGTGCTTTGGGGATAATTGATAATTGCCCGCTTGTTTCGAGAATGGCGTGTCGGACATGATTTATGGAGGGACAATCAGCAATGCGCAGCTGCTCCAAGAGATCAGTATTGGTAATCCGCTGCCGCTGGAGTTCTTTGATATTTATTTTTCCGTCTTCAATCAGAATGCTGGGTTTTCCAGATACGAAATTTTTAAATCTTTCACTTTTGATAGAAAGCCATGAAATCAGTACCTGGAGAAACATCAATGTAAATATGGCCATAACACCGTTTATAAGTGATGTTGAGGAAGAATCAATCGGCATGGCTGCCAGCTCTGCAATCATAAAGGAAATAACCATCTGGAAAGGAGACATTCTGGACAGTTCGGACTTTCCCATAATTCTGACGGACAGAAGAACCACACAATAAAGAATAAAGGTCCTTATTGCAACAATTAACAATATACCACCTCCAAAAAATAAAAAATTTGGTAATGGTTATTGTTAACCGCAAAGGGATTTGATATACTAAATTTTGTCTTTTTAATTCAGGAGAAACATATGAACAAAATTTCGGAACAAAAAAGAAGCTTTGCTTTATACTTTTTTTCATATTGCCCATTGGGTGTACTCTGCCCGCTGATCGGACAGTATCTGAGTTCAATAGGTTTCACCGGTACTCAGGTTGGCATTATTACTTCTATGGGGACAGCAATGGCAGTGTTTGCCGGAATGTTCTGGGGAAAAGTATATGCAAACGTATCTCACAAAAGACTGGTTATAGCAATAATGTTTGCAGGTGCTGCAGTGATGGCCCTTGTGAGTCTTTCTACCAGGGTGTTTATTATCTACGCGCTGATTTACAGCTGCATGTATTTTTTTCAGGGACCGGTTCACGGACTGTGTGACTCGCTTGTAATAGATAACAAAGGTAACTTTGCAGTTATAAGATCCGCAGGTGCAGTGGGATATGCTGTAGCTGTTTTCTTTGCAGGCAAGTATGCGGAAAACCATGGTCTCGATAAAATATTCATTATATATGCTGCTGCTTTTGCTGTTGCGGCATTTATAGTAATGAGAGAAAAAGAACCTCCTCATTATAAGACTGAAAACAAAAAAATCAGTGCATTGGAATTGTTTAAAAATAAAAAGTATGTTCAGCTGCTTATATGTACATTCTTCATTATGGGGACCAACGTGGGAAACAGTACATATTTCGGCTACCTTTTCAGAGAAGGAGGCGGAAGTCTGTCAGGCATCGGACTGGCGTTCCTGCTTATGGCCGGAAGCGAAGCACCATTTATGTTTCTTATTCCTGCAATCAATAAAAAGATATCATCGGAAAAACTTCTTCTGGCAGCGGTGGCACTTTGCGTAGTAAGATTCGGTTTTTATGCCACAGGTCCTGGATGGGGAATGCTGCTGGGAACCTTTTTCCTACAGGGCATAACTAATGGAATAATCCTTGTTGAACTTGTAAAGTATTGTGGCAGAGTTGTGGAACCAAGACTTTCCAGCATAGCTGTTACTACATACTATGCAATAGGAAATAATCTCAGCGTAATTGTGTGCAGTCTTATAGGCGGTATGATGCTTGATGCGTTCAGTGCAAGAGGAGTATATATGTTCTTTGCGGCATGGAACACGGTGGCATTGGTTATGTATATTGTCCTTAAACTATATAAAAGTGATGCAGAAGCCTGAAGATATAATACACAGAAAACTTTTTGAAAAAAGTTGAAAAAGTGTATTGACAATATATAAAAATGATGGTAATATAGTCAAGCTGTCGCTGATAAAGCGATTGCAAACAAGCGCGAAAAACTTTGAAAAAAGTTGAAAAAAGTGCTTGACAGTATTACCGACTTATGGTAATATAAATGAGCTGTCGCTGATAAAGCGGTGGCGGACAAGTGCAAAAAACTTTTTAAAAAAGTTTTAAAAAGCGCTTGACAATATTACCCGGTTGTGGTAATATAAATGAGCTGTCGCTGATGCGGCAGATGAACCTTGAAAACTTCATAGTATGGAAATTTAGTCAAATAAATTTGAAACAACCAGCTAAATCGGTAAGACGATTGAGCGGAGAGTTTCCGACAATTTCTTAAAACAATAATTCTAGTAAAAAGAATTGCAAAACGCAAAAGCGTTCAGAACTTTTGAGAAGATATTAAAAGGCCTCGGCCTTTGAATATACCATTTAATTAAG
>JAFQHT010000060.1 GCA_017397825.1 Bacillota bacterium | reverse complement strand
TTGAGCTGTTTTTTACCGAAAGGTGTGTTAAGATCAATGCTCTGCATTACATGGTCAAGGCCTGTTTCGTGTCTTGTCTTTATGTTAGCCAGTCTTCTGTTGGTTCCAAGTCTCATTTCGGGTCCTCCAAATTACACTCTTACGTCAATAACAGGAATGTCAGGCACTGCCTTCTGCATTTCTTCCCTTAAGGTTTCACTGTCAAAAGTGTATCCGCCCTGTGCCCATGGATTGACTGTAATTGCTGCAATTTCAATGTTTTTTAACACACTTACTCTGAAGCCTTTTTTTCTCCACAGCCCCCAGTCCATAGCGCTTAAGAAAATCTTTGTAGGATTCTTGAGAACGAATCTTACTCTCTTGAGCTTCTTAAGGTTAATGTCAGCAATCACGCTGTTTGTAAAAGCTCCGGGGATGTACACATACTCAGTGTTATCGTCTATTTCATCATCTATATATCTTGATGCTCCAAGTCCTGTGGCAAGGTCAAGCTTCTTTACGCCGCCGTCCTTGTCCACAATCATGATTTTGTCATCAAAGTTGTTTTCTTCAATAATAGTTCTTGCTGTACCTTCTTCCAGTTCAGGGATGGAATAAAGGTTTACAACATGAGCAGTTTCATCCACAACTTTTTTCATGCTTCTTGAAAGTACTGCTCCTGTAGAAAGAATAATCGCATCGGAAGTTTCCGGTGATGCAATTGCCTTTCTGTCGATGGCTCCGTCAATCATGATAAGCTCACATCCGTAAGTCATCATTTCTTCGCACACTCTCTTGGTGTCCATGGAAGCAGGAGTCCCCGCAATCTGGACATATCCGCTGTCTGCTACTCTGCAGATAAGCAGGTCACCCATAGGAGTTGAATATTTAGTCTTCTTTAAAATTTCCAGACCTGCATCAGCCATTTCGTAAAGCTGAGTAGGTACTGTTACGATTGTATCCTGATCCAGGTAAATTCTTGGTTTTTCTGTGCCTGTTACCAGGTCCTGACTTTCTCCGTCTCTTCCTATGGAAGTGATACCAAGTACGATTCCGTCATCCATCGCTTCTTCAATGAGGAAGTTCAGCGCAGTAGTCTTGCCTGCGTTTTTTGCCATGCCGACGATGGACAAAGTCTTGTATTTAGTTGATAAGTCGTATAAAAGTCCCATTTTTTCTATATCCTTTAATCATGCCTATAGGGAGACACACTGGTCCCCCTATAGACACATTTTTTTATGTAGAAATTTCGCTTGCGATATTTCTCTTTACGGGCCCATCGTCCCGCTTTGGAACTTACTTAATTAGTGTTTGTTTCTTTCGTGTCTTGCTAAGTTAGCAGGTTCCATTGATCTGATTTCAGGACCTTCGCCGAGTGCGGAAACGCCCTGATACTTGTAAGTTTTCTTGCCTGTGCAGTAGTCGCAGTTGCAAGGAAGGTCAGGAAGCTGAGGTTCTGTGTAAGTAGTGATAACGCCTTCGTAGTTTCTCAGGATTACCTTGTGTGGAGTCTGGGAAACGACGTACTGAGGCATTACTGGAGTCTTACCGCCACCACCAGGAGCGTCAACTACGAATGTAGGTACTGCATAACCGGAA
>JAFQHT010000059.1 GCA_017397825.1 Bacillota bacterium | reverse complement strand
GGTCTCTGGCCGTACGTGAGTCAATAATACTTGCTGTTGCTATTACACATAATATGATAACCACCAGATTATATATTTTCATATACGCATCGGTTGGCTGGTGACTCCGGACTGTACGTGCTGTTTTCAGATATTTAATACCAAAGTATACGAGTAATGCCACCGGTACTGTATTGAGAAGTATCATGGCAGCAATATACAGATTTTCTCTGGCGGCTTCTCCTTTAAGTGTGTATACGCTGTCAGTATAAAAAATGGCCAGAGCAATTACCACAAATATTATATCAAGCCACCTAGGATTCTGCGAATATGCATAGTCCTTGCCCATGCAGATCATAGTATAGGCCAGAAAAACCTCCAGCAGGTTTTCTGCAACCATAATCCAGTCAAGGCCATCGCTGCTCAGGATGTCTCCCATGTATATAATAAGAAAGTCACATATATTAAACAGCATAACAAGAAGCAGAAAAGCTGTCGTGCTCTTCCACTTTATGAGAGGACTTGCCGCTGTCAGATTTTTTGCCCTTACAGTCATATGAACTGTAAAACACGCTACCCCTATGAGCAGCGTGACTATATAACTTAATTCTATAAATGTACTCATGTACCAATTATATTTTCTCGGGCAGATTATTTCCATTATTTATTACTTTTTTTAACAGTTTCTTTGCAGAACCAGCAGGGTTTCTTTGCAGTTTCTTAATACGCAAAAACCAGAAAGAACCAGCTCACGCCGGTTCCCTCTGGTCTCATTTATTCAACTTATATATATTAAGGAGAACTTCATCATAATTCCCGCTTAATCATATTTAATAAATCAGCATTTTTATTCAAGCTTCAATTAAGCTTCCATAGCCTTTAATGCAGCTTCTTTTTCTGCAGCTCTTGCTTCGAGAATTCTTTCGTATTCTTCGTCAGTCATCTTAGTCATACTGATGCCTGTGAATCCGTAGAAGATTGAAACGAGTGGGTTCAGCCAGTTAAGGATTGCATATGGAATGTAGCCGGAACCTACGGAGAGGAATGTTCTCATTGTAGCGCCGCAAGTATTCCATGGGAAGAAGTTGGATGTAAGTGTACCGGAGTCTTCCAGACATCTTGACAGGTTCTTTGGAGCAAGCTTCATGTCTTCGAAAGCTTCCTTGTACATTCTTCCTGGAAGGATGATTGCAAGGTACTGGTCGCAGCATGTTGCGTTAACAAAGATAGCTGTGAAAATTGTCATGAATACTAAACCGCCTCTTGTACCCTTAGCGAGCTTCAGAAGTGCGTTAGCGATTGTGCCCATGATACCTGTGCAGTCTACGATACCGCCGAATACCATTGCGCAGAGGATAAGGAAGATAGTCCAGTGCATACCAGTCATACCTTCTGTTGAAAGGAGTCCGCCTACTTCAGCGATAACATCACTTGCATCTTCAGGGATTTCTACGCTTACACCATAGTTGAGGATTGCAGCAGCACCTGGAGTGTCAGGGTTACCGATGATGCTGTTGCCCTGCATATGGAAGAATGGAAGGCCAAGAAGTGCACCGCCAAGAAGTGCAGGGAGTGCAGGCATCTTAAGTGCTACAGCACCGATTACGAAGATTGGTGGAATTAAGCAGAGTAAGCTTACATTGTAGTTGTCAGTGATGAATGTAAGGATTTCATCAATTGTAGCTAAGTCTGCGCTTCCGCCCTGATGTGTGAAACCAAGAACTAAGTAAACGATAAGTGCAATAACGAGGGATGGTCCAGTAGTCCAGATCATGTGCTTGATGTGGTCAAACAGAGTTGAACCTGCAACTGCAGGAGCCAGGTTAGTAGTGTCGGAAAGTGGGGACATCTTGTCACCGAAGTATGCACCGGATACTACTGCACCAGCAGTCATAACATCAGGGAAGCCGAGAGCAACACCGATACCGATGAGTGCAACACCCATGGAACCAGCTGTTGACCAGGATGAACCTGTAGCTAAGGATACGATGGAGCAAAGTAAGCAAGCAGTAAATAAGAAAAT
>JAFQHT010000058.1 GCA_017397825.1 Bacillota bacterium | reverse complement strand
CTGAATAAATGGTATATTATGCTTGATAATGGCAATGTAATGGGACAATTGGTACAAAATCTGAGTGAAGAAGAAAAGGACGCTATATTAATTTTACTTGGTGATAAAAAAGAGGAGGAAAATAATATTCTGAAAAACGGTACGCTGCATGAAAGAATTGGTGCTGAGTTTAACTTGAAGATTATTGAAAGTTTAGAGGAAAAACTCAGCAAAGGTTCTCAATTTTACGCAGCTGTGTAATTCCCATAGGGTTTATACAGGAGACTATATTTTGCTTGGGAAAAATTCGCTTCAATAATATGAAACTTATAAACCAACCATTAAATTAAGCCTGGGAAAAGTTATGATTGTAAGCTTGGAAACCGCTGAAAATAGCCATTCTCCAAAAAAGAGTTACTAAACAGATGGCTAACGCTTAATTAAGTGAGCTTCTGAATCTTTGATTCAGCCAAGCGAACTTACGCAAAGCTTCCCCGCGAAGCGTAGCTGAGTGGCTAGGAAGCGATTGCGCGTAAATACTGACATCAAAACCCCTGAAATGCTGGAATTCCAGTAGTTCAGGGGTTTTTTACTGCACAAATTGTCTAAAAATAAAAGTTTCTGCAGCAAGGACTACAGTATTATCGAAGTCCACAGCTAATAAGAATTAGGCGATTAAAATTAGTCACGTTTTATTTCAAAAACTCTCGACTTTTTGAAATAAAACGCATATAATATAGTCAGTATTTCAAAAAGGAGGTTTATATTATGGACAGGGCGGGAATATATGTTGACAATTACAGTGGCGATATGTCATACCGGTCGTTCAGACCAGATCCCTTGCCGCCGACACCGGAACTGATGCTGAGTGCAGAAACTGACAAACTGGTGATAGAGGCAAACCGCAGACTGGCAAAGCTTGATGCGGCAGCGGAACTGATTCCGGATATGGACCTTTTTATATCAATGTATGTGTGTAAAGAAGCTTTGCTTTCGTCGCAGATTGAGGGAACTCAATGTACGCTGGAAGATGTTCTGGATCCGGATGCGGACGTAAATATCAATCTGGATGTGGCTGATGTTGTAAATTACGTGGCGGCACTGCAGTTTGCACAGGAACGGCTGGAAACGCTGCCGTTGTGCTGTCGGTTCATAAAGGAAGTCCACGCAGAACTTATGAAAGGTGTAAGAGGTTCTGACAAGTCACCGGGTGAGTTCAGACATTCACAGAACTGGATTGGTCCGGCGGGATGCAGCTTGCGGAATGCCAGATATGTACCGCCAAATGTGCCTGACATGGTAGAGGCGATGGCGGATCTGGAAAAATATATCAACGAAGACTGGGAATTCGATCCGCTGGTGAGAGCTGCGCTCATACATTATCAGTTTGAGACTATACATCCTTTCCTGGATGGCAATGGGAGAGTAGGCCGCATGCTGGTACTTCTTTATCTGATGGATAAAGGCCTGCTGCAGGAACCTGTACTGTATATTTCATACTTTCTAAAAAAGAATCAGATGGAATATTATGATCGGATGAGCTGGGTGAGGTCCGGTGGAAACTATGAGCAGTGGATTCATTTCTTTCTGGAGGCGGTCAGTGAGGCGGCAGAGGATGGTATGGAGTCCGTAAAGGCACTTCTGCAGCTTCATGAGCAGAATCTCAGCAGGCTTCCGGACAGTAAACGGAAGCGGGATATAGTCCGGGAACTTTTTGCGTATATCCAGAAACACCCTATTATTGATGTGAAGCGGACGGCGTCAGAACTGGGAATAAGCTACAATACGGCTGCATCAGCAGTAAAAAAACTTCAGGAGCTGGAAATTCTTAAAGAAAAAACGAATAAGGCAAGAAACAGGGTTTACATTTACGAAGACTATG
>JAFQHT010000057.1 GCA_017397825.1 Bacillota bacterium | reverse complement strand
CGTGGGTTCGAATCCCACTACCCACCCCATTAAAATAACATCCGACATTGGGGTATCGCCAAGCGGTAAGGCAACGGATTCTGATTCCGTCATGCGAAGGTTCGAATCCTTCTACCCTAGCCAATCATACAGCTTTCCTGATTCGTCGGGAAAGCTGTAAAAATCTGAATGGCGACATAGCCAAGTGGTAAGGCAGAGGTCTGCAAAACCTTTATTCCCCAGTTCAAATCTGGGTGTCGCCTCCATAAAAAAGAACTCATCGTTTGATGAGTTCTTTTTTTATTCATTTTCTGCATTCTGATGCGCAGCCCGCATGCGGGCGAAGCTGTCGCCAATATTATTGTTCTTTAAAATTAATAAACCTTCCCAGTCTTTCGTCCACAAATGCATTATCCTGCACTGCAACCTTTCCGCCGACAATAACATAATCAATTCCCTGCGGCGGTGTTTCAAGATCACCGAAGGTTGCTCCGTCAATTACTGTTTCAGGATTGAAAATCGTAAGGTCAGCGTCTGCACCCACTGCAATGACACCTTTGCGGGACTCCAGTCCAAGGCGTTTTGCCGGTTCCAGAGTCATTTTGCGCAGTGCATCTGTCAGCGGAAGTAACTTGTCCTCACGCACATACTTGCCCAGAACTCTCGGGAATGTTCCGGCAGCACGCGGATGTCCGTTACCATTATTTATAATACCGTCGCTGGCAACCATGCCGTTTTTATTGGCAATAGCCATGCCGATTTCTTCTTCGTTCATAACGAAAGCAACTACCAGCATCTCAGGATATTTTTCTCTGCATTCCCTGAAAATCTCTTCTGTGCAGCGCACATTTCTGTACGGTTCGTCAGTCAGCAATAAATCATTATATTCTTTACCCCATACTTCCAGACATCCGTCGTCAAATACTGTAGACGCAATATGTGTCGAAAAAGCATTATACGGATAAGTATCATAATTCAGCTTAGGATTCTTTTCCATAGCCTCATTGATGTAGTCAAGAGATGGTTTCATCTGACCTATGGCCGAGCAGCTGCTCAGGTGAGAAATCTGGAATTTCTGGCTTATATGATTCTGGATGTCGACCATTTCTTTTACTGAATCAATATTGCCGATACAGTCCGCTCTGTAATGAGCTGCTGCAAGCAGATTTTCGTCGTCAGATACTCCGCAGGCATACACAATTTCCTCAAAAGTAATTGCCGGGTCGTATTCTATACCGAATGATAACCCCCATGCACCCTCTTCCAGATCTTCCTTTATTCTTTCTCTTATATAATCCTGCTGTTCTTTTGTAATCGGATCAAAATGTCCCAGCCCGAGAGAAGTTCTGTAGGAGTTGTAACCGCTGAGCATTATGTAGTTCACCGGAGCTCCGCCCAGTTCTTCAATTACAGACTTGAAGTCTTTAAGGCTCTGGTTGGTAAGGCCGCAGTTACCGCCCACACAGGTAGTCACGCCCTGCCGTAACATCATTCTGGATATAACATAATCCTTGCCTTCACCTGCAAAATTTTCTTCGTGCATGTGAATGTCTATGAAGCCCGGTGACACTACCTTTCCGGCAGCATCAATTACTTTTAATGCGGGCTTTTCTTCTTCACCTATATATACTATTTTACCCTCTTCAAGGCCTATATTTGCCTTTTTAAGCGAGTTTTTTTCAAAATCGGGGTATTCTCCGTTTTTAATCAGTAAATCTAGCAAAATTGCTCCTCCCCTTTCTTTTCTGTACAAAACGGGTGACATTACTGCCACCCGTTTAATCATTTTAAATTATGTATGTTTAAGCGATTATAATGCACCTGTTACAACTGCAATTACCATCATGATAGCCTGAACGCCGATAAGTGCGAAGAAGATAGGGAATACGAATTTCCACCACTTTTCAAGCTTAACGCCTGCAAGACCTGCCATGATTGCTGCGAATGCTGTAGGCCATACGATGTTGGATAAACCGTCACCGAACTGGTATGCAAGAACTGCAACGTCTCTGCTGAGTCCGAGGATATCAGCCATAGGAGCCATGATAGGCATGGAAACTGCTGCCTGACCGGAACCTGATGGAATGAAGAAGTTGAGACCTGTCTGCATAATCAGCATTGCGATTGCTGCAAGCCATACTGGTAAGTAGGATAATGGAAGTGATAAACCATATACTACTGTATCAATGATATTACCATCCTGAAGAACGATCAGAGTTGCTCTTGCAATACCGATCATCATACAAGCTGTACAAGCATCCTGGAAACCGCCTGCGAATGTAAGACCGATGTCATTTGGCTTGATTCCCATGATAATAGCTGCAATAAGACCCATTGCAAGGAATACAGCGGAAATTTCTGCGAAGTACCAACCGAACTTATTTACGCCCCAAACTGTTACGATGATAGCAGCAAGAAGGTCAAGAAGAACCAGTTTCTGTCTGATACCGAATTCTTTAGTTCCGATTTCATCGCTGCCAAGAAGTTCACTGAAGTCGTCTCCGTATACGAGTGACTTAGTTGGGTCAGCCTTTACCTTTAAAGCATAACGGATGATAAAGATGGATGCTACAACAAGCATTGCCAGGTGGCAGAGGATACGGAATCCTGGAGCGGACATGTATTCAACGCCTGCAATACCCTGTGCTACACCTACTGTGAATGGGTTCATTACCGCACCGGAGTAACCCATACCAGCACCGATAGCTACTACTGCAAGACCTACTACTGCGTCATAACCCATACCGATGAAGATAGCTGCGAAAATAGGAATGAATGGGAGCCATTCTTCGAACATACCTACTGTGGAAGAACCAAGTCCGAACAGTGCCATGAAAATAGGGATAATTACGATACTGGATTTACCTTTGAATACCTTCATCAGGAATACTACCAGACCGTCGAATGCACCGGATTTGATTACGAATCCTGTGGATGCAAATGCGATGAATACGAAGATCATGATTTCTGATGCGTTAATCATACCATTGAAGAATGATGTAAGGAATCCGCCAGGTCCAACCGGTGTCTTTTCTACAGCATGCCATGTACCAGGAACTACTACTTCACGTCCTGTTGCTTCGTCCATAACACGGTCGAAGTTACCAGCTGGAATGATCCATGTCAGAATCGCACAAATGAGTACGATTGTAAATAAAATAACGAAAATGTGAGGAAGAGTAAATTTTTTCTTACCTTCAATCTTTGGTCCATTACTCATGATGAAAACCTCCTTTATAAAATTATATAATTATTATAATGAATATAATTATAAACTGTTTTAACCGCAGATTTTTTTGATCATTTCTGCGTAAATCGCCTCTGTTCTTTCAAGAGATTCAACTGTGATATGCTCGTTGGCTTCGTGGGCAGTCATAGGACCAGGACCAACGATTACACGGTCTCCTTCAAAGAATGATGCCTCAGTAATTCCGAAGAAAGGCTGACCCTTCTTACCTGTCAGTTCTTCGTATTCCCCTACCAGCGGACTGTTGTTCCGGAAAGATGCGATATCGTTGATAATAACGTATTCGCCGTCAAGACCTTCCAGTGCTTCATCAACTGTTTTTCTGATAAGAGGATACTCATTCGGAGAATCACAGATTCTGAAGTCCAGATATACTGTAGTCTTGTCAGGAACCTTGTTGATGGAAGTTCCGCCATTGATGATGCCGATGTTCATTGTAGGATAAGGTACTGCGAAGAAAGGACTTGGATTCTTGCGGAGTTCCATTTCGAAGTCCATCATCTTGTTAAGGAACTTCACTGCGTTCTTGTTGGAGCTCTTTCCGTCAATCGGCATACTTGAATGAGTTGTAGTACCTGTGAAAGTGAAAATATATTCCAGCAGGCCTTTGGAACCAATCATTGGAATCAGGTCTGTAGGTTCAGCAACCACAACATGAGGCGGGAACTCTGTTCCTGCATTGACCATGTCCTTGATACCGTCGAACAAAATTTCTTCATCATATGTACAGTACACACCAATACCTTTTTTCAGCTGGGAAAGGTCTGTATTATCAATTGCTGCAAGGAAAGCCGCAATACCGCCCTTCATATCACACGCACCAAGGCCATAAAGGTTACCGTCCTTTTCAGTAAGTGTCAGCGGATCAGTTACCCAGCCTTCAGTGATGTCAACAGTGTCAGTATGTCCAAGGAAGCCGATTGCCGGTTTATCACCGTATACAGCCCTTATAACTTCCTTACCTGTTACTTCGCTTTTCAGTCTTTCTGCTCTGAAACCTCTGTCAGTGAGGAATTTTTCAAGATAGTCCATCATTTTGTCGTTGTCTTTGTCAGCTATGGTATTGATGGCAACCAGGTCTTTTAAAATTTCTTTAGCAGTCATATCGTACTACTCCTTTTCTATGTATTGGCTATGCTTCAAAATCAGCCTTCATTGCTTTGATTTTTTCTTCATCAGTAAATATTTTTGCAACTGTGAAAGCAATGAGCTTGGCACCGTCCTCAATGCACTTATGGGCTTTTTCACCTTTTACACATGCAAGGAATTCTCTTGTATGAATAGGTACGCCTGCAGGTGTCAGCTGGATTGTCGGATGGAATGCAGGGCACTCAAAACTTACATTACCAATGTCTGAAGAGCCGAAAAGCTTACTTGGGTCACCATTAAGCTCAAGTCCGAGTTCTCCGAAAGATTCTTCAATGGCAGCTTCACCAGTCAGATTACGCTTCATACTCTTGTAAACCTGGGCAGTTTCGTATTTATCCCATGTACATTCCGCCATAAGTGCTGCACCTTCAGCACAGTTATCAACTCTTTTCATGAGCTTTTCCAGATAACCATATTCAGGGTATCTGATCCATGTTTCAACCTTTGCTTCTTCAGGAATGCTTCCGCCTGCAAAACCGCCCTGATGAACCACAGAGTTCAGTCTTGTATCAGTTTTGCTGCATCCTCTGATACAGTCGATTCCGTGAAGCATGAGCTGTGCTGCATTGAGAGCGTTCTGTCCGTCCCATGGAGCTGCTCCGGCATGAGAAGCCTTGCCGTGGAAATTATACATGATTGATGCCAGGCCGTTTAATGTGCAGTATGAAAGGTTCTGGTCATAAAGATGAACCATCATTGCCATGTCGTATTCTTTGAAAATACCCTTGTCACACATGCTGCATTTAGCACCGTCGTCTTCTTCTTCAGGTGTGCCGATGATATGGATATCTGCGTCCAGTTCATCCTGAAGATCTTTAAGAGCAATTCCTGCAAGCACGCTGATAGCACCGCTTACATTGTGGCCACATGCATGGCCGATTTCAGGAAGTGCATCATATTCAGTGAGTATTGCAATTTTGTATTTATGTCCGCCTGCTCCGTATACAGCCTTGAATGCTGTTTCAAGATCTGCGAAAGGATACTCAACATCAAATCCTCTTCCTCTGAGAAGTTCAACAATCTTCTTAGATGTTTCATATTCCTTGCCGGAAACTTCAGGATTATCTGCAAGGTCATCGCTGAGAGCTGTAAGATCAGCAAAATTCTTATTAATCTCTTCAATGATTTTGTTTTTTAACTCTAAATATTTACTCATTATTCAGTTCCTCCACCACAAAATCTATACAACTATTTTATCACATTACTACAAATTTGCAAGTTATGCGGCGAATTTTTTACATTTTTTTGTATTATCCGAATTTTCATTCAAGATTTACCCTTATATCGTTGCATATATTCATAGAATTTTCATTTATTATGCATTCATAAGCAATAACCTTAACTCCTGCTGTATCAGCATTTCTCAGTGCCTGTCCGAACTGCGGGTGTGTTTCATCATTGGGTCTGAACTCTTTCATTCCTGACATCTGAACCACAAATATTACATATGCTTTAAATCCTGCTGCAACTACTGATATCAGCTCATTTATATGTTTTACACCTCGTTCTGTAGGAGCGTCCGGGAATCTTACAATTCCCTCATCTTCAAGTGTCACACCCTTGACTTCTATATATGCACCTCTCCCCGCTTCATCTTCAACATAGAAATCAAAACGGGACTTGCCGAAAGTTTTTTCCGGGTTAATGAGTGTCAGTCTGCCCATACCCTCAAGCATGATGCTGCCATCTGCAAGGGCCTCGCCCACTGCTTTATTGGGAGCATGAGAGTCCATATTTACCATGAGCATGCCGGCCGGAGTCCGCTTTTCAACTCCGATAAGTGAGTACCGCATTTTACGTGTTCCCATGCGCCCTTCAAAATCCTCAAGATACACTGCAGCTCCTTCCACCAGCAGTTCTCTGCATCTTCCTGTATTTTTCACATGGGCCTTTACGCGTTCACCGTCGACGTCCACCACGGCAACAAAACGGTTTGGTCTTTCTATGAATTTTCCTTTTACAATTTTCTCGTATTTCATAACAAAAATATACCAAAGAATGATGACAATGAACAGTTTTTTTGGTAAAATAGTATGCGGATTTTTTTATTGGTCCGAATTCATTAAAAAGGAGATTATTGTTTATGGTATCACCTGGCCGCGTAGCCATTTCAATTTTTGGTTTTGATATCATGTGGTACGGCCTGTTAATAGGCCTTGGGTTCATGACTGCCACACTGATTTCATATAAAAGAGCCCCTCTTCATAATGTAAAGCCTGATTTCATCATTGACCTCATCATCTGGATGATTCCGGCAGCTATTGTAGGTGCAAGAGCATATTACGTTATTTTCAGCTGGGACAATTATGCCGGCAACTGGGCAAAGATTTTTGATATACGCAGCGGCGGACTTGCAATACACGGCGGCCTGATTCTCTGCTTCCTGGTAGGATACTTTGTGTGCAAGCATTACAAACAGAGCTTCATCGGTACCTGCGACCTGGCTGCAGCAGTTATACCGCTTGCACAGGCCATCGGACGCTGGGGAAACTTTTTCAACGAAGAAGCACACGGCGGACCAACTGACCTGCCATGGGCGCAGATTATAGACGGTGTAGGTTATCACCCTACTTTCCTCTATGAATCACTCTGGTGTCTGGCACTTTCCATCTTCCTGCTCTGGTTCGACACTAAACACCGTAAATTTGACGGACAGATTATCTGTCTTTATATGATACTTTATTCCGTGGAAAGATTCTTTGTTGAAGGTCTCAGAACTGACAGCCTCATGACAGGAAGTCTCCGTCAGGCGCAGCTCATCAGCCTTGCACTTATCGCTGCAGGCGCAGTTCTTTATGTGTTCCTGAAAAAAAGATCTGAAAACCGTGTTGTTACTGAAGAAGAAAAAAACGAAGAAACCGAAGAAAACGAAGAAATAGATAAGGAGATTTAATTATATGAAATTAGGTATCGTAGGCCTTCCAAACGTAGGCAAAAGTACTTTATTCAACGCAATCACAAAGGCAGGCGCAGAAGCTGCCAACTACCCTTTCTGCACAATCGAACCAAATGTGGGTGTTGTTACTGTTCCTGATGAACGAGTTACCAAACTTCATGAAGTATACAATTCAAAGAAGACAATTTACGCAACTATCGAGTTCTGCGATATCGCAGGTCTTGTAAAGGGCGCATCCAAAGGCGAAGGTCTTGGCAACAAGTTCCTGGGCCACATCAGAGAAGTTGAAGCAATCGTTCACGTGGTAAGATGTTTTGCCAACGATAATATCGTTCATGTTGACGGCAAAATCAATCCTGCTGCTGACATTGAAACAATCAATACAGAGCTTCTTCTTTCTGACATGGAAATCCTTGAACGCCGTATTGCCAAGACAGCCAAGATGGCCAAAGCTGACAAGCAGATGCAGGGCGAACTTGACCTTCTCAATAAGGTAAATGAATGGCTGGGTGAAGGCAAAAATGCCCGTGCCATGGACCTTGAAGAAGATGAGGCTGAATTCGTAAAGAGCCTGGGACTGCTTTCCTATAAGCCTATCATCTATGTTGCCAATGTGGCTGATGATGAAGTTGCTGATTCTGACAATAATCCATATGTTGCCCAGGTACGCGAAATCGCTGCCGGTGAAGGTGCTGAAGTAGTAGTTATCTGTGCAGAAATCGAAGCAGAAGTTGCGGAACTTGAAGATGATGAAAGAGTTATGTTCCTTGAGGAGCTGGGAATTGACGAGTCTGGTCTGGACAAGCTTATCAAAGCTTCCTACTCCCTGCTCAACCTGATTTCCTTCCTCACTGCCGGTGAAGATGAATGCCGTGCGTGGACAATCAAGCGCGGAACCAAGGCTCCGGGTGCTGCAGGCAAGATTCATACAGACTTTGAAAAAGGTTTCATCAGAGCAGAAACCATCGCTTACGACAAGCTCATGGAAGTTGGCGGAAGCCTTTCCGCAGCAAAGGAAAAAGGCTACATCCGTTCCGAAGGCAAGGAATATGTAATGAACGACGGAGATGTGGTAAACTTCCTGTTTAACGTATAATATTGGCAAACTATCCAAGGGTCCATTGATATGGGCCCTTTTTCATTACAAAAAACCAATAAGCAAAAGTGTTGACGTGTATATGCACATATGTTATCGTGTATATACACATATAGGAGAGGAGATTTTCTATGGATAACAATGATTATTTTCAGAACAGCTGCCTGTGTATCAACATGAGGCATATCACCAATGTTATCACTAAACTATATGATAAATATCTTGAACCATCAGGCCTTACAGTTTCTCAGTATTCTCTTCTGCGCCACATACAGAGATATCAGCCTTGCTCCATAGAGACTCTTGCCAGTTCCATGTTCATAGACAGGACTACTATCAGCAGAACGTTGAAACCACTGGCTCCCAAAGGTCTTTTCGAAGATATTTCTCCGGAGAATTCCAGATGTCATATGTACCAGCTGACAGAAAAAGGTGAACAGTTTGTAACTGAAGCCCGAAAGCTGTGGCTCCAGGCCCAGTCAAAAATTGAAACCACTCTGGGACCAGAAAATACTGATGCACTTGTTGCTTTACTTTCAGAACTGTCAGTTCTGGAAAATATTGATGATGAACAACTTTAAATATACAGGAGGAAACAATATGAAATATCCAAACTTACTTTCACCAGCCAAACTGGGACCTATTGAAACTAAAAACCGTTTTGTTATGACCGCAATGGCAACAGGTACCGCTGCTGCCGACGGAAGTCCTACTGACACAACAGTAGCATACTACCGCGAACGTGCTAAAGGTGTCGGTCTGATTATTACCGGAGGAGTTCAGATCGGACGCCATACTCCTGCCGGAAAAGGTTACTGTTTCATGAACAGCGATTCATATATAGAAGCTTACCGCAGACTTACTGATGCAGTTCATGCAGAAGGCACTCCGATTATTCTGCAGATTGTACACCCAGGTCCTAGAAGCCACGTACCTGGTCCTGCAGCAACACCAAGCGGTATTCCTGCCTTTCCTCATCAGCAGGCTTACGAACTTTCAAAAGACGAAATACATGAACTTATTGAAGACTTTATAAATGCGGCCCGCCGTGCCAAAGAAGCAGGTTTTGACGGCGTGGAATTTCACGGTGCTCACAACTATCTGATTCACAGTTTCCTTTCACCGCATTTCAACCAGAGAACTGATGAATACGGCGGAAGCTTTGAAAACCGTTTCCGTTTCCTGAAAGAAATCTTTGAAGGCGCACGTGAAGTTGTAGGCCCAGATTTCCCTCTTCTTGCACGTATCTCAGCCGATGAATACCTGCCTGACGGTCACAGCCTTGACGATGGTATCCGCATCGCTCAGGAACTGGAAAAGCTGGGTGCTGTTGCAATTGACCTTTCTGTAGGCGGTGCAAGCAACGGCAGAAGCCACACTATTGAACCTATGACTTATGCCGAAGGCTGGCGTAAACATCTGGCCAAGGCAGTGAAAAAAATGGTAAATATCCCTGTATTTGCAACTACCGTAATCCGTCATCCCGAATATGCAGAGCAGCTCCTTGCTGACGGGTACATGGATCTGGTTGCTTCCGGCAGAAGCACTCTGGCTGATCCTTACTGGGTTCAGAAAACAGCTGAAGGACGTGAAGCAGAAATCAGAAACTGCATTTCCTGCTGCCGCTGCATTGAAAGTTTTGCAGAAGGACAGGTTGTATGTTCCATAAATCCTCAGTGCGTTCCGGCACCTGAAAAAGAAATCGTAAAAGATGGTAACGGCCGCAAAGCAGTTGTTGCAGGTGGTGGGCCTGCCGGCCTTGAAGCAGCCCGCGTTCTCGGAGAAAGAGGCTTCAGCGTAACCCTCTTCGAAAAGCGTGCTTGCCTGGGCGGTCAGATGGAATACGCTTCCCATGTTCCATACAAGGACAAAATGCTCTGGTTCATCGACTGGCAGGCAAGAGAGCTTGAACGTCTGGGCGTTGAAGTAAAGCTTGGCACAGCTCCTTCTGCAGAAGATATTCTTGCTCTTAACCCTGAGGTTGTAATTGATGCCACAGGTGCAGTCCCAATCGTTCCTGCATCAATTCCTGGCACAGATCTCCCGAATGTAAAAACTCCTGTAGATGTACTTACCGGTGCATATCTGCCAACTGACAAACACATCGCAGTTATCGGCAGTGGTCTTACAGGCCTCGAAACTGCTGAAGTTCTGGCTGCAATGGGTAATATGGTAAAAGTTCTTGAAATGGCAGGAACTATTGCGCCGGGAGGAAGCGGAATCAACGCAGGCGAAGCTAAGCGCCGTCTCAACCTTGACAACGTTGTACTTCAGACAGACCGCCAGCTTACCAAGATTGAAGAAGACAGAATTTATGTAACAAACACTGTTACAGGTGATGAATATGTTCTTCCTGTTGATGCAGTTATTCTTTCCCTCGGTGTAAAATCACAGGCAACTCTTGAAAAGGAACTTGAGGGCAAATGCCGCGTTATTACTGTAGGCGACGCTGCTAAACCTGGCAGAATCCAGCAGGCTACAGAAACAGGTTTCTGGGCTGCAATGAAAGCTTAATTTCAAGCACAGGCTTATATCCACACACGATAAAACCCCTTTCCGCGGAAAGGGGTTCTTTTCAGTCTTCATTTATTTTTTCAGTAAAAAAATCCACAGCTTCTGCAACCTGTTGTTCTCCGGTTATGTACGCTTTACCGTCACCAGCCTGTGTTCCGTAGCTTCCGAAACCTGCGTGGTTCCCGCCTTCAATCACAAGCTCATAAGTATCTTCCGGAAGATTACTGCGGTATTTTTCGTATTTTTCCATATTCAGAACCTGATCCTCTGAACCATATACTGAAAAAACATCCATATCCGTTTCAGAAAGGTCTTTTGTTGAATAAGCTGCAAGAAGCAGCAAACCTTCAAAATCCTCTGCATTGTCCGCAGCATAACTTGCTGCCATTGAACCGCCCAGAGAGTGACCACCTATGTACCATTCTGTAATCTCAGGGTTCTGCATCATAATGTCTTCTGCAGCATCCACATCCAGAACAGCCAGATTCAGCGGCATTTCTTTCACCACACAAAGTATATCCTTCTGCGCCAGTTCCTGCAGCAAAGGAGCGTATGCAGAATACTCAACCTTTCCACCCGGATAAAAAATAAGTCCGGCCGCAGGATTCTCAGGGCTGAAAACATACTGATTATCGAGCAAGCATGTTACGATTACAGCCCCCTGTGAAGCACAAGCCTGCACAGCAGTTTCATCAGCGTGGTAATAATCACTTGCGTACACGTAAACAGCACCTGCCGCTAACAGTACCAATGCGAGTATAACAGCCGGTATAAATCTCCATTTCTTATTAATCAATTCTGGTCTTCCTTTCTTCCTGCTTCTGCTGCTTCCAGAAGTTCCTTTGTCTGTTCTTCTGAAAGTTTCATAGCTGTTGCTGCGCGGAGAATTGAGTCATTATCCAGCACAAAGTCTGGCTCGCTGCACATTCTGGTAAAATCATTTTTACCAACACCCATTTTGGAAAAAGTTGTAACTCCGTTTGCAATTGCATTATCATAATATCTGAAAAAAAGCATTTTAAAATTTGCCATTGTTATTTCTCCTTTTTTTGTTTCCTGTAAATTATTTCAAAGGCCGCCATGACAATAACCACAATAGCAATTATAGCCAGCCCGCAGTGCATGAAAAATGTGTCCGGAAGAATGGTTATAACCGGATCTGTTCGGTAATCAAAAATCCAGTAATCATTATTGAAGAAAATTCCGTGCATGGTCTCAAATGCCCACTCCCAGTCTATGATTACTGCCGCCAGAACTGCCAGTGCAATACCCACAGTGATTATGACACTGTAGTGCATCCATGATTTTTCTTTCCACCATATGATTGCTGCTGCCACTGCCAGACCACCCAAAATACCAATCCACTGCATCGGTATGAAAATATCCTTTACTTCCTCAAAATGTATTTCGCCCGTCTCTGACATGACAAAATCCGGAAATTCCAGCTTGTCAGGGCCGCCGATTACATTATAATCAATGAGGACATCGTAATTCAGCCTGCATATTTCAGCCGGTACCCCTGAACGCTGCGGTATATCAAGAATATTAATGTCCATATAATAAATCGGCCTCATCCACACTGTAATGCTCACTGCCAGACAGATTACCACCACAGCGCAGACCGCTGCAAATAATATGTTTAAAACTTTTTTCTTTACTTTGTCGTTCATAAAATTCCCCTTACATAATTTCTCTGATTATCATATCATAAAACTGATAAAAAAACAGCAATTTCTGCATAAATGTGTTATACTCATTCTATTACGAAATGAAAGGTGCAACCAATGAACAACAAAATCAACTGTAATTATCATACTCACTCTCTGCTCTGTGACGGTAAAAACACTCTTGAAGAAATGGTCGTATCAGCCATTGCCAATGGTTTTGAAACACTGGGTTTTTCAGGCCACGGTTACACAGCCTATGATACCAGTTACTGTATGAGTCCGGAAGGTACTGCTGAATATCTTGCCGAAATTAGCCGCCTTCAGAAAAAATACGCTGATCAGATTGAAATACTCTGTGGTATTGAACAGGACTTCGGCTCTGATGAACCTGCTGACCAATATGACTATATAATAGGTTCAGTACATGCTATTTTCCCTCATGCAGGTCCTGAGTCACCTGACAATTTCCATGGATATGACCGCAGCATAATATTTTATGTAGACTGGGATTATCAGTCTATCGAAAAAGCTGTGGCAGAGTCTTTCGGTGATGACCCCTATGCTTTCTGCGAACGTTACTATGAAATGGTCAGCCAGCTTCCTGAGGTTACCGGATGCAGGATAATCGGTCACTTTGACCTGCTGACAAAGTTCAGCGAGCAGCACAGCTGGTTCGATGAAAAGCATCCGCGCTACGTGGCGGCTGTTGAAAATGCGCTGGACAAACTGATTCCGCAGAATGTGGTATTTGAAATCAATACCGGCGCCATGGCAAGAGGCGTGCGCACAACACCTTACCCTGCCCCTTGGATTCTCCGCAGAATCGCTGAAAAGGGCGGAAAAATCATGATTAACAGCGACTGTCATCACAAAGACTATCTTAATTACGGTTTTTCAGATGCTGTGAAACTTGCAAGAACCTGCGGCTTTGTTTCTGTAAAAAAACTTACTCGCCAGGGCTTCACTGATATTTATATTTAACTCCGCAAAAAACAAATTATCCGGCCGGAAAATTTCCCGGCCGGAGTTTTTTTATGAATATTCAGTTTTAACCTGCAACATACTTCAGACAGCATTTATCTGCCAGAGCAGTTCCGATTGCAGTGCCGTATTCACCATCATCAGGAACTATAAAGTTGAGATCAGGGAACAGAGTTTTGATCATATTGCCCACCTGTGCACATTCAGGGAAATTAGTCAGTGCACCGATGAGGATAAAGTCCTTGATATTGGTACCCTGAGAAATAAGTGCAGCTGTCTGGCATATTGATTCGATTACCATATGTACTATGCCGGCAGCAATATCTTCACTGGATGCTCTTGATGAAGCTTTACCGAAGTTTGAGGCAGTAACTTCAAGATTGAGTCCAGGAAGCGGATTCTTGGAAATATCACCGATGCGAAGATCAATATTTCCTACATTTCCTTTAAGTGCAAGTTCCTGAATCTTTTCTATATCATTAGTGTTCAGCATAAGTTTGGAAAGCCCAACCATGGTACCTCCACCGATACCTATACCCCCAAGATGCACAGGAACACCATCTTTTACTCCTACAAAAGAAGTACCTGTACCCATGCTGACTACCATGAATTCTTCTTTGCCTTCTGCAAAATATCCACCGCCTACACCGTTGGCAGTGAACTCGTCCACTCTGTATGTAGGCAGTCCGTAAATAGCCTGGTCCACGTCACTGCTTCCCACACCGGTAAGGTTCACCTGTCTGATATCGCTCAGTTCCAGCTTATTGTCATACAGGAATTTACCAAATGCACCGAAAAGTGAAGCGATTGCATTGCTCGCTGATATCTGAACCGGCACAAGCATTCTGTCGCCGTCAAAACCGGCAATTTTAGTTGTACTTCCGCCAATATCAATTCCTACTACTATGTCCATTATTTTTTTCCTTATACCTTTCAGAAGTATTGACTGCTGTGGCCAGGATGCCACGATACAGCCCCTATTATACCATGCCTGTATATCAAAGTAAAGGAAAAGCCGGGTTTCCCCGGCTTAATCTGTTAAAAAATTATTCAATTGTGAATTTTACAGTTCTGCTGTTTCCGTTTATATCTTTAATATAAATTTTATAGTCAGCAGGAAGCACTACCATATAACCTTCGGCAATCTTATCTTTTGGAATCCGTGTTTTAATACCATCCTGATAGATAGTCACGCTGCTTACACCGCAATTATCACTGAAAGACAGTTCTCTGGCAGTAGTATAAGTCTTTTTGTTGGAAACGCCCTTTACTTTCGGTTTGGTTTCATCATCGATTGTAAAAGTTCTTGTTCTCTTGTTTCCGTAATAATCCTTTGCGGTTACTGTGTATGTACCGTTTTTCGTAAATGTTGTGCTTATATCAAACGGAACATACTCTCCACCCTTTTTCTTGTATTTTGCTTCTTTGATTCCGCTTTCATCTTTAACTGTTACAGTTTTTGCATTCTTATATGTTTTTTTATGTGTGACAGTCATTGAAGGTTTTACAGTTTCTTCAGCTGTGGATACCATAATATCCTGTGTCTGGCACATCTGCTCAAAATCAAAAGTAAATGTAGCTGTCAGACCGTCCTCTGAAATTTCTCCGCCTTCGCTGCATTTTATGATAGTATCCGGCATCGTAATCAGGATGCTCCCTGTCATTACGCTTTTAAGATCAACTCCCAGTTCATCATAAGCGGCCTGTATTTCTTCATAGGTCATATCCATTTCCTGACGCATAACTGCTCTGACTCCTGTTTCACTTACGTAAACATCTTCATAGGATGCAGCAAGAACTGCTTCAAGTTCTTCCAGAGAACTGAAAGTTTCAACTGTATCGGTACAATAATATTCAATGCCATCAATCACTACAACTTCAGGCATCTGCCCTTCAAAAGCATCCACCTTGCTGTACCCCTGTTCAACCAACTTCGCATTAATAGCATCATATGCTTCTTTTTCAAAAAGTACTGTTGAGGCTATAGCACCCGAACCATCTTCATTGATTATAATACCCTCCTGGGCATACATACAGCCGCCAAGGCCTAAAATCAAGGTCAATGTCAATAATAAACACAGAAACTTTTTCATATTTCCCCCTCCTTGCCATACTTATCAGGTCAATTTTTTTCGATTATATCATAACTTTAACAAGGTGAAAAGAAAAAATCATACCATGTTCAGCACTATTTTTACATTGGTCTGCCCAACCGGCTGTTCATCCGGAGTATAGTAATATACTTCTGCAAGTACCTGATTTTCTCCTGGTTCAAGATGTTCTGTCTCAATAAAATCACCTCTGAGAATATCTCCTTCCTCAACAAAACCACTTTCGTAAATATAATGATTGTCCAGTCTGAGTTTGCATCTAAGAAGTCTGTCTTCATTATAGTTGCAGAAATTAAGATTCTGCATAGTATCATTCTTTACAGTGACAACCGGGCTGATTTTAATTCTCACCTGCCCCTGTGAGTTGTCTGTCAGTTTTTCTTCAGTATTATGCTCAATTACAGCTGTTCTACCCGGTGTAATCTGACTATTCAGCACAATAACCGCAGTCAGGGACGCCAACAGAAGCAAAAGCAGGATAATAATTATGACAATATAGACTTTTCTTTCTTTTTTCATAACGCCTCCTCAACAGTATCGACAGTTATGGTTATCACCGCTGCCTGCTCGCAGATGTCCTGCGAAAAAGTCCCTGTTTTTCCTGCAAAGGGAACAGATACACTTTCTCCAGGGCCTGCAGTAAGTATTTCTGTGCACGGTCCTGATGCAAAATCATGTTCTGCTGTTGTAATTGAAAAAACTCTCTGGTTATGTATATTGCTGAAATCGGTATCGGCAGTTGCTATTCTCCATCCTTCCGCAGGAAAAACTTCAATTTTAGTAATACTAATATCTTTGCCATAATTATCATTGTTGGTTACAGTCACTGCATCAAATTCAAGATCAGTACTGGCTTCTCCACTTGTCATTCTTACCGATTCAGTTATTTCAAAATCTGCTGTTACAGCTGTGATTTCTGCATATACAGGAATATCTGCCGTGTCTGCATAAACAGATACAGCAGAAAAAATTGCACAGCACAAAATCAATGCAGCAACGGACGCTATATGTCTGCTTTTACACTGTTTATATTTCATGATTGCCTCACTTTCATAAGCTATTCAATTAATACAGAGACACTGTAACGGTAATTTCTGCAATTTCAGCACCTGTATAATCAGTTCTGAAAGGTCCCATATGGCCTGTAAATTCAAATGTCTGAGTACCGGAATTTGCTCTTACCATTTTTTCCTTTCCATATGATTTTACTGCCTCTGTTGAAAAATCATGCCCTTCACACACCAGAGAGAATTCTTTTGTTCCCAGTCTGAGATTTGCGAAATAATCCTCGTCATCAGCCTTAATAACCCATCCAAGTCTTGGTGTCACTTCAAGGGATTCAATAAGCAGTTGTCCTACTTTGGCATTATTGGTTATTACCAGGCTTTCATATTCAAGTATACTGTCACTTACATCAGAATAAACATCAAGTTCATCGGTAATTGTGAAATCATATCCTGCCACATCTTCACCGTGACCAAAACCTTCAATATCGGCCATAACCTTGATTACGTTATCACTTCCGATTTTTCCTTCTGCCGCAAAGCACATTCCTGTTGTCATTGCAATTATAAGCATTATAACTGTCAGCATTGTAAATAATTTTCTCATCTTAATTCTCCTTTTCATTAAAAATTTATTCATGTTTTTGTTTTAAGCCAAATATCAGTGCAATCATAATAATCAGTGAAATAATCATGGTAAAAATCCACAATACATTATTGCTTTCATCTCCTGTTTCAGGCACATATGCCGGATATAACGGTTCCGTTTCCTTTTCAGGCTCATCAGGAATAATCTCTGGCACAATCTCAGGGGGATCATTTTCCGGAATAATCTGTGGATTTTCCGGAACCGGGATTAATGGTGTTTCAGGTGCACCGGGCATAACCGGTGCTTTTTCATTAATGATCAGAATCCTGTACGGTTCTTCTCCTTTTATCACTCTGAACCTGACAAAATCAGGATTCAGTTTGTAACCTGATGGTGCCGCAACTTCTCTGTAATAATAAAGACCATAATCGAGAATCGTGCCGAAGGTTCCGTCTGCGCCAGTAGTGTACCGGCCGATGAGCTGGTCAGGTTCGCTTGTCCAGTCGGAAAGGCTCTTTGCAGAGTAGATTTCAAAGATTGCTCCGGAAAGCTTCTTGCTGTGATCATCCTTATCAACCTTTTCGAATTCAACAAGCGGTTTGTGATCATTTTCAACAGCAAATGCGTCCTGATTATCGCTGTTGATCTTAATCATAAGTTTGTCTGCGGAAGTGTCCTGACGGCCAAGAGTTACGTTCTTTGCAAAGTTTAATTTGCTTGCAGGTGCGCTGCCGGTAGTGACAACTTCAGTGTTCATGGCATCAGCAAAACTGCTTGTAAGTGTATTTTCCACAGAAGCAGTTACAATACCGTTCTTGTCCATAGATACAGTAAATACTGCACCTGACGGCATCTGGAGTTTAACGGTTTCTTTTGGCTGAAGAGTAATTTCATCAGCATCCGGTGTTACATTGTTTCCTGAGCTGTCTTTGATGAAGAATATTGCTTCATGTCTGAAAATCTGATAACCGTCTGGTGTTAAGTCGCCCTTTTCTGTACCTATTGTCTTTGATGGATTGTGGTTCACTGTTACATCAATGATTGCAGCATCTTTATCAGTGCCGGCACCTGTAAGTGTGAAGTTTACAGAGTAGTCTGTAAGGTCTTCGCCCTTGATTTTCTGCCAGTCTTCTTCATAAATTGCATGGTATCCTGTGTAAGTTACAGTCGGAAGGAATGTATATGTGTTCGCTCCCACTGTATATTCAAATGTGTTGTCAGAAGCCTTAACCTTAAGAACCTGGCCATTTGGAAGAACCACATTTGTTTCTGCTGCCTTATATGTGTCGATGAAGATTTCAGTATAATCCTTATCAACATCAATCACGATATATTCGTCTTCATACTCAGTATCCAGCGGATATACATTGCCGTCGATTGTGATCTGAGGCATTGGATATCTTTCTTCTACTCTGATTGTAGTCTTTACATGGCCTTTTTCTTCTAATACGAATTTGCCTGTAATTCCTTCATCAGCAGCAAAATCAAAGTCAGCTGCCATTGAGTAGTCGCCTGGCTCTTCCTTTACAACGAAGCCGTATTTCAGATCGCTCATGATGTACTTTTCAGGAGCTTCGATTTCCTTCAGGTAGTATCTGCCTTCAGGAAGCTTTGTGCTTACTACACCGATGCCGCCTGTAGTATGGTCAATTGCGATTACATCAATAAGTGTATCTTGCTTTACTTTTTTCTTTGTTACGGAAACAGTGCCTTCAGCCTGAGCATTTATTTCTTCTGCTGCATAAAGGCCGAACTTTACAGTTTCACCTTCTGCAGGCGGAACATAGTCGCCGGACTTGAATGCTGTTTCAAATACCTTTGCCATGTCAATTTCCACAGTAAAGTATTTGTTTTCAAATTCTGCTTTGTTCCATACAACAGGTGTGAACTGGTCTTTGTATGTAAGGTTTACTACCTTATCTTCCTGCTCGTTTACATAGTTATCATCACTTGTAAGCTCTCTTACAATGTAGCTGCCAAGAGGAAGAAGGCTTGAATGAGCTTTGCCCTTTTCGTCAGTTGTGATTGTTTCGATAAGCTTTGATTCAGTGTAAACTGTGGTCTTGTAGGTATTGAAAAGGTCAATAACCCCTACTCCGTTGCCTGCTGCAGTAGCCGCAGTATAGATTCTCATCTTGTATTCATCAGCGAATGTGATTTCAAGAGGAGCATCTTCTGTCTGGTTTGTTACAATATCGATTGTATAATATGTGTGAGCTCCGGCAGATGAACTGTCGATTCTCTTTGCAATAACGGTTACGCCTTCAGGAAGTCCTGTTCTCTGGTTGAATTCAGCCTTGATGTTTGTTGGTGAAAGGTCTGAATACCAGTCAAGGCGCTTTTCTGTCAGATTTCCGTCAGCATCATAGTGAAGGAAATTGAGAGTCGGAACAATGTCCTCAAAGAGATGGTCTACTGCATCGGCAGGGATGGTGATTGTTGTATGTGCCATACCGCCTTTGTAGTACATTTCTGTTCTGATTCCGTCATTTCCGAGGAAGTATACCGGTGCTGTCACAGGAATTGTCCAGAAGCTTATTGTATCGCCGCTGTCTTCGTAGTCATAGCCAACGCCAAGGTCTACTGTTTCGCTGGCTACTGGATTTGCGTGCTTTGTAATTACAGTAGTCGCAACGCCTGAAGCCTGGTCAACCTGCGAATCCAGATTGAAACCGTCCCAGGAAAGTGTGAAGCCATTTTCATCTCCTGCTTCCTGAGTGTATTTTACTTCATATACCTGAACTGCTGCCTTCACAAAGTTACCATCAGCTGTACATACCTGCCAGTTAATCATGTCGTTAAGCAGGATTCTGTAAACTGTCTGGCCGGCTGCCGCATCAGTCTGAGTAATGATAACGTAGTGCGGATCAGTGTCAGGGTTTCCGGTGAAAGGAACAAGGCTCCATCCGTCAGGAATTACATAATCAGCAAGCATGTTGCCAAATTCATCAGTTTCTACAAATACATAATCTTCTGTAGTAACAAGGGATGTATACTGGCCTGCTGCGCTATATCCCTTAACAGCTGTATAGTACTTGCCTGCTGCATCCTGATAGATTGCCATGCCGTCCTTTGCAGGGCTGATGAGGCTTACGCCTGCGTTCCATTCGAAAATAGTCTTTGTTTCCTGGTGAGTTCCTACTACTCTTTCTTCAGTTACCATATCTGCATCTGTCAGAAGATAATGGTCATAGTATTTAACAAGATATCTGTCAGGGCAGTACTGTGAAAGGTCTACTTCAGCTTCATCATCAAAGATGTATCTTCCGTCTGTGTACTGAGTACCGTCGTCATATGCTTCCTTAACTCCGTCTGCTTCGTAGATATATGTTCTGTCGTAAGATTCAAGTCTTGAAAGTGTTTCCCAGGAAAGAGGGTCATCACTTGCCATGAAGCTTTCAATCGGGCTGAGCACAGTAGAGCCTACAGAGCCGCTCATTACGGTCACAGGGATTTCAGCAGTAAAGCCAAGGGCTGCTTCTGTAGTCTTTGTGATGTTTACCTTTGTGACATTTCTGCCGCCGGCCTGGTTATTCATTGCGATTTCCACATCCCAGCGGTAGTTAAAGTCGCCGTCAGTTTCCTGGTAAACGTAGCTGTAGGTTGTATCTTTCTGTTCAGGTGTAATGTAAAGAGTTCTCTTTACATTACCTTCTGATGCTTCTCTTTCAAGCATGTACCACAGCTGTGCGCCGGATGAATGCTCAAATGAGCCTGTATCATACTTTGAAGCGTTGCTTAAGTTTGTTGATTTTTCAAGAGGAATGATGATTTCTTCATCAGTTTCCGCATCGAAAATCTGAGGTCCTTCGGAGCCGTCCTTAAGGTTTACATCTTCTGCAGCGAAGATGCCGAAGACTGCATCCTTAATACCTGTTACCATTTCAAATACAGGGCTCATAACCTTGCGGCCATCCTTTTCCTCTTCTTTGAAGCCTACAAGCTTTTCTCCTTCTTTTGTTACTTCAATCTTACCTTTTACAGGGTTGTTGATGAGGGATGCCACTCTGTAGCAGTCAGTGTAAGGATAGTCGCCCTTATCGTATGAACCATCTGATTCACCTACTGCCCCGTTATATCTCACAAGGTTTGTGAAGTTGCCGTCAACGTGCATTGCCTGTTCAGTAACATGGAAAGTATAGCTGTTTACAACCATGTCTGTAAGTGCATCAAAGGTATATTCAGAAGCATCTTTAAATACCACCTTATTGCCTGATGCATCGTATACAGAGTATGTGTCTGTACTTCCGAAGTCGTAGCTGCTGCCTTCGCCGTTTTCGTTATACTGTCCTACATAGTAGCCTTCAGGAAGAAGCCATTCGCATACTTCATAAATACCGTATGGCAGCTGATATGGAATGGTGATTTCACCGTTCTTGTCAAGCTCGAATGTGTAGTCTGTGCTCTTGGAATCAATGGATTCTGCATTTGGCAGGAATCTGTTATATATTCCCTTTGCAACAGTTCCGCTTGCACCGAACATTGACTGGTTCTGGGCTTCAGTATAGTCAGGGTTTCCTTTGAATCTGATGAAAACCTTGATAGCTCCGTCAACGCCCGGATATACGATTTTGCCTGTTTCAGCATCGTATTTTTCTACCTTGATTACATTGGATTTTACCTTATCTCTGATGTTGGCATCATAGCGGTTGTTCCAGTAGTCACCTGTACCGGCAGCCTGGCTTCCGATAGCGTTGGTTCCTGTCTGGCCGTAGCCTGCGAAAAGGCCTTCCTGGTTTACAACTGCTCCGCCGTTTCCAAGATGTTCGTCAACAGTTACTGTGAAGCGCTCAAGAACGTACATCGGGTCGTCTGCCGCAACTTCTGTTACAGTGTATGTACCGTATGGAAGGTATTTGAGAATGAGAGTTCCGTTTGTACCTACAACCATAGGGTTTGCTGCGTCATTCTTAACTCCGGTAGTACGGGAGGTCACATACTGGTGAGTGCCGCCGGAAAGAACTGCCGGGTCTGCGCTTACAAGATGCACATAGCCGTCTTCTTCAAAGCCTCCGGACTCAAGCTTTACAGTCCAGTAAGACTTCTGGGAGATATTGCTGTCTGCGCCGCCAAGGTCTGAATCCTTGAACGGGTTATATTTTTCGTTGGATTTGATAATCTGGATGTCGCCTCTGAAAACGTCGTTTACGAAAGTTTCCTTGTCGTAATTAAGTTCTTCAGAAGGTGTAGTGCTAGTTTCACTGTAGGCGCCGCCGCTGCCTGTAGTTGCTGACCAGTCAAAAGTGTATTCCACTTCTGTCCACGGAAGAGTATCACACCAGTAGCTGCATGTATCTTCTGTTTCTGCATGGTATGTGAAAGTATATGCTCTTTCACCTGCGTAAGCATCAGGGTCGATATATCTTCCGTCAGGACGGGATTCAGTGATTCTATAGTTTACTGTTACGTCCCAGTCTTTTCTCTGTGGTTCTCTTGACTCACTTTCATGTTCGTAGCCAATGATAATTGGATTGCCTTCACCGTCTGTTCCGTATATAGGATGAGCTACGCAGCCGGAAACTGTACCGGATTCTGTAAGGTACGTTTCAAGGTAAGATGCAGAAAGGAACGGCTGGTCTATAAAGACGTATTCACTGCCATAATCATCAAGGGTAACTACTTCGAGGGTTTCCCATGCTCCTCCGCCAATCTGTCTTTCAAGAGTATATGTAGCATCAAGGCCGGCATCACCCATAGGAGTTGTTTCCATGCCGTCCCAGCCCGGATTCAGGTCGTGCTTGTCGATTGGAATGTATAAGGTCGGGAAAACTTCTACATCCGGAGGAATACATGTTGTGCCTGCTGCAGGAGCCGGTGCATCTCCCTTTGTAAACTTAAGGAATCCTTCATTCGGGTCATCAAAACCTGAGATGAAGCCCTGGGTATGACCTGAGCTTGTCTTGTATTCCCAGAAAACTCTTTCGTAGTCCCTTGAGCTTGCAAGATATTCTTCTGCCCGCTTGGCAGCACCGTCGCTATGCTTTACATAGAAAGTCTTGTCAAGAAGGCTTTCGTTATCGATTGTGATGGAATATTCTTTTGTAGTTTCATCATACGCAATTGAGATTCCATCAATTTTCTTTCCGTTTTTATCGGCAATCTTGTATTCACCGGCATAGGTGCCACCCTTTACAGGAATAGTTACAGGAAAAGCGGCATCTTCTGCGATTGTATGAACTTTCGGATTGTCTTCTTTCAGTGAAGCAAGTGCATTGTCTATGTTAATGTCTTCTCTTACCTGAGTTGCAATGAAATTGTAGATATCAATTGCAGGTTTTCCTGACAAATTGGTCGTATAATGATTTCTTGAGATTGGCGTTGTCTTGTTTCCGCGCCATGAATCCTGATAATAAAGTCCGTTTTCCTGGCGTTTGAAGTTCTTATCACGCATGAGCTGCTGTGATTCCCATACAAGCATCTGAATGGCTGCAATCCAGTCGGATTTAGTGTATGAAGAGCCATTCTGCTGATAATACTTGGAATCCTTGAAGCCAAGGTCATTAAGAAGCTCACCGGTTCCGCTTTCGTTTACAGGTGCGTACATGAGGACTCTGAACATGTTGTTTATTGCATATTCGTAGCCGTCATTTTTATAAGCATTAAAAAAATCTGCCCTTTCATAAGGAACAGATTTCAGATTCACACTTTTCTGTACTACTCCATGTTCCATGCAGAAGACCAGCATGTCACCGATTTCAAACTTTTTCATCTGAAGTCCTGCTTCTGTGCAGCTTCCGATGTAGGTTTCTTCATTCTGGTAATCTGCCACATATATCTGCATATATTTGCTGGAACTGAAATTGTAGTTATTCAGATTTGTCTGCCTGAGAACACCCGATGTCGCAGCAGCTGCTGTATCAAGCAGCATCTCAGACGGAACTGAAAGAAATATTATTGCCATCATCAGTAAAGCAGACATGAACTTTCTGATGAATTTACTCTTTTTTATCATTTGTTTACTCTCCTTTGTTTTCAGCGCAGCATCCAGATTGAATAATATATATCATCTGTAAGGTGGTATCCTGCGCCCTCCCTGTCACCAGGGTATGATAGTCTTATATAAAGAAAGCCCTTGCTCATTTCCCCGCCGTCAGCAGCATTTCTTACATAATATTCAATATTGTCTTTGTAGTCTTCAATCACATCCTGCTGCCTTGCGTACCTGGAAAATGCAGGGAATGCACCGTAAACATAATACGATGAGTTCTGATCTGTCTGCCCGTCGTTTTGTTCGTCATATACAAAAGCCGGATAGTTTTCAGCAGCATACTGCATTGTGTATTCTTTTAAAGCCTCTCTTATTTTTTCCGGATCAAGTGTCTGGCTGAGGACTTTTTCATCAGACCATCTTCCGTATATTTTTTTTCCTGCCTCAGTGTGATATGCTCTCACACGGAACTTATATATGGAATCGTCCTGTAAGATATCAAGCCAGGCTTCTGTTTTTCCTATGGAATCAGAAACATATTCTTCAACTGTTTTTCTTATATGTTCCCGTCCGTCATCGGTCTCTGTTACTTTTTCTATATAACCATCCGGGAATTTTTTCTCTGCAGAACTGAGGAGAGTCCGGTATGTTTCAAAAGTGCTTTTTTCTCCTGCGTAATTGTACGAGTAACTTCGCCATCCCGTCCATGCATCATTCTTTTTCTGATTGACCTGCAGCTGATACCCTGTGGCACCTTTCACGGAGTTCCATTTTATCACTGCATCACGCAGATCCTTACAGTACACCTCGCTGATACGGACCTTTGCAGGACAGGCAAAGGCTGAATCAGCTACAGAAAATTTTGTATAATATGTACGGCCGTTTATTTTTTTATAACCGCGCATCTTGTAGTAGTAGGTTCTGCCCGTTGTCCTGCCGGTATTGATGTAATAAAGTTTCTGTGGCTTGTCTGTGGAATACACTTTTTTGTATTTGCCTGTTTCTGATGCTGCACGATACACTTCGTACCCGTCAGCACCTTCAATTTCATCCCAGACACACCTGATTTTTGTATAACTGTAAGATGATGCACTGAACCCCTGAGGTATCACATCTTTTATACCATAAGAGACTTCTGCTGCACTTGCTGCTGATGAGGATATCATCAGTATCAGAATAATTCTTAATATGATTATCATTTACGTGGACCTGCCTTTTCTGCATAAAAAAACGACACGATCCAAAGGACTGTGTCGTCTTTATGTCTGTTTATTAAATTCGCCTGATTAGTTATATTTCTTGCCGAACTTTCTTTCAAAGAACTTAACGATTTCAACGATAGGAATTACAAGGAATGCAAGACCGATTGCGATACCGTATTCAAGGAATGAAATATGTTCGAATTCGAAAGCTGCTGCAAGGAACGGCACTTCCACTACAAGAGTTGTTGCCAGGAAGCTTGCCACACCTGCCAGCCAGAGCGCCTTGTTGCTGCTGTTCATTCTGAAGATACTTCCTCTCTGTGAACGCATGTTGAAGCTGTGGAAAATTTCTGCCATGGACATTGTCAGGAAGGCCATGGAGATACCGTCAGGACTGTTTGCAATTTCCCATACACCACTTTCGATATAGTGGCCGATGAAGTAAGCAGCCAGTGTAAGAATCGATACGATGAAACCCTGATAGAAAAGGTCCACACCAAGACCACCGGCAAAGATACCGTCTGTAGTCTTACGAGGCTTACGTTTCATAATATCAGCTTCAGGTTTTTCCATACCAAGAGCAAGTGCAGGGAAGCAGTCTGTTACCAGATTGATCCAGAGCAGATGCACAGGGTGAAGAATTGTGAAGCCCATGAGTGTAGCTACGAAGATACTGATTACTTCAGACATGTTGGAAGCAAGCAGGAACTGGATTGCCTTTCTGATGTTGTCGTAGATACGACGTCCTTCAGAAACAGCACCTACGATTGTAGCAAAGTTATCGTCTGCAAGAACCATGTCTGCAACATTCTTTGTTACGTCAGTACCTGTGATACCCATACCAACACCGATATCTGCTGACTTGATGGAAGGAGCGTCGTTTACACCGTCACCAGTCATTGCAGTAACGAATCCTTTTGCTTTCCACATGTTAACGATTCTTACCTTATGTTCAGGCTGTACACGTGCGTACACGCTGATGTTTCCGATTTCCTTCTCGAACTCTTCATCGCTCATTTCGTTGAGCATTGCACCTGTGATAGCGCGCTTGCCTTCTCTTAAGATTCCAAGTTCCTTACCGATTGCAGATGCTGTGTCAACATGGTCACCTGTAATCATGATAGGAGTGATACCTGCGGAGTTACATTCTTCGATAGCAGCCTTTACTTCAGGACGTACAGGGTCAATCATACCCACAAGGCCCAGGAAGCAAAGGTCATGTTCAAGACCTGCTACAGAAATATCTGCTGGCTTTTCATTATGAATAGCCTCTGCTGCCATGAGCACACGGAGAGCTCTGTCAGCCATTTCTTTATTGGCTTTAAGGATTTCCTGTCTGTCATCTTCAGTGATGTCAACAGCCTTGCCGCCTTTATAAATCTTGGTACATCTCTTGAGCACTTCATCAGGAGCACCCTTTGTGTACTGGATAACAATATTTTCATTGCTGTCTTTATGAAGGGTAGTCATCATCTTACGACCAGAGTCAAAAGGAACTTCGCCCACTCTTGGAAGAGCGATTTCGATGTCACCCTTGTTAAGACCTAATTTATAAGCATAATTTACAAGTGCACATTCTGTAGGTTCACCTACTGCAGCGCCATCTTCCAGCTTAGCGTCACAGCAAAGAGCCATTGCTCTTGCAATTCTCGCTTCGTCTTCACCATAGTAATCAACTACTGTCATCTTATTCTGAGTAAGAGTACCTGTCTTGTCGGAGCAGATAATCTGCGCACAGCCGAGAGTTTCAACTGCAGTGAGCTTTCTGATGATTGCATTCTGTCTGGACATGTTTGTAACACCCATGGAAAGCACGATTGTTACTACCGCAACCAGACCTTCCGGAATAGCTGCAACTGCAAGGGAAACTGCTACCATAAATGTATCAAGGAATACTAAACCATCAATTACATCAGCTCTTAAAAGGCTTACTGCGAAGATTACAACGCAGATGCCAAGTACTAATACTGTAAGAATCTTGGAAAGCTGAGCCAGCTTAATCTGGAGCGGAGTCTTACCTTCCTGAGCCTGAGCAAGAGCATCAGCAATCTTACCCATTTCTGTATCCATACCTGTATTAGTGATCACTACAACACCGCGGCCGTAAACTACTGTACTGCCCATGTAAACCATGTTTTTTCTGTCGCCGAGAGGAACGTCCTTTTCGCCGTCAAGAGCAAGTACATCAGCAGTCTTGTCAACCGGAACAGATTCACCTGTAAGAGCTGCTTCTTCAATTTTCATGCTTGCACATTCAATAATACGGCCATCGGCAGGAACTGCGTCACCTGCTTCAAGAAGTACAATATCACCAACTACAAGTTCTTCACTCTTTACGATTTTAATCTTACCGTCTCTGAGGACTTTACTTGTGGCTGCGGACATAGCCTGCAGCGCTTCTATAGCTTTTTCCGCCTTGCTTTCCTGGTAAACACCAAGAACTGCGTTGATAATTACAACAGCAAGAATGATGATTACATCAGCAAAACTTTCGCCTGAATAGAAAGCTGTAACCCCTGAAATTGCCGCTGCTACGATGAGGATAATAATCATCGGGTCAGCAAGCTGGGACATAAAACGTTTAAACAAAGAATCTTTTTTCGCTTCAGCCAGTTTGTTCAGGCCATTTGCTTCAAGTCTCTTACCTGCTTCAGTTTCCGCAAGACCGGAAGCCTGGGAATCGACCTGTGTCATTGTTTCGTCAATGCTTTTTAAATAATACTTCATGTCTTCTCCTTTTCTTTTTACAGAGGAGTCTGCTTTCGGTAAAAAAAAGACTCCTACCATATCAATATACGGTAAAAGTCTTACTATTTAAGATATCAGCGAACCGTGCAGCTAAGGTCTGCACCGAAGCCATAGCGGTTGGATTGACGCAGAATATCACGCCCTGAGGCGCTAGTTACTCCCTCTTACAAACAATTAGTATACTATATGGTCAGCTTATGTGTCAACCAGAATTTGGTGTAGTTTCAGTGAAAAACTGCCTCCCAGATTTTCTGGCCGAGTTCTGTCTGAAAATTATTAAGCATTACGAAAAGAATGACCAGGGCAATTGTAATTATAAGATTTTTCATTGTTCCGGGGTCCCCTCAGGTTCAGGTTCCGTCTCCGGTTCCGGCTCTGGTTCAGGTTTCAGAATTACTGTTCCTGAAGATTGGTGAATGCGTACGTTCTGTGAAGGTTCAATTCCCAGAACTCCCGCCGGTCCGATGACACCGTAAACCGGCATGGTTACTTCAACATCCACTGCCTCAGACTCTTCTCCTTCATTTTTTGTATCCAGCCTGCCTGACGGAATATTTATATTTATTTCTGACATGCTGCACCCAAGAATTCCTGCAAGTTTTGCTTTCAGTTCCGCAATACTGTCACTTTTTATCATGCCCTGATTTTCTGAAATTAGACATGCTTCTCTTACAGCATACTCTGCACCCATTATTTGGGTGAAAGAAACCTGATTGGCTGCAAACTGCATCACAAACATCATGAGTATCAGCACAGCTGCAATCGAAGTTATAAAATCTTTCATTTTTATCACCTCTGCCGCTTCTTATTACACATACATGTCCAGAGCTCTTTCTATGGCTGCTGCAGATACTGACCTTAGGCTATCCGGACTGCTGCCTGCCATCATTTCAAAAATAATACATCCCAGAAGCGTTGTTCCTATAATAATTACAAGTTGCTTCATTATACTCCTCCCGTCGTTTCACCGGAGCCTGCCGGCGGCTGTCCTCCTCCGAAGGTTATACTGTCCATTATAGCCTTGTTTCCCTCCTCCATAATAGCTCCTGCCGTTGATTTCAGTGAATTGTCGTCACCAAGAACCAGAGTATTCACAATAATTGCTCCAAGCAGGATTGTGCCGATTATAATAATCAGATTTTTCATATGTAAACTCCTTTCTGATAATGATACCTTTTTAAAATAGACTTTCCAGCGTAGCAAGGGCATCCAGAAACACTACAACCACTGCAAAATTAATAAGCAGGGCAAACATGGCTGCGGTTGCCCACATTGTAGCAATGATACTGTTACGCTGGGCTGATTTAAGTGCTGCAGTCATTCTTTCTTCCGCCATCACATTCTGAAAGACCTCCATCTGCTTGACCAGTTCTGCTGGATTGATTTTGTCCAGCTTTGAAAGAATTGCCGCAAAATTCCTGCCCGTCCTGCTGCCTGTACGCTCTCCGAACACTCTGAAAGCCTCTTCATCTCTGCCGCTTCGGTACAGCGAAATCATTTCTTCATAAACAGGTTTCAGTGATGAAGAATTCTCCATAAGTGCCTGAAATATAAAATCAGCAGACAAAGGCCTTTTTTCCTGTACTATAGCCAGATTTTTAAGAGTAATAACACTGCTGTACAACTCCTTTTCAATATTTTTTACAGATCCAGTTTTGTTCTTGTAAGCCAGCCATTTGCCAGAAGCCCTGCTCCGTAAATTACTCCAGAAATCGTGAACCATGTAAGCCCCACCTCCGTTCCGAACTGATAATGCAGAAACTTTTCCGGGGTCAGCCCGAAATAACCTATGCCGCCTGCAGCCGTAAGAAAATATGAAACAGGCACCAGATATTTAAGAATAAGCCCTGCTTCATTGTTTTCTCTTCTTGCATATTCATCTACTTTGCGTGCCCTTTTGATTGTTTCGGCCAGATCACTCAGCGCTTCAGTCACCTCCATACCTGACACCAATGCAAAGTACATATTATTAGTCAGAATATTTCCCCAGGAAGTATTAAGAGACATGCGGAACTCATTAAGCAGCCTGCTTATCCTGTCACCATCACCGGCAGTATTGAGTCCTCTGGACAAATTAAAAAGAAGCTTCCTTGAATTCGGTGCTTCTTCAATGACCCTTGCAGTTACTTCAATAGCCTGCTGCATATTGAAGTAACAAATTTTATAGTTATTAAGTAGTTCAGTGAGAAGAATCTCACCTTCCCTGGAACTTTCTATCCGGAGCCTCTGGAGTTTCAGGCGCAGCAAACCATATGGCAGGCCGGCTGTAAGCAAGGCCGCCAATACAGCAAGTGCGAAAGGAATTTTTCTGAATAGCGTAAGTAATACTGCTGCGCCCGGCAGTACGGTCAGAAGCCAGAAAGCTTTCAGACTTCTTTCTGTACCCATTCCCAGAGTTATCTGCAAAAGAAGCCGCAGATGTGCGCCTGCATGCATTCCTGTGCTTTCAACATGTACAGGTTCAGGCCCTGATCTGAAGCTGTCCAGCCAGTTGCGTACCTCACCTGCCCTTTCTTCATAAAAAGTTTCCATCTCATTCCATGTGGCAAGAAAAATCCCTGCCCCCACGAGAATAATTATAATAAACTCAATCATTTTACCCGCCTTTCAGGATTTTCATAATAATCCGGTCTGTAATACCGCGGATATATTACCCTGCCATCTGACATAGGATGCCGTTGTTCAAGTTTTTGCATAATACTCTCCATTTCCCGCAGATCTTCTGCGTTTTCACCTGTAGCTTTTCCTTTATATGTACTATGATGCTGCCAAGTCCAGCTGTCAGTTTCTGCCTCATATCTGCACACCGGAAAGGCGAATGGTCTCCCTTTCTCCTCATCAAATCCATACTCCCATATAGAATTCAGCCGTTTCTGCGACCTGTTATTTTTCAAAGTACAGAATTCAAATATATAGTTAAAATTCCTGAAAACCTGCAGAATTATACCCTGCAGGTCACCACCGTACCGTGTATATATTTTTGATGCAATTTTAAAAGGCAGATTCACAGGATCATCCGAATGTATGGTCGCTTTACATCTTTTGGCTCCGGTCTCGGTTATTTCCAGGGCAATATTATAAGCCTGTGCATCACGCATTTCCTCCAGAATTATATAATCATTATCCCCGCGAAGCAGTGATCTAGTAATGTTTTCAAGCTCTTCGCCATCGGCCACCAACTGCATCATAGGAGTTTCCGGCATTATAATATGCCATGGAGTTTCCGGATCGGTGGAAACAGCCAGTCCCTCAAGATCCGGAGTCTCATACCGCTGCCACACCTGCAGAAAAGTAGTTTTGCCGCTCCTTACAGGGCCTGCAAACAAAACATTGAAGCCTGTCCTTACCATCACTTTGAATAATTCCACTGAATCTTCCGGTATAGTTCCAAGAGAAGCCATTGCCTCAAAAGAAAGATCCTGCATAATGTATTTTCTGAAAACCATCACATCCTGACCTTCTTTGGTACGTTCGCCGGAGTAAATGGTGATTCTTATGCCATTGCGCAGATATACTTCATGAAACCCCTTTTCAAGCCTTTCCCGCGGTGTTGCCAGAAGCAAAGCACGTTTCAGCTGTTCCCTCCTCCGCCGTCCTATTCTCTGCGGCTGCAGCTGTGACTTACCATCCACCAGGCAATAAAGCTTCTCACCTATAAGTTTGGCCGAAGAAGAAAACCTGTACTTCTCACTCTCATCATATGCCCAGGGGGCAAGTCCGGCCAGGCCATAAAGCTCATTAAAAATCCCTTCTTGCAGATTAATATACCATGGCGGAACCTCCACATTCCCTAACCCTTCTTCACTGATAATTGCGCCTATTTTTTCCTTGTACCAGGCCACTTCCTCATCATAACCCATTATCGCCTTCTTTTCCCGTTCAAGCCTTTCCATTCTCCCCAGCTCGCCGGCGGCCTGCCACTCCCTCTCAAAGGCCGCCTCCACCAGGCGGCACGCTTCCTCAAAATTCATATTCTTCCGGCCTCCTCTAATAATACATAATCACAAATTTATTACCTTTGTCGGCCAGGTTACCCAGCGCTGCCGCCTGGTCCGCGGTGACCACCACTTCAATCAGGCTCACCGCGGCCGAGCTGGTCAGTCTTTCTTCGTCGTTATAATACACTTCCTGGTTTGTGCCGTCTCTTACATAAGCCACAACTGCGTCAGTCACAATCTCTCCGCCGCAATAAAAAAAGGCTCTGTCTCCGCGCCTCAGAGTCTGAGGACAGGATTTAAGCCATTGTTCCGGAATTGATAATATAAACTTCCCCTCTTCTTCTCCTACAGCAAATTTTGACTCCTGAAAGTACTCTATATGAAGCTCGGTTCCTGCTGCAACAAACTGTGCTGTTTCCAGACCTATGAGATTATCTGCATCCTGACTTTTAAGAGTGCCTTCTGCGGCATTCTCAATGCGTCGTTCACGGAGCATGTCTGCTGTAATCAGAGTATTCTGCGGAAGCGATTCTTTCAGCACCACAACTCTGTCATAGGTTATATATTCTCTTCCCCATATTTCCCAGAACCCAAGGGCCCCCAGTGATATAATGACCAGTATTATTCCTGCAACTCTTTTTTTCATTGTTTTTCTTCAGCCTCTCCTCCAAAATAAAAGACCCCGCAGATTACTACGAGGTCTTCCGGTATTCATTTACAATATTTTACAATAACATAATAACACATAAAAACATTACTTTCAGCACAGTTTTAAAAAAATTTTGAATTTTTTTAAAAAATCTGCAGGTTGTCTGCCACATGATACAAAAAAACCTGCTGCCATTTTTTCCAGGTATTAAGGTGGGCTACTTCCTCATCATATGGCTCGTCTCTGGTCAGTTTTGACTCAATGCCTTGCCGGTATTTTTCAGGCAGATATAGCAAAGCACTCTCAATTGCTTCAATTCTCCTGGCCAGCACAGTAATTTTCACTGCTTTGCTGCCTGTGGAATCACAGACCAGTCCTGTTCCATAGCCTGTTACGGGCATGGTCAGGTCCCGCCCTCCCAGAACATAGGCATCTGTCTTCAGGTCTGCAAGTTTTTCTTTCAGCCTCTCAAGGTCTTTCACAGCCCACAGTGCCTGCCGGTATACAGGCTGCGGCATCACATAATTCTTTACTCTTTTTTGCTGATAGTCTTTCATAAAAGTTCTCCCCTCTTCTAAAGGTTCAAACCCTTCCCTTATTATATAATTACCATATTTTTACACAGACGTCAATAAGACCAGTTCAATCAGTATAAAGAAATAAAACAGGTAAATAACATTACCTGTTTTATTTCACATTGATGTTTAGGTCAAATCATTTAAAACTGCAAAAAGGCGTTATATGAACTTACTGTAGTAGTGTAAACAAATTTCTTAAAGACCTTTCTGAATTGTTCTCTGGATAATATTGTCCTGTATTTCCTTCCCTAATTCAACGAAATATGCTGAATATCCTGCCACGCGAACAATGATATTTTTATACTTATCCGGTTCTTTCTGTGCAGCAAGAAGAGTTTCATCATCAAGAACATTAATCTGAATATGATATCCGTTCTGCGCAAAGTGTGCACGGAATACGCTTTCAATAATGTCAATACCCTTTTCACCTGCTGCAATAGTAGGATCAAATCTCTGGTTAAGTAACATTCCGCTTTGAGGAACAAGTTCATCACAGAAAGCAAGGGAGTTTACAACTGCTGTAGGTCCGTTTGTATCCATGCCAATCATTGGAGACGCATTATCTGCTAATGGTGTGAACGCTAATCTTCCATCTGGCATTGCACCAACTGTTTTACCCATTGCTACATTATAAACAACAGTTGCATGTAAACTAGTCCACTGTCCGCCATGTGAGTCTTTAAATCGTTTCATAGATCTGTCAATTGTATCTACAAACCATTCACCGTATTTATCTGCCTGTTCAATATTATTTCCAAACTTAGGGGCTTTATTAATCAGAAGCTGGCGTTTGCTTTCATTGCCTTCAAAGTTTGTATCCATAAGATTTAATAGTTCTTCCATTGTAATGTATTTCTTATTGAATACGCATTCTTCCATAGCTGCAAATGAGTCAATAAGGTTTGCCATACTTGCAATAGAAACAGTTGTATAGTGGTGGTCAGAGCCTTTTTGCTGTAACAGCTTACCTTTTTCGATGCAACCAACAGAGAAACATGATGCAGTAATCGTTGGTAAAGTAAAAGCATGACCGGCAAGTGTTGTATTTGCCATATCGATAAATTTTTCCATGAAGAAATCAAGCTGTGCTTCAAATGCTTTCATTACATCTTCAATGCACTTGAAATCTTTAGGGTCGCCGGTCTTGATTCCAAGCTGCTTCTTAGAAACCGGATCATATCCATTATGAAGTGTAATTTCTAAAATCTTATTAACATTAAAGTTTCCTGAATTTGTCTGGAAGTCTGTAATTCCACAAACTACTGGTTCAATACATCCACAGATTCCCCAATTACGTGCTTCTTTTAATGTAAAACCTAAACTGAGAAGATACATAATTGCACTTGTGTCATTATAAAATGCTGGGTGCCCGCCTGTATCTCTTGCTGCACGTATTGCAAGACGGAAAGTTTCTTCATTTACATTCGGATGGTACCTGAATGAAATACATGGTTCGTCTGTCTGTAAATCAAGAAGACAACGTAAGAATACATTTGTTAATTCATTACATGCATCTTTTCCATTTTCTTTTACACCACCAAGCATAACATGCATCCACAAAGGGCAACCTGGAACTGCAATTGATTCCTTATACTGACGAATATTCCATAATTCAGCAATCTTGAGTTTAAATTCGTGAATGATTTCCTGGAAATAAACCTCGTCTCTGCCTTCTGCAGTTTCTTTTTCAAAGAAAGGATACATGTACTGGTCAAATCTTCCGAGGCAATGGTCACCACCAGCCGCTTCAGAAACAATTGCAAGGTGCGTGAACCATACAAGTTGTGCTGCCTGAAGGAATGTTTTTGGTGCAAATTCAGGAACAATTCTGCAATTTTCAGCAAGAGTAAGTAACTCTTCTTTTCGTTTAGCATCAGTACATTCTGCAGCTTGTGTTTCTGCCAGATCTGCATATCTATGTGCAAATGATATTATTGCTTCCATCACAATAATCATCGCTTCCCAGTTAATTCTCTGTTCCATATCATAAACATCGTTACAAGAATGTTCTTCAAGCGCCTTTTTGCATCTGTTTATGTAGTGACGATATCCGTATTTTATAAGATTATCATAGTCAGGAGTATGGTTCATTGTTGACTGATTTGAGATACCATGAGTGAAAACTAATGCATCAACCATATCTCTAACATCATCTTCAAGGAGTTCAGATGCAAAGTCACCAAATGTATTTCCATGCCATTTGTTCACAATTTCTCTCAACTCTTCTTTTTCCTCTTCATTTCTAAAGTGAAGATGATCGGAAATACGATTATCCAATGTTTCGAAATCATCATATAGCCATTTTGTCACATCAGGATGAAGAGGTACGCCTTGAATACATGCTCCTGCATGGCCTGCAATTTGAGAGTCTTCATCAATGAAAATCTTTTTATTTTCTAAGAAATACTTAAAAGCTTTAGCTCTGCGTAAAATATAGTTGTCCATAGAGGGCTGACTATAAAATTCGGTTATTAATCTGGCACGATCCAAATCAATTGTTGGCTCTGTATTTCTAACCTTATCATTAAGTCTAATTATTCTTTGTGTTAACATTTAGTTCCCTCCTCTTTTTTATTGTCTTTCATATAGAAACATTTTTTTCCGTATTTATTTAAAATACTATTTGCCAGTTTTACCAGTTTAATCATATCTTCATCTGATGGAGGTTTAACGCCTTTTAATAAGTATTCTTTTCCTAATGCAGCATACTTCGATTCTCCCAGATTATGATATGCAAGAAGTTCATATTCTTTAACGGTCGGAAGTGTTGAAATAAATTCTGCAATTCCAGCAATGTTTTCAGGTTCATCTGTATAACCTGGAACTACAGGAGTTCTTATAGTAATTGGTATACCATATTCAGAAATCTTTCTGATATTCTCCAAAATCAATTCATTACCTGCTCCAATAATCTCTTTATGTTTTTGGGAATCAATTAATTTTATATCCATAAACATCTCATCAATAAAAGGCAATGCATCTTTGAACTCTTCAAACTTACTGTATCCACAACTTTCTATGCATACATTAATTCTGTTTTTCTGGCATACTTCTGCAATTTCTTTCAAATATTTACCGTGTGTCAACGGTTCACCACCTGAAAAAGTAACACCCCCACCTTTTATGTCATAAAAAATCTTGTCTTTTTTTATTTCTTTATAAAGTTCTTCAATTGTGTAGTCTTTACCAATATTTCTTTTAGCTTCTGCATAACATATATCAGTACAGTTCTTACATTCTTCCAGACAGAATTGTCTGTTAATATGCCCATCAGCTGCAATGGCATTTTGCGGGCATCTGTCTCTGCACAAACCACATCCAATGCATTTATTTGGATATTCTCCTATATCAGCAGTATAAGATTGCGACTCAGGATTTGCGCACCAAGGACATCTTAATGGGCATCCTTTAAAAAATACCAATGTACGCAGACCGTTACCATCATGAATAGAACATTTCTGAATATTAAATATCATGAAAAACTCCTTTAACTAGCCCAGATACATACCACCATTGCAATGAAGTACCTGACCTGTAATAAACCCAGCTTTGTCAGAGGCCATAAATATTACAGCATTTGCAATGTCTACAGGCTGGCCAATACGTCCAATCGGTAATTTATCAAGATAACCTTGAAGACCTTCTTCAATTCTGTCTTTAGTCATTTCTGTTTCTGTTATTCCTGGTGCTACACAATTAATACGTACGCCTTCTGAGCCCAACTCGCGTGCCAGTGTTCTCGTGAAGCCGATGACACCTGCCTTTGCTGCACTGTAATGGCTATAACCAGGACAACCGTAATATGCGTCCTGAGAAACAACATTTACTACATTTCCTTTTGCTTTAATAATATATGGAATTGAAATATGAGTAACATTATAAACACCTGTAAGATCTATTGACATAGTTTCATGCCACTTATCAGGTGTCATATCCACAAAATAGGCTTCTTTAAAAATGGCTGCACAGTTTACTAAAACATCTATACCGCCTGTTTTTTCGGCCATTTCAACAATTACTTTACGTGCTTCTTCATAATCAGCGATATCCATGGACGCAGTATACATTTGTCCGCCTGCTTTTTTTACTAGTTCTGCAGTTTCGTTAAGCTTATCAATGCCGCGCCCTACACCAATAACAATTGCACCTTCTTTGGCCATTTCAATGGCGATTTGTCTTCCAATACCACGTCCTGCACCTGTAAGAAGCACTTTTTTATCCTTTAATAACATGCCAATTCTCCTTCTGCATATTTGTTTTAGCAGAAGAGAAGAATCTCTTCTGCTATTTCTTCACCCTTTTATACTGTCTTCTGAATAGTTCTTTCGATAATATTTTCCTGAATACTCTTTTCAAGATCTACAAAGAATGCAGAATATCCTGCTACACGTACCAGAAGATTTCTGTATTTTTCAGGATGATCCTGTGCGTCCCTTAATGTCTCATTATCTACAACATTAATCTGCATGTGTTCACCTTCGTCTGCAAAATGTGCACGTAAAACAGCTTCGAGTATATCTACACCTTTTTCGCCTTTTACAATATGAGGATCGAATCTCTGATTTAACAGATATCCGCCCTGAGCATTGCAGCGTTTTCCAGAATTCACAGATTTTACAACTGCAGTAGGGCCACATACATCCATACCAATCATTGGAGACGCATTGTCTGCTACAGGTG
>JAFQHT010000056.1 GCA_017397825.1 Bacillota bacterium | reverse complement strand
GACATCTACCATTGTAAAGCCATCATTGCTGAACTGCAGATCAACAACATCTTGCTGTGCTCCTTCAAAGGAACCATTAACCTCAACTACGTACCAGCTTTCTGCTGTGCAGTCTATATCGTCAACTTTTGCTTCGGTCACATTCTCAAGCAGCGTGACACTTGCGGGAGTTTCACCATTATAGGTTGCACCTGTCAGTGTCACACCTTCGGGATCTTCGCCTTCATTACCACCGCCCTCAGCTGTTGCCCACGCCATACCCGGCATCATGGTAAACACCATCATGAATACCAGAAGCAGTGAAATCAGTCTTGAACTTTTTTTCATGTTCTTTTTCATTTTAAATTATCCTTTCTCCGGACATCGGCTGCCCGGTAGCCTTCCGCAGTTTTTCTGCGATTTATCTATGTAAAACACTTGGTAATTAAGTGTGATTAACTGTTTGCTGCGGCCTGTTTTTATTATTCTCCGGCTCTTTCCCTTATAAGATCCAGCAGTTCGTCATCGCTCATCTGCGAATAAATATCCGCTGCACATTTTTCTTCTTTTGTTCTGAAAATCATGTTGCACCTCTTTAATTTAAGGAGTGCAGGTGGCGGCTGCTTCGCACCTTTCCGCCATCCCGCATAGAATGAAAAGACAAATTAAAAAGGCTGCAGAATAAGTTAGATTGTGCTAACTTACTCCACAGCCCGTTTTTGCTGTACCTTTTTTAAACAAAAAATGCGCCTGCACCTTAACCCCGAAGTGCGTTCGCTTCCTGCTGACTTCCTATGCATGTCTTCTGACTTGCGCATCTTCACCCCCTTCGCCTTCCCGGACCACTGCAGTTTTCTGCTCATGTTCCAGTGACATAATGAAGGGGACTCCTCGCTTACAGCGGCGGGTGCCATTCCGGACTTTAACCGGATTCCATCTTCGTCCCAGACCACCGTAGTCTGGGAAACATAAAAGCCTCATTCAGTTGTTTCAGGGCCTTCATAAAGTCTGGAAAAGTATACTTTACTGGACTGTCAGAATTCCCTTGTTTCGTGAATATTCTAGCACCACTTATCCAAAAAATCAACAGGTTTTATCAAGAATCTGCATAAAAATTGTACCGAAAAAGTGTTCCGGAAAAGTATACTTTTCCGGACTGTCTTTTTTTATTGAAATTTCAATGGTTCTGGTCAGGTGAATCGTTGTCGTAATCCGTCGAAGCACCTTGAAATCCGTCGTAACTTTCCTCATCAGTCCGTCTGGACGTGCTCTTCGACGGTGAGGCCGGTTGGTACAATATCGAAATGCAAGTAGCAAGAGAAGATGACCTGCCACAACGTGGCCGTTATTATTCTGCGGCAATTGATGTCGCACATCTTGAAAAAGGAAGACCTTATGGAGAACTCAAGCAAAGCTTTGTTATTTTTATATGCCGATTCGATTATTACGGCCTGTGTGAAGCAGTATACACCTTTGAACGATTTGACAAAAAATTACAGTTGCCTTATTCAGACGGTTCGTATACTATAATGTTGAATACAAAATGTTCCGAAGAGAAGGTTCCTGAAGAATTAAGAAGCCTGTTTCACTACATAAACACAGAAGAAGCATACGGCGAAGACTGGTTTGTGGATACAATTCACGAGCAGGTTCTGAGGTACCAAAGCGATGAGGAGGTGGCTCGTGTGGCAACACTTGAAGAGGAATATATGAGAAAAAATATACTGGCCGAACAAAAGGGCCGTGCAGAAGGCGCTGCTGACAGAATTTAATATTTAAAAAACAACAAAAGACGGCCCGTGATATGCACCCCAAAAGTTAGACACTTTTGGAGGTGCATATTTTTATGGCGAAAAAGGGACAAAAGCAGAAAAGGTATAGTGCAGAATTTAAACTATCGGTTATAATGGATATGCGAGAACACAAATTAGGCTATAG
>JAFQHT010000055.1 GCA_017397825.1 Bacillota bacterium | reverse complement strand
GATTCAAACATTCTGTTAAAGATAGAAAAAGGCGATACCTGGTTGTGAAAACCAAGTATCGCCAATTTTTCTTGTCGCACCTGTACGGCAGCTACCCTATGCCAGTAATGTTCTCATACTGTCTTATTGAGGGTCACCCGATACCGTCCTTTTGTTGTTTTTTGTAAAGTTTAAATCAGACCGTTACAGTAAAGGTGCCACGAGGATTGCACACAGTGCCAGCGGCACATTATAGCAGATTGCCGTAGGAATGCATGTGTCCCAGATATGGTCGTGCTGACCATCGGCATTGAGACCTGATGTAGGTCCGAGAGTCGTGTCAGAAGCAGGTGAACCGGCATCTCCGAGAGCCGCAGCAGCAGCGATGAGCATAATTGTTCCCTCAGTACTGAATCCGATCTGCGCACAGAGCGGAACATAGAGAACCGCAAGAACAGGAATTGTTCCGAAAGAAGTACCGATACCCATAGTTATAATAAGGCCGATTACCATCATTATTGTTGCTGCAAAAATTTTGCTCGTACCCATAAAGGCAACTGACGCTTCAACCAGCTGATCAACTGCTCCGGTTTCATTCATGACAGCAGCATATCCTGAAGCAACAAGCATAATAAAGGCAATTACGCCCATAATTCCGAATCCGTTCTTTACTACAGACTCCAGATCCTTCACTTTGACTGCACCGAAGATTACCATAATTGCAATCCCTGTCAGCGCTCCAAGCGGCAGAGAATCAGTGCGCAGGTTTATCACCAGAGTACCCACTGCAGCTGCAAGAGTAACCCAGTGGGAAATATTCATTTTCAGTTCAGATGCAGTTTCCGCAACAGCTCTTGTTTCATAAGTTCTTGGTCTGCGGAAAATAATAATTGCGGCAACGAGGCCGAGAAGCATTGCTGCGCCCAGCATCCAGGTGCTCTTCCACACATTTCCCACTTCCACATTCATACCATTGGCGTTGAGATTATCTGCAATCAGACCGTGGAAAATAAATCCGAAGCCAAAAGGAAGCGCAATATAAGGTGCTTTCAGTCCGAAAGCAAGAGCGCAGGCAGCATTTCTTCTGTCCAGTTTAAGTTCGTTCATCAGCGGAAGCAGAGATGGTACCAGAATAGGAATAAATGCAATATGAACAGGAATCAGGTTCTGTGAACAGCAGGCAATTACGGCAAGTGCTGCGATAAGCATCAGTCCGTTTTTACCAACTACTTTTGAAATCTTCTGAGAAAGTATTTCAGTAATTCCGGTATAAGCCATTCCACTGGCCAGAATTCCCAGAAGAATGTAGCTGAGTGCAGTCTGTGCGTTGCCGCCCATACCTCCGATGAGCACATTCATAATCTCTGTAATGTCCATACCTGCAAGAAGTCCCGCAGCCAGGGCAGAAATAAGAAGTGAAAGCAGCACGTTGATTTTCATCACGCAGAGCACAATCAGCAGCAGCACTGCAATCACTATAGGGTTAAATAAAATTTCCATTTAATAATTCTCCTTGATATTATCATTTTAGCGCTTTTTCGTGTTAAAACGACACTGCAATATCTTAATGCAAAATATGTGCCAAGTCAACACTTTTTTTCTTAGCATTATATTAACATTGTAATTTCAACATTTTAATTCTGTGTCCAAGGGGTGAATGCAGCCCATGTTCCATTATCGGGTCATTATTTTTACATTTTTGAGCCGTTATTGGGTCATTTTTTCTGCATAAAAGGACTTTTTCCGGGCTATTTCTGAAAAAAGGTGCATTTTCTGGTT
>JAFQHT010000054.1 GCA_017397825.1 Bacillota bacterium | reverse complement strand
GAGATTTAACTGGTAAAAATGAAAGGAGAACGAAAAAATGACAGACAACAAGATCCCTTACAAAATTTACTTGGAAGAACAGGAAATGCCTAAGGCATGGTACAATCTGCGTGCGGATATGATCAACAAACCTGCACCTCTGCTCAATCCTGAAACCATGCAGCCCATGACTGCCGAAGAACTTGGTCAGGTTTTCTGCGACGAACTGGTTGCACAGGAACTGGACGAAACCAACCCTTACATCGAAATTCCTGAAGAAATCAGAGATTTCTACAAGATGTACCGTCCGTCCCCTCTGGTAAGAGCTTACTGCCTCGAAGAAAAACTCCAGACACCTGCCAAGATTTACTATAAATTCGAAGGTAACAACACCAGCGGAAGCCACAAGCTCAACTCCGCCATCGCCCAGGCTTATTACGCCAAGAAGCAGGGCCTCAAAGGTGTGACTACTGAAACAGGTGCCGGCCAGTGGGGTACTGCCCTTTCCATGGCCTGCTCATACTTCGGTCTGGACTGCAAAGTTTTCATGGTTAAGGTTTCCTACGAACAGAAGCCTTTCCGCCGCGAAGTTATGAGAACTTACGGCGCGTCCGTAACACCTTCCCCATCCATGGAAACTGAAGTGGGCCGCAAAATTCTCGAAGAACATCCAGGTACTACAGGAAGCCTTGGCTGCGCGATTTCTGAAGCAGTAGAAACTGCAGGCAAACTGGACGGCTACCGCTATGTTCTGGGCAGCGTGCTCAATCAGGTACTTCTTCACCAGACAATCATCGGCCTTGAAACCAAGGCTGCTCTTGATAAATACAACATCAAGCCTGACATGATTATCGGCTGTGCAGGCGGCGGCTCCAACCTGGGCGGCCTCATCGCACCTTTTGCCGGCGAAAAGATCAGAGGCGAAGCAGACTATCAGCTCATCGCTGTAGAACCTGAATCATGTCCTTCTCTTACACGCGGCAAGTATGCTTATGATTACTGCGACACAGGTAAAGTTTGTCCGCTTTCCAAGATGTACACTCTGGGCAGCGGTTTCATCCCTGCATCCAGCCATGCAGGTGGTCTGAGATACCACGGCATGAGTTCCATCGTGTCTCAGCTTTATGATGATGGTCTCATTGAAGCACGCACAGCAAAGCAGACCGAAGTCTTCAAGGCAGCTCAGGAATTCGCAAGAGTTGAAGGTATCCTCCCTGCTCCTGAAAGCAGCCACGCAATCAAAGTTGCAATGGACGAGGCTCTCAAGTGCAAGGAAACAGGCGAAGAAAAGACCATCGTATTCGGTCTTACCGGCACAGGCTACTTCGATATGGTTGCATACCAGAAATTCAACGACGGCGTTATGGAAGACTTCTGTCCGAGCGACGAAGACATAGCCAAGAGCCTTGCAAAACTTCCGGCTGTGGAATAACTAAGTTTTTAAAAGGGATTCTGAAAGTGGTTTTCAGAATCCCTTTTTTTCGTTTTCATTTTGAAAACTTTTTTTAAAGCCCGTGTTCTAAACCTGTTGCTGCAGTAGTTTCAGTTCTTCTTCTGTCAGCTCTCTGCACTCACCAAGCTGCAGGTCTTCCGGCAGCCACAGGTCGCCCATGGCAAGGCGGTGGAGCCCCACTACTTTGGCGCCGAAGCAGCCGAACATGCGCTTGATCTGATGATAGCGGCCTTCTTTCAGGGTAACACGGGCCGCATACTCGCCGGTGATTTCAAGTCCGGCTTCTTTGCAGACTCCGTCGTTGAGTTCTACGCCTTCTGCGAAGCCGCGGGCCATTTCTTCGGTCACAGGAATATCCAGCTCCACGTGGTAGACTTTCTGCACGTGTTTTTTAGGGGCAAGGATGTTGTGTGCCATGGCGCCGTCGTCGGTGATTATCATCAGGCCGGTGGTATCGCGGTCAAGCCTGCCCGCAGGGAAAATATCACGGCCTGCGTATTCTTCAGGGACGAGGGCCAGCACTGTCTCGTGGTCTCTGTCTTCGGTGGCGGACACGTAACCCTTCGGTTTATTGAGCATCAGGTACACATATTTCTGAACTTTCAGCTCCACACCGTCAATGGTGATGACGCTCTTTGCAGGGTCCACTTTTACGCTGGAGGATTTCACAACCTCGCCGTCCACGGACACACGCTTCTTGCTGATTAAACTTTTTACATCGCTGCGGGAGTACTTACCCTGGGATGCGATGATTTTATCTATACGTTCCAAATTATTTCTCCTTTAAAATGGTCTGCTTCAATTCTACCATGTTTCCCCCGGCCGCACAAACAAAACCTTAAAACATTGACTTTATTTTTATGCGGTCTTATAATTTAGGTAATATTTTTCCGCAGAAAAAGGAGCAACGACCATGAAAAAAACACTGAATCCGGCCCATCTTGAGGCGCTGATGAAAATGGCCAACAGCGGCCCGTTTTTCAGCCACGTGGGGATCAGACTGGTAGAAATGGACTACGGCTACGCCAAGGCCGAACTGGACATCGACCCGAAAATACATATCAATACTTTTGACTCAGTTCACGGTGGTGTCAACGCCGCCCTCATCGATACTGCTGCATACTGGGCAGCCTACTGTGGGCAGGAGGAAACTTCCGGTTTCACCACACTGGACCTGTCAGTGACGAACCTGGCCATGGCTAGAAACGGCAGGCTCACCGCCATCGCCCACTCAGTAAAGGAAGGCCGCAGCATCTGTCTTTCCGACGTAAAGGTTTACGATGAAGACGGCCGTCTTATCGCACACGGCACATCCAAATTACTGGTGCTTCAGGGTCGTCAGGCAATTAAAGACGCCATCGCAGCAGCCGGCTGGGACCCGCTGCCGCCTAAATTTTTAGATTAATTACGGAGGTACACCATGAAACAAGTATATGAATTTTTAAAGAAAGCTGAAGTTTACTATCTTGCAACTATGGACGGCGACCAGCCAAGAGTGCGTCCTTTCGGCACAATTGATATTTTCGAAGATAAGCTCTACATTCAGACAGGCAAAGTAAAACCTGTGGCACACCAGCTCAAAGCAAACCCGAAGGTTGAAATCTCCGCCATGGCAGAAGGCAAATGGATCAGAATCACTGCCGAAGCAGTGCTGGACGAAAACATCGCTGCACAGCAGCACATGCTGGACGCTTACCCAAACCTTAAGGCAATGTACCAGCCAGGCGACGGCAACACTGAAGTATATTATTTGAAAAACGCCACAGCACAGATCTGTTCATTTACTGAACCACCTGTGGTGATTACGTTCTAAACTATTACCGCAAAAAACACCAAAGCAACCGCTACTGACGGTTGCTTTTTTTTATTTCTTTTCAAGTTCCTCAACACGTTTTTCCAGTGCTGTAATTCTTTCAGAATACTTGCTTAATATCATAGTGATTGCTGCTGCAACCAAAGAAAGAAGCAGAAGTATTACAAATATATTGTCCAGAAAACTGCCAAAGAAGAATACACCTGCCAATAAGGCTCCATACCAGAAAGCTGCTGCAATTAAAAATACCATCATGCCGGATTCCCCCTTTCGCACCAAGTTCCATTGTCTTTTAATGTTTACAAGAGCATGGCTTTCCCCAGGAACAGATTACTGATAAGGAGTGCCCCGCATAATATAATATTCATACCGATTTTCTTCTGTAACTCCTTGTCTGTTTTAGTCAAGATGAACCAATAACAGCAAGCCGCAACAATAATCAGAAGCAAAACCCCATTAAGCCATTTTAAAGAAGGAATATAATATACGTATGATATACATGCTGAAGCTACGGGTATGAATATGTGCATCGCTACACCATCTTCATATCTGTTGCCTTTTTTCCTGATAAAATTCTCCTGCGTTTTGAGAATAATTATCACCACAGCTACCATAACAACAGTCTGCATCACTGCTCCGACTGTTCCCAACTGTGCAATTGTAAAAGTCCCTACGAACAATATTATTACTGATAAATATGGTAACATTGGCAGACCCTCCTTTTATGCTTATTTGTATCCGATTATTACGGGTCCTTCAATATCGGAATATCTAATTCCAGTTTACACCTGACTTTAAGTTACTGTTTATATCATTCTCTCAATAACATAAAGCTTATTTGTTTCTGTATTAAAAATGAGCCACATACTATTATTGTTTTCTGTAGTATAGAAGAACTTGCAGTTATCTGATGAAAGCGGTGGGTATACGGTAACCTGAAGTTCAGCTAATGTTTTTTTCAGTAATTCTTCTTCCTCAAGTTTATCCAGCCACACTATGTCATCATTAAAAACTACATTCTGAGTGTACTGCATGACCCTATATCTGTTTCCATCTCCGAAAGCAGAACCTATGGAATCATCTTTTTCATATGTGATCTCATATCCATACGGAATGCTTATATCCCAGTTAGCTTTCACGACCGGAGAATAATTGTCCGCAGGTTTTCCTTCCTCAAGAAAAAACAAGCTACAGCATAATATAATCACAATCACTAAAATGATTTTTTCCTTTATCATTTCTTAACCCTTCTTTAATTACATTAAACAACGAAAAAGTCTGTTACAGTAATATAAACATCATATGCCACAATTGCACCCTCGTCTTCTGCAAAAGAGCCGTAATTATTTAATGCAACAGCTGCATTTCCTGTTAAATCACTATATTCTGCCCAATTTGCGTATTCAAAATTATATGTATCTTTAAATACAATTGTTAGATTCCATACATTCGCAGTCTTTTGACCAGTTATACTGTATTCAGCTCTATTTATAGCAAGAAATAAATCTTTTGTACTATTAAGTGTTGTTGATTCGTTTGGATATGTTACAGGACTAACATCTGTGTTTTCAACAATGCTTTTGAACTCTTCTATCACATTTCTGTAACTATCGCTTTCTTTTACTTTAATTGAGTACTCACTACCAGCACCGTAATATAAGTCTGTCGGATTATCTGTTAAACTATGCTCCAAAAAGTCAGCTGCCATATCATATCCGACTAATCTACCACCTGCTACTACTATCGCCATGTTGTTTCTTATAGTATATTTTGAAGGTCTTGGTCCATTTCCATCAGGCTGCAATTCATCTCCTATTTCGCTTGCATACGCATTAGATATGGTTGACAAAACTGTTACAATAATTAATGCTAAAATAAAAAGTCTATGTTTCATTGCTGTTCTCCTTTCATTATACATGTTAGTTATAATCATGTAAACTTCAACATTTGCTTCTATCATATTTCTTCTTACATCAAGCATCCATAAAACCACCTGCCTTCCATCAAGTATTTATTTTAACACTGTCCTTTTAAAATGCTGCTACATCCGGTGTTGTGTTGATTGTTTCAAGAAGCGTATTGTCCTTATAACACTTCAGCATAATTCTTAATTCATAGGTTCCGCGTGTATCTAAATCATAAGTTCCGGAGTCCATAAATGCGTATTGCATCGCATCAAATTCGAGTTCTTTTGTTTTATTGTACGCAACCGCACCGGTATCTGAATTAATAATTTTTACAGTAGCAACTACTCTATTCAAATTTAGGTATGATCGTGGAACAACATCATATGCATATGTTGCATTTCCACTAGAAGAAATATTAAACTGTGTAAGATAATAATTTACTGATACAAAATAAGGTGAAATCATGTTATCTCCTACCGCCCCATAACATATCCCTACCGAAGACAGTATCAATACAATTGTCAGTATTACTACGAATAACTTTTTCATATAAAAACCTCCTTTTTCAGTTCTTACTACTAATACTGAAAAAAGAGGTTTTTGTAACATACTTTTTGAAGATTTTTAAGTTTTTATTTTTTTATTTCCTTCATCTCTGCTATTATTTTTTTAACTTCCTCTAAGGAAATTTCTCCTCTGAAATCCATTAAAACAATTTTATTTTCTGTTATCCAAATTGCATTATACAATTCACTTTCATCTTCATAAAAAAGATATCCTTTGTAAATTCCTACTTGAAGTTCTTCTTGAACAAGGTGTTCAGTATCAAATGTTAATGAATAGTCAAGCTCCTTTTCCTTTATACGTAGCTCTGTCCCACTGTTCCCATCTATAAACAGCATAAAGCTTTCTTCACCATCTCTAGTTGCACCCACCAGTTCATAACTCTCCGGCAGTCCGCTTGGATACCAGTAATCATCCCACTCTCCGATGAGTTCGTACTCATCTTCTGTTCTGAGGGTTACACTTATATCGTCACGGAACAGTGAGAACAGTCTCTGCCTGTAGGCTTCGGAAGTTCCAAGGGCG
>JAFQHT010000005.1 GCA_017397825.1 Bacillota bacterium | reverse complement strand
CAAAGAATATATGTGTTATTACAACAACAAGCGTATCAAGGGCAAACTAAAAGGACTTAGCCCTGTAGATTATAGGATTAAGTCCCAGTTAGTTGCTTAATTTAGTTGTCCGTTAATGTCTAACCTTTTGGGGTCAGTTCACCCGCGAAGGTCTTTTAATGCCCAAAAGTTCTGTTAGTTGCCGCCTTTCGCCGCAAGACGTTCTTCCTTGGAAGGAAGCTGTGCGATGATAATCGCAGCGAAGATAATAACGCAGCCCAGAAGTTCTTTTGCAGTCATGCTTTCGTGAAGCAGCATCATACCTGCCAGTGCTGCAAATACAGATTCCAGAGACAGAATCAGGGATGCCGCAGTCGGATCTGCATCTTTCTGTGCCACAATCTGGAGTGTGTATGCTACGCCGCTTGAGAATACAGCCGCGTAAACAATCGGGAACCATCCGGCCAGAATATTTTCGATAGTTGGTGTTTCGAAAATAAACATGCAGATAATACCAAGAATACCTGCTACCAGGAACTGGATACATGACAGCTTGACACCATCAGCCTTTGGTGAGAAGTAGTCGATAACCAGAATATGTACTGCGAAAGCAACTGCACAGAGCAGTACCAGGAAGTCTCCGTACTGGATTGTAAATGTCGCATCTTTCATGCAGAGCATATACAGTCCTAATGCTCCGAGCATAACGCAGAACCACATAATCGGCTTTACTTTCTTTCTCAGGAAAATACTGAAAATAGGTACGATTACTACGTACAGGGTTGTAATGAAACCAGCTTTGCCGGCAGTAGTATGAGCAATACCGAACTGCTGTAATGTTCCTGCCACAAACAATGCCAGACCGCAGCAGATACCGCCGATGAGCAGAATTTTATCTTCTGCCTTCTTCTGCGCTTCAGTACGCGCTGCCAGACGGTTTTTTTCTTCAGCTGGTTTTCTGCTGTCCAGGAATATGATTACAGGAATCAGTACCAGCCCACCGAGAAACTGTCGGATTCCGCCGTAAGTAAACGGTTCGATGTAATCCATGCCGCTCTTCTGCGCTACGAATGCAGTACCCCAGATAAAGGCTGTCAGAAACAGCAACAGGTTACTTTTCATTTTTTTACTCATTTTACTCTTTCCTTTTCTTAAATATACTAAGCCACGAAGATATTTTAACAAAAATCCCCTTTGTTTGCAATGGATGTTTGCACAACACATATGTAAATTTAGGGGTTTTTGCATTTCTGCTTCTTCTATTTAATTTTCATCCACGTTGCCATGACCATCTTTGCAGGCAGGAGTTTGCCTGCCATACGTTTGAGCTTGGTATTAAGGCCGAGTACTGAAAGGTCTTTGCCTCTGAGGCTGTCGGCCAGAGCCTTGCGGACCACATCTTCAGGCTCGTACATAGGCGTGAAGTTCTGGCATGTGTCAGGGTTTGCTGTATCGCGGGCCACATCAAAGAATTCAGTACGCACGAATCCAGGGCACACGCAGGTAACACTTATTCCCCGTGATTTAAGTTCCACATTGAGCGCCCTTGAGAAGTGAACCACAAAGGACTTGGTGGAAGCGTACATATTAAACTCCGGCAGCGGCTGAAAAGCTGATGCAGAGCCCATGTTGAGCACGCGGCTTTTTGCGGCCATAAACGGCAGTACAGCGTATGTAAGCAGCACCACTGACTTGCAGTTCAGGTCAATCATCTGGGTGATTTCTTCTGTTGTCAGGTCGCGGTAAGTGCCATACTTGCCGAAGCCGGAGGCGTTTACAAGTACATCTACCTGAGGATTTTCTGCGGCCAGCATCTCTGCCAGCTTGTCGATTTCCGGCTGGCTGGTCAGGTCCAGTGCTACCGGGCGAACTATAAGTCCTGCGTGAGAGACTTCCAGTTCTGCTTTAAGCGCTTCAAGGCGTTCTGCACGTCTTGCCACAACCCAGAGCTGGTCGATGCCGCCTGCGGCTGCAACCTGTTTCGCAAACTCTCTTCCGAGACCGGAAGATGCGCCTGTTACGATTGAAATCCTCATTAAATCTCACCTATTGCCTTTCTCAGCTCCCCTGCATCGGTAATCTGGTTTACTTTGCCGCGGAAAGCAGCTGCGCCGTGAACACCTTTGAGATACCAGCCCACATGCTTACGCATTTCACGTACTGCGGCGTATTCGCCCTTGAGCTCCAGCGTATCTTCAAAGTGCCTGAGCATCATTGCTTTTTTATCTTCTTTGGTTGGTGGTGCCGGGATTTCCTCACCCCGCCATGCTGCGTTCAGGTCACGGAAAATCCACGGATTCCCCAGTGCACCTCTGCCAATCATTATAAAGTCGCATCCAGTCTGGTCTGCCATTGCCTTGGCTGACTCTGCATCAATCACGTCACCGTTACCGGCAACCGGTATGCACAAAGCCTTCTTCACATCAGCAATAATTGACCAGTCTGCATGGCCGCTGTAAAACTGTTCTCTTGTGCGGCCGTGAACCGCTACCATTGCAGCTCCGGCAGCTTCTGCAGCTTTTGCCACTTCCACTGCGTTTTTTGAGGTATCGTCCCAGCCGGCACGGATTTTTACGGTTACAGGTTTTTTAGTTGCTGCCACCGTTGCCGCAATAATATCGTGAGCCAGCTGTGGGTCTTTCATAAGAGCGCTGCCCTCGCCGTTCTTTACGATTTTAGGAACAGGGCAGCCCATGTTTATGTCTAAAATTTTGTTCTCCCGGTTTTCAAGTTCCCTTGCAGCAAAGGCCATGATTTCAGGCTCGTGACCAAAAATCTGATACGCCACATTTTCTTCTCCCGGAAGAATTTCAAGAAGCCTGCCGGTGTTCTTATCCTTGTACCAGAGCCCCTTGGCGCTGACCATTTCCGAACACACAAGGCCAGCGCCCATTTCGCCGCAGAGGCGGCGGAATGGCCCGTCAGTTATGCCGGCAAGGGGCGCCAGCATAAAAGGGCTTGCAAGCTGCAGGTTTCCGATTTTAAGTTCTTTGTTTTTAAGCATATTTATTTTACTGTATCTTCCATTCTTCTCAGTGCCAGTGCGATTGTCAGGCCCGGAATTACACGGTTGCCTGTGATTTCTGCACCGAGAACTTCGTTGATTTTTTTCAGACGGTACTGTACTGTGTTGGTGTGAATTCCCATGAACTCGGATGTTTTGCCGCTGTTCATGCCTGCATCAAGTACAAAAGTTTCCAGTGTGTCAAGAAGCTGGCGGGACTTGTTATCCCCTTCCTTGCGGAAAGGCTGGATAAGATCCATGTAGTTTTTCTTCAGGTGTCCGCCCTGCATCTGGATATTGACACAGTTGCTCACCAGTGAAAGTTCATACTTGGAGAACACTCTCTTATATGGGAAAATTGCTTCCACAAAGGTTCCTGTTTCTCCGATAAGTCTGAAACCATCTCCTGCACCTTCAATGCCGTCCACACCTGTCACGTGGAAAATTCTCACGCCGTGGCCCGCTTTAAGTTTGTCGAAAAGCTGGGTGCAGAATGCCTTATCCTGATTATCGTCACTGTCCTTATACTGACTTCCTTTGAGAATCACAGCATAAGTTTCATCATTTTCTGTAATGCTGATAAGTTCCAGCTTTCCTTCATCCACAAAGCTGTTCATAATGTCATCGCCCTGTCTTGTCTGGATATTCTGCGCGTAGAAAACTGAAATAATGTCACTGGCTTTTACACCGGCTTCCTCTCTGAGTGAGTAAGCGAGGCTCTTGTTGCCGCGCATCAGTGCCTTTACCAGTTCTGCCTTAGGGTCTCTGTCAGGAGTGTATTTCCACATACCCATGGCAAGTTCAATGATTTCTGCCAGCTTGGTTATTTCACCGGCTGAGTAGTTGTCTTCATTGTCAACAATCAGCAGGTAGAACTTTTCGTTATTGATATTTACATATCCCCAGTATGTGAGGATTCCGTCGATTTCCAGGAAGCTATAGATGCTGCCCAGGTTAAGGGCTGCTTCTTTTCCTCTTCTGATTGCTTCGTTGATTGTGGTCTGATACCTTGTTTCAACTGCAAATACAGGGTTGAACTCTTCGGTCATAAGAACAACCTGGAATTCATTGTTCACTGCCGCTTCATGAAGAGCCTGCTGGAAATTGGCATGCTTTTCAAAATTAAGCAGGTGGAAAATAGTATTGTTTATAAGGCTGTTTTTAAAATTATTTCCGTAAAGCACATGTTCCATGACTTCAGCAATAATGTTTGAATAGTCTCTGTGCTCGTTGTCAGCCATTATAATCAGCGGAAGGCCTGCAGTATCTGCTGCACCTATAACTTCTTTGTCCACAGACTTCGCTGCTTTGGTGCGCTGGAAATAAACCAGTGCTGCCGCGCCGGCTCTTGCCAGTTCGTAAATAGTTTCGCACTGAGTCTTTACATCACCTTTCATTCCCGCAAAAGTTGTGAGAACAATGGTCCCGCCTTCGCTGCATTTTGCTGCTTCTTCCGCACTTACAGCGTCCATTACGGACACTGCTTTTACACGGTTATCCAGATTTCTTTCTGCAGCAACCACAATACTGTTATTAAAAGAATCTAATTGTAAACAATCCTTAACTGTCACTTTCATCCTTTGCCTCGTTTTCTTCTTCCGGACCATCTGCAAGATAGTCACCGTCAAACTTTTTCAGTTCTTCCTTGAGCTTTTCCTCTTCTTCCTTGCGGATTCTTTCGCGTTCTGCAGATTCTTCTGCATCTCTTGCTGCCTTTTCTTCTTTTTCCTTGTCAACATTTGTTTTGAGGTCTTCAGCTGTTATCTTGCCTGTATAAAGGTCTTCGAACTGTTCGCCGTCGATAGTTTCAACAAGAAGAAGGGCATTTGCCACTCTTTCGAGGATTTCTTTATTTTCAGTGAGAATTTCAGTTGCCTTCTGATATGCCTGGTCAATAAGGTTTCTGATTTCTTCATCAATTGAGCGGGCAACATCTTCGGAGTAATTCTTGTGAGTTGTGAAATCGTTGCCGAGGAAGACTTCCTCACCGCTGCTGTAGTTTACAGTACCGATTTTTTCGCTGAAACCATACTTGGTAACCATATCACGTGCGATTTCTGTTGCACGCATGATATCGTTGGAAGCACCTGTACTGATATCGTCAAGGGTGAGCTGTTCCGCTACACGGCCGCCCAGAAGGCCGACAATGTCGTTGAACATGCCCTTTTTAGTTGCGTAATATCTGTCTTCCTTAGGCAGGGACATTGTGAATCCGCCGGCTCTGCCTCTCGGAATAATTGTAACCTGATGAACAGGGTCATTGTCAGGAAGAGTTCTTTCAACCACTGCGTGGCCGGCTTCGTGGAAAGCAGTGAGCTTTCTTTCTTTTTCACTGATAACTCTGCTCTTCTTTTCAGGACCTGCGATAACTTTAGTGATTGCCTCTTCAATTTCTTCCATACGGATAAATCTGCCGTTTCGTCTTGCAGTGATGAGGGCTGCTTCGTTAAGCAGGTTTTCTATGTCTGCAGGCGTAAAGCCCGGTGTTCTTCTTGCCAGTACTTCAGGAGTAACGTCATCTGCAAGAGGTTTGTTCTTGCTGTGAACTTTGAAAATTTCTTCTCTGCCCTTGATGTCAGGTACTCCGATGACAACCTGTCTGTCAAATCTGCCCGGTCTGAGCAGTGCAGGGTCAAGGATGTCAGGTCTGTTAGTCGCTGCCAGAATGATGATTCCGGAATTTTCTGCGAAACCGTCCATTTCCACAAGCAGCTGGTTAAGAGTCTGCTCTCTTTCATCATGGCCACCGCCGATTCCGGCACCTCTCTTACGTCCTACAGCATCGATTTCATCGATGAAAACGATACAAGGCGCATTTTTCTTGGCCTGGTCAAAGAGGTCTCTTACTCTGGAAGCACCTACGCCGACGAACATTTCAACGAAGTCGGAACCGGAGATAGTGAAGAAAGGTACTCCTGCTTCACCTGCGGCTGCTTTGGAAATGTAAGTCTTACCTGTTCCCGGAGGGCCTACAAGGAGGATACCTTTAGGAATTCTCGCTCCCAGATCTTTATATTTGCTAGGGTCTTTAAGGAAGTCAACAACTTCTGAAAGTTCCTGTTTTTCTTCATCTAGGCCGGCTACATCCTTGAATGTAACTTTCTTTTCACCGGCTTTTACCATTTTAGCTCTGGACTTGGCAAACTGGAAAGCCTTGCCGTTGCCGCCCTGGTTCATCATGATGTAGAACAGGAATATGAGCGCACCTATCATTATAACGTTCGGCAGCAGGCTCAGCCAGATTGAACCGGTATCAGGCTTGAAGCCTTTATACTCCAGCTTACCTTCTTCAACCTGCGGCATCAGATAATTTACATCCAGCCAGTTAATCTGAGTGATTGACGGAGCATAAGCGTATACCATTTCAGTCTCACTTAATTTACCTGTAATCATTGTGTTTTCAATGTGTACCGCTGAAAACTCCTCTTCCATTGTCATATGCACAAATTCAGAGAATGCCACTTCTTTTACAGTCACTCCTTCATTGGCAGCGTTCTGGTACTGTGATGCTATCAGAAGCACCACAGCAAACAAAATAAGATAAACACTTATATTTTTTGCGAATCTTTTCTTCACGTCGTTCCCCTTTCATGTCGCATTTTTTAATTTATATAACAAATTTTTGTAAAAAAATCTGTGAGAATAGACTATTTTGTATTTTAACACAAAAATTACTTTTGTTCAAGGACAATTATTGTTTTTTCTTCGCTTGGATTTACCCTGAAACCCGCAGAAAATCTGCCTTTGAGCCGATACTGCTCATTCACAAAAAATTCTGACGGAAGAACCCACAGTATATTATTGCCCAATGCCAGAAGGCCGATGCGGTCTCTGTACATTTTAGGCACTTTGCTGTCCACAAAGAAGTCCTGCAGTTTCTTTTTACCACCGTTTATGATAATGTAATCACCATCCCGGCGGGTACGTATTTCAAGCTTTTCCGCTTCGGTTCCGGTGAGCCCGCCGAATGCACCGTAAAGGCTCCCGGTCTGCTGTGCATCTGCTGCATAGGACTCAAATTCAGCCGGTGTCATGGTTCTGACACTCCAGCCCGCAGAAACATCAAGTTTCTCTTCTCTGAAAAAAATCAGCTTGTCGTAGGCTCTGGAAACCCTGAAACCATCAGCCAGATCCGCTGATGCGGACGGGCTCTGCGACAATCTCACCTGTTCTATTGCTTCAAGATATGCTCCGGTAATGTTTTCGGTCATTCCGGCCTTTCCCAGGCATATATTATATACTCTCTGCCTTACTGCTTTGTGAACATCTGACAAAGTCTCTGTGAAAATGCCTGTTCCTTCATTGCCGCAGCAGGCAGTTTCATAGACTTTCTGCGCTTCCTGCCAGATAAAATCTTTGTCCTCTGCAGCAATTCTTCCCAGCCGGTTGACAGTTTCAGTTATATTGCTGTTGAAATTTTCTGCCAGATAAGGAATCAGTTCCAGGCGGATTTTGTTTCTCGTATAAATCGCTTCATTATTAGTATGGTCAATACGAGGCTGCAAATTGCGGGCCTCGCAGTAATTTTCAATTTCTTCGCGTGTCACATCCAGAAGCGGCCGGATTATATCAAAACCACTTTCGTCACATCGTTTATAGGCGATTCCTGCCAGTCCGTCTGTACCTGTGCCTCTGAGAATTCTGAAAAGAATTGTCTCGCACTGGTCATTGGCATTCTGGGCCACAGCAATTGCAATATTGCTGCGTTCGGTTCCTTTCGCCGCCACTTCTTCCGCAGTTTTGCGGAAAGCATCATACCGTGCTTTGCGGCCCGCCTCTTCTGAAGTCATTTTAAGGCGTTCAGCCATTTCATTACAGTCAACAACAAAACTCCTGCAGCAAAGTCCTCTGTTTCTGCAGAGTTTCTCTACAAACTCCTGGTCAGCTTCTGCCGCACCTGGTCTGAACTTATGGTTCACATGTACCGGATGAATAGTAAGATTCATTTCTTCGGCCAGTTCCATAAGCACGTCAAAAAGGCACATCGAGTCCGGACCTCCCGAAAGACCCAGCACAATGTGCATGTTATCCCTTATTAATTCATGCTGACGGATTGTTTTTAAAATTTTTTTCTTCATGTATCACTACCACTGTCTGCAATTATTACTGCTGCTACTGTTAAATCATCCCGTTCTCTTGCGCCATAGCGGCTGCTTGCCGCTGCAAGGATATCCGAGGCAAGCTGCCGCGGGCTTACGGTCATGCTGCATTCTCCCGGCATTGAGCAGGCTCCGATAAAATCCGACAAATACTCCTCAAGCCACCGTGCGCCCATATCATCCCGGTCCGCCTCTGTTATACCGTCTGAAACCATTACAATTATATCGCCCGCCTTCAGCTGAGCCGAAATATGGGTCAGCTTCAATGCGGGAATGATTCCAACCGGCAATGCCTCTCCTGTGATACGCCGCACTCTGCCACCACGTACAAGAAAAGACGTAGCCGCGCCCATCTTGTAAAATCTTGCGCGGCATGTCACCGGATCAATTATTGTCAGATCTGCCGTAGCAAAATCCTCTGCTGCAGTTTCCCCACAATCTCCGGCAATGCTGCTGTGCTCAATCATGTACCGGTTGACTTCTTTGATTGCCCTTGCCACAGGCATACCTTCTTTAAGATTTTTACGCAGCCTGCGCACCACCAGCCTGCTGCCCGCCGCCGCCTTAATCCCCTTGCCCATGCCGTCCGACAGGATTAAGGCGCGGCTGCCCCCGGGCAGCCCGCAGGAAATCGCGGTATCGCCGCTGATTTCCGCGGCGGCGCAGCTGGCATAGCCGATTTTGAGATTGATTTTATTTTCTTTTTCTTTTTTCTGCTGTTTTACAGCCTGTATTTTTCTCTTCATGGCAGGAATTATAACACTCCCGCCATGCAAAACCTGTCGAAACCGGTAGCCCTAGTCTATATCAAAAAATCTCTTTGCATTTTCGCAGGTTATTCTGCACACCTCTTCATAATCCATGCCTTTAAGGAGTGCCACCCGGCGGGCTGTATGTTCCACATAAGGCGGTTTATTCTTGCGGCCGCGGAATGGTTCCGGTGTCAGATAGGGCGAGTCAGTTTCAACCAGCAGGTATTCAATCGGAATCGACGCTGCCACATCACTGGTCTTGCGGTTATTCTTATAAGTCACCGGACCTGCAATGGACAATGTAGCCCCAAGCTTTACATACTGCTGCCCCAGTTCTTTGCTGCCGCTGAAACAGTGAAGAAGCACTCTGCAGTCTTTTTCCATGCGGCCATCAGGACCCGGTCTTTTAGGGAACCAGCCGGCACGCTCCTCACTGAAAGCGCCCTCTTCTTTAAGTATGTCCATAGTTTCCTGGTCTGCCTCACGGGAGTGAATCACGATGGGCATTTTAAGTTCGTTTGCCAGCTGAATCTGGCGTCTGAACCAGTGACGCTGGGTGTCCTGGTCAGAGTGATTATAGTGAAAGTCCAGACCGATTTCTCCGATGGCCTGAACCTTATCTTTCTTTGTAAGGCCTTTAATCATGATGAGCATTTCCTCATCCATTGTTTTGGCATCATGTGGATGAACGCCCACAACTGCATAGCACCAAGGCAGGCGCTGTGCGTCTTTTACTGCCTGCAGCGAGCTCGGCAGGTCAAAACCGATATCCATCACATAAGATAAATCAGAAGCCTCGATATCGGCTATCAAGGCTTCTCTCTGTTCTTCTGTAAAGGTATCGTTATTTAAATGTGCATGTGAATCAAATAACATTTATACCTCTCCTGTTTATTTATGCTCTTTTAATAAAATGCTGTATCACAAATGAAACCACTGCAAGAGCCACAAAATACATCATTACTGTTGCATAAGTTCCTGTGCTCACCTGAATCAGACCCACTACAGAAGGTCCTATAAATGCTGAAAGTGCCCCTGAAAAGTTCAGAACCCCAAAGTTTTCTGCATAGTATTTGTTTCCGTAGAATTTTCTGATGATAAGTGAGTTTGTTATCGCTGTTCCGCCATATGCAAAGCCGATAAGCGGGCAGCCCAGAATAACCAGCGGCACTGAATGGGTAAGCATTGCCGCACAGATAATAAGCGGTGCTGCAATGTAAATGCAGTTGATAAACCGCATTACTTTTCTTCTGGCAACTCGGTCGTAAACAGCCCCGAAAATCAGTCTTCCCACACCATTGCAGATGGAAACCATACTTGTCACAAAGGTTGCCATAACCAGTGAATCGCTGATTTCGTAAGAAATTGTAGCTGCATGACCGATTCCGCCAAGACCTACTGCTGTAACAAGTACGCACCATGTGAAATAAAGCCACCAGCTTTTTCTTTTGAACATGCCCTTCATGTCAACTTCAATGCCCGGTTCTTCCTGAACAACTACTTTTTTCCTGCCAGATTCAGCCTGGCCGGCAGTATCTTCAACGATATAATCGTACTGTTCCTGAGACGGCATGAAAATAAACTGAGCAAACAGTGCAATAATGCAGCCGAACACAATTCCGATAAGTCTGAAAGTCCATCTCCAGCCAACGGTTACAATGAGCCATGATGACACAGTACTGAGAATCATACTTCCCATGCTGTAGCACATAAGCAGTGCGCCTGAAACCAGGCCCACTTTGTCAGGGAACCATCTCTGGATAGTGCTGATTGTTGCATTATATGCAAGTCCTGCTCCCAGACCGCAGAATACGCCGTAGCATATATACAGTCCCCAGATGCTGCTGATGTTTGAACTGAGAATGAGGCCCAGACACATAGACAGCGCACCCAGTGAAATTGCTACTTTGGAACTGAATTTTTTAATTATTTTGCTGCCTAACATACAGCCTGTTGACATGGTTATTATTGAAATAGTAAACACGTTGGAAGTCTGTGAACGGTCCCAGCCAAATGCTTCTTCCAGCGGTGTTACAAAAATTGACCATGCAAAGATGAGACCAGCACAGATATATACAATTATGCCAGAAACAAAAGCTCTGTTTCTGATGCTTCTGTATTTTGTAACATCCAGTGTTTTACCCATTCTGACTGCACCTCCTAGGAAACTGCTTCTCCATCCGGTGCTTCTGTTGTCACGATTTCCAGTTTTTCACCGTTGTCAGCGAAAAGAATCATACCTTTGGATTCAAGTCCTCTGAGGGCTCTTGGCTTAAGGTTAGCAACCACGATTACCTTCTTGCCAACCATTTCTTCAGGCTTGAAGTGTTCTGCAACGCCACTGATAATCTGGCGGAGCTCAGTACCCATCTTAACCTGGAATACCAGGAGCTTGTCAGCCTTAGGGTGCTTTTCTGCCTTGATAATCTGGCCTACGCGCAGATCAAGTTTATCAAAATCTTCGTAAACGATTTCAGGTTTAAGTTCCAGCGGAATGCTTTCAGGTTCTGCAGGTTTGTTCAGTGACTGAAGTTCTTCCAGTTCCTTTTCGATATCGATTCTAGGGAAAATAGCGTCGCCCTTCTTAACCTGTTCGCCGTACATCATTTCAAATTCAAATGCGTCTTCCCATACAACGTCGGAGTACCACAGACCCATCTGTTTTCTGATTTCCTTGGATGTAGTGTGCATGAAAGGATAAATCAGGATGGAAATGATTCTGATTGCTTCTGCCAGGTTCTTGAGAACTGTGTCAAGTTCAGCCTTCTTTTCAGAGTCCTTCGCAAGTACCCAAGGTGCTTTTTCATCGATATATTTGTTTGCACGACGAACGAGGATCCAGATTTCTTCAAGTGCCATGTTGAAAGCAAACTTGTCCATCTGAGCTTCAACCTTGGAAGCAGCGCCTGTAGCCACAGCCTTAAGGTCATCGTCGATTGCGTCGTTAGTTTTAGCTTCAGGAACTACGCCGCCATTGTACTTTTCGATCATGGAAACTGTTCTTGATACCAGATTTCCAAGGTCGTTAGCCAGGTCGTAGTTCATTCTCTTAAGCATTACTTCGTTGGTAAATACGCCGTCCTGTCCGAATGTGTATTCGCGGAGAAGGAAATACTTGAGCGCATCGATACCGTATCTGTCAATAAGCACTACAGGGTCGATAACATCTGCCCCCTTTGCTGCCTTGGACTTGGACACTTTTTCGCCGCCAAGAAGGAGCCAGCCGTGTCCCAGTACCTGCTTAGGAAGCGGAAGACCTGCACTCATAAGCATTGCCGGCCAGATGATTGTATGGAATCTTACGATTTCCTTACCTACAAGGTGAACGTTTGCAGGCCAGTACTTGTCGTAAAGTTCAGTGTCATCAGGATAACCCAGAGCAGTGATATAGTTTGACAGAGCGTCAAGCCATACATAAATTACATGCTTTTCGTCGATAGGTACAGGAATACCCCAGTCAAATGTAGATCTGGAAATACAAAGATCTTCAAGGCCCTGTTTTACGAAAGCAATCATTTCGTTTCTTCTTGTGTCAGGCTGAAGGAATTCAGGATTGTTTTCGAATAAGTCGAGCAGCTTGTCTGCATACTTGGAAAGTTTGAAGAAGTAAGCTTCTTCCTTTGCAGGCTGTACAGGTCTGCCGCAGTCAGGGCATTTGCCGTCAACCAGCTGGCTTTCTGTCCAGAAAGATTCGCAAGGTGTACAGTAAAGTCCTTCGTATTCGCCTTTGTAAATATCTCCGTTTTCATACATCTGCATGAAAAGTTTCTGTACTCTTTCAACGTGTCTTGGTTCAGTTGTTCTGATGAAATCATCATATGAAATTTCCATTGTAGCCCAGAGTTTCTTGATTCCGTCTACGATTTCATCAACATATGCCTGCGGTGTAATTCCTTTGGCATCTGCAAGGGTCTGAATTTTCTGACCGTGTTCGTCTGTTCCTGTCAGGAATCTTACATCGTACCCTGAAAGTCTCTTGAATCTTGCCATAGCGTCAGCCATTACTGTGCAGTATGTGTGTCCGATATGCAAGTTTGAGCTTGGGTAGTAAATTGGTGTGGTGATGTAATAAGTTCCTTTTTTGTTTGTCATTTTTTCCTCCTCGCCCCTGTTCGAATGAGAACAGGCGGCATTGTTACTGTAAAATTTTTATTTAGATTTCTTCGTCTCCGCAGCAGCAGTCTCCGCCGCAGCAGCAGTCTTCTCCGTCGCAGCAGTCGTCTTCACCTACTGTGTCTTCAGGCTGCGGGAATACTGTCTTCATTGTCTTGTCAGTTGCTGCAATAAGTGCAACACCTGCCGCCAGGCCTACACCTGCAACTTTAAGTAAAGTCTTGGCAACGCTTCCCCCTGTCTTCTTAGTTACATTTTTGTCTGCCTTAATCATTCCTCTTTTCATCATAATACCTCCTGTGTTCTACATAGTGTGCAATCAGATTTGCGCACTCTTCTTCTGTGATGTAACTACTGTTGATAGCCAGATTATAATTCTTGAATTCTCCCCATTTCTGGCCTGTGTGGTAGTTGTAATAATTCTGACGTGCCTTGTCAAGGGATGCAATATGGTCTTTTACCTTGTCAGGATCATCGCCGTATTTTTCAACAGCACGCTTTACTCTGTCCTCATATTCACCGTAAATAAAGACATTGGTTACACCAGGCATGTCGCGGAGCACGTAGTCTGCACAGCGTCCTACAATTACACCTGTCTGAGTTTCACCGATTTCTTTGATTACCTGGAACTGAGCCAGAAAAAGCCTGTCATTAACTGATAATGCACTGCCGCCCACACCTTCATTGAAGCTGAGGGCAGATGCCAGACTATACGCAAAGCTGCTCTTTGCTTTCATTTCTGCACCTTCAATAATTTCTCTGGAATAGCCGCTCTGTTCCACCGCCAGATCGATAATTTCCTTATCATAGAATGGTACATGGAGTTTTTCTGCAAGCAGCTTACCGATGATGCGTCCGCCGCTTCCGTACTCTCTGCTTATTGTAATTAATTTTTTCATATTTACCTCCGGATTCTATTCTACGAAAGCATCGTAGATGGCTCTTATGGCTTTTTCAAAATCTTTATTCTCAACACCAACGATAATGTTCATTTCACTGGAACCCTGGTCAATCATTCTGATATTGATTCCTGCTTCTGCAAGTGCGTTGAAAAGCTTTGCAGAAGTACCTGTTCTTGATGACATTCCGTGGCCAACTGTTGCAATAAGGGAAATATCTTCAATTACATCAATAGTATCAGGACGGAGTCTTGACTGGAACTCTTCCAGTACTTCATCAAGTCTGCCGTTGATCTGCTCATTGGCCATAACTACTGACACTGTGTCTATACCACTTGGCAGGTGTTCGAAATTGATATCGTAGTCGTCCAGAATTCCCAGAATTCGTCTTACGAAACCACGTTCGCTGCTCATCATGTTTTTATAAAGTGCAACTACTGTAAAGTCCTTGCTGCCGGCAATACCTGTGATGATGTGTTCATCGTTGCCGTCGCCTTCTGCAGTAATCAGTGTGCCCGGATCTTCAGGTTTGTTTGTATTTCTGATGTTGATAGGAACATCTGCCATTCTTGCAGGGTAAATGGCATCTTCATGAAGCACGCTGGCACCCATATAAGAAAGTTCTCTCAGTTCCTTGTATGAAATCTTGCCGATCTGCTTAGGGTTCTTTACAATTCTTGGGTCTGCCATAAGGAAGCCGGAAACGTCAGTCCAGTTTTCGTAAACATCTGCACCTACTGCCCTTGCTACCAGAGAACCTGTAATGTCAGAACCGCCTCTTGAGAAAGTTTTAATTTCTCCGTCAGGTGTGCTTCCGTAGAAGCCCGGAAGAACTGCTCTTTCATGTTTTGAGAGCTCTGCACGGATAGCCTCATCCGTTTCTTCCATGAGAAGCTTGCCCTTTGCATCGAATTTAATCAGATCTGCAGTATCTACAAAATCATATCCCAGAAACGCTGCAACAAGAACTGCATTTAAGTATTCACCTCTTGATGCAATGTAGTCTGAAGAAGGATTTTTCTTTAAATTTTCTCTGATTTCATCAAAATATTTCAGAAGATCCGCCTTTACTCCAAGGTTAATCTCTACTGCCATGTATCTGTCTGCCACCACCTGGAAAATCTGGTCGTAAGGCAGGTTATGCTCAATATGGGTCTTGCAAAGATATAATAAGTCCGTAATCTTGTTGTCCCCTTCATATCTTTTTCCCGGTGCCGATACAACTATATATCGTCTGTCAGGATCCTGCTCAATTATTGCCTTGGTTTTAGTAAGCTGGATGCCATCAGCAACTGATGAACCACCAAACTTTGCAACCTTAATACCCATGTCACTAGTACCTCCTGTACAAAATCTTATGTATCTTTTTATTGTACTGCAAACTGTACTGATTTTCAATGTTTTTGTGTGCAGTAAACAAAAAAAGGCTGGCTTCTGCCAACCTTTTGCCGATGGCCCACCTATAATTAAATAATATGTTCAGGCGGGCCCTTTTGTTCTTGAAATATTATGCTTTTAAACCGTGATATCGGCCTGCTGCTGAATAGCGAAAGTGCTGAAATATTCCTCTTCCATAGGTATCCAGCGGGTCCGGAAAATCTCTGCCATTTCTGCGCCGTTGCGTACAGTGATTCTTTCCATCTGCACTGCAGGGTCCACTGTCGAAAATACTGTAATATCAGCATATCTTCCCAGATGGGGGTGATGGCTGTAAGAACCTTCAACAATCTGCCACCGGGTATGCGGTACACTGACCTTGTTTCCGTCAAAGTCCATCCGGCTGCAGTCAAATCTTGTGTACTCAAACCCTTCAGGCCTGCCAAGATGCGGCATAACTTCCTCTTCAAATCTTTCGTAATGAACATTACTTCCCGGCACGCTGAAACGCTCTTCAGTCCTTAGCATGGGCGGCAGGAAAAAATCATCCATGCGGATAATTTCACCGCCTAATATGTCCTTAAGCTGACCTGCCATGGTAGTCTTGCCGCTGGCCGCGCGGCCGTCGATGGCTATGACAGACGGCCGGGCACCGGTGCCCGGTGCGGCTGCTTTTTCCAGCACAGGCATCAGGCGGGAAAAGCAGCCCGCGGCCAGCCTGTAGGCCGGTCTTTCTGCCTGTCTGTATTCTTTGCTGTGGTGAACCGGTCTGATTCCGCCTTTCAGATATTCATTTCTGAATACGTCCCACTCATCCGATCCGAAGTCAAGGCCTCCTCTTGCAATTTCCTCTCCTGCAAGTTCCAGATATTCATGGAATCGTTCCGGATTATTCTGCCTGTCTTTTGCCGACAGCACAAAAATTCTGTACAGCCACTCTGCCGGAAGTTTTCTTCCTTTCCACGCTGCCAGATTCACTCTGCACATATCTTCTGATATGGATTCAACCAGCGGCATTCCGGCATCTGCAGGCACCCTGTCATATTCATCCTGAAAATACTTCCGGGCAGCCTCTTCATCTTCAAGAAGATGCTCGGCACCGAAAGCTGCCTGATAAATCATTTTCATAACATCCTGCGATTTCATGGCAGGATGAAGTTCTCCTTGCTTGCGGAGATAGTTCTTAAAGTCCATACTTTTCTTTACGCTCTTCCTTTTTTCACTGCCATTACAATTACCGGTACCAGAAGCAGATGGAGAATAATCCCCGGAATTGCTTCAACCAGGGCACCTGCAATGAAAAGATTCCAGGTAAATTCTGTACCTGTTACCCCTGCAATAATCATTCTTGCTGCACCCCATACAACTCTGCCGCAGATCATGGCAATTATCATTGATATGTAAATGCTTGATTTTCTGCGTTTAGGCAGCGCTTTGTAAATCAGTGCCGTCACTGCTCCGTAAACGGCCATTTCAAAGGCCATGGCAATGCCGAAAGGCATCGGCGGCATAGAAAAAAGTGCATATCTCAGAAGCGGTGCTGTAAAGCCCACCAGTGCCGCCCACTGCCAGGTGCAGAAAAAGGCGCACAGATACACTGGAATGTGCATAGGGCTGAGCATAGCACCTATGGTCGGTATCTGGCCTGTCAGAAACGGCAACACAAGAGCAATGGCAAGGCAAAGTGCCGCCACTGTCATGTCTTTTACTATTGAATTGTGTCTTGTCATAAGTGATAATTTCCTTTCCAAAAAGCTTGAGCCTTCTGGCATTTATATTACCGGCTTCTGCCGATAGGTTCAGTTATTATTATCAGGCCTGTATCCTATAGTTTCTATGAAATATTTCCGGATACCTGCCCCTGCCGCGCACTGGGGTCCATACACCTGAGGACGTGAATTGCCTTCAACGACAATCCACTTCCCATCTTCGGTATAAGTAATATCCCAGCCGATATATTTAAGTCCGGGCACTTTATCCGCAAGTTCCAGCCCCAGCCGGACTGCTTTGTTCCAGTCGGGCATCTGATATCCGTCAAATCTGATTCCGGTATGAGGATGCTCCTTGTAACGGGCACCTTTCCCATCACAACCATCACCAAGAATTCTGCCTGTCTTCATATCCACATATGCAAGAATTCCTCCGGAGCCTGCGTTGTCCACGAAGCTGCCTTTCTGCCCGATCTTGATAGTCGGATCATGTATCAGTTTTTTATCTCCGTCAGCATAGGTGAGAATTCTGACAGTGTTTACCGAGTCTGGGTTCAGGGCCTTGAGGGAGCTGTGTGCTCTGATAAGTTCCTCAACAATGAAAACATTGTATTCATGAAGAAGGTTTTTAAACAACTTCCTGATGTCGGTCCACCATCTGATGTCCACGCTTTTTATTCCTTTGCCCATGGTTCCGCTGAAAGGCTTCACCACTATTTTGCTGCCCCGCCGGCAGATACTTCGGAAGTTTTTATAATCATCCTCTGATGATACTTTGATCATACGTCTGCCATAATACTTCCCAAGAAGTCTGTAAGCTTCATACTTATCATCCAGCAGGTCGGTTTTTGACTGGTCATTGAGTTTATTGATAACTTCAAATCTTTCCTTTTCTGAAAAGAAATTCCGCTTTTCTTCAATAGATTTATGCTCAAAATGTAAAGTTCCGTATTCTTCAGCAGTAAATCCCAGCAGAACACGTGTGGCTTCCATATCCACAGCAACTTTGCGGGCCATCGCTGAATTCTCAGTAATCTCAGGACAAAAATGCCCAATCTGCTGCTTAAGCTCAGCAAACAGAGACTCAGGCATAATCTTTTCAATAATATCGTAAAAACGCTCCAGATCTGCTGCTGTGTCTGCATAAGTGAGTTCTTTATTATCAATCTTATTAAAACATTCAGAAAGCTGATCCTTCAACCTGTTTCTTTCAGCAAATAAAGCGAGAAACTCCTCCAGTGCTTCACCCTCATAGCCATATATTTCGTACTTCTGGTAAGGGATTATGTTCATTTTAACCCCGTATTCCTGATTGATTACGCGGATGTTTTCACGGATTTGCTTTTCAGAAAGATTTGTAGCTGCTGAAACCTTATCGTAACGTTCTTTTCGGTGCTCTTTACGGAGAACTATTCTCCTCGCTTCTATGGAACGCTGGGTTTCACTCAGTTTATAGAGCTTGTATATATAGTATTCCCTGTATGTTATTCCGGAAAGTTCCCGGATGCGTCCCATTTCCTTTTTTGTGGTTTCATAACTGCTTCCTGCAGCCTCACACACAAGCTGTACATAGTCTTTCTTTTCTGCCATCTTCACGAACGCTCCTGAATTATTTTTTGCGGCCTCTTGCATCGTCTCTCATTTTTTTAAGATCTGAGATCAGTTCTTCATCAAGAGTGTCTCTTGCAGTTTTTACAGCATCAGCATCATCTATATCAACAAGCTGAGTAATCCATACTTTTTCCTTGTACCAGCTTCTTTCAATCTGCTGCACTACAATACCATTGCAGTAAACTGCATTGTCACCTGCTCTTACTACATATATTCTGATGAGCATGCCTGCTCTCAGGTGCTTGATTTCAATAACTGAATCCTTATATCCACCGGTCTGAAGAGCTTCTTTCAGGTCCATGGCTACATGTTCGCTCAGAACGGTTTTCTTTTCATTATTGCAGATGTATATAAAAGCAACGCCGGCCACAGTTCCAAGCCCCATTGCCCATATTTCGCCAAGCCGCGGCTCAATAAACAGGCACATGAACACTCCGAACAGAAGTCCCAGCCACTTCACTTTATCTAAAATACCAATTGTTTTCGTAACTTTTTCCAAATCATACCTCCAAAGTTATAATATTTAATTATATAATTTATTTAGGTTATTTTCAATATGTCTTTTATTTTACTTCCGGAGATGCTATAATATTTACATTAAATTTTATTCGCCCGCCAAGGAGGATTATTATGAACTTATCTAAACCATTAAACAAGTATTTTGACCATACATTACTCAAACCTGAAGCAACTGCTGCCCAGGTTGACAAACTCTGCGCAGAAGCCAGAGAGTATGACTTCTTTTCAGTATGTGTAAACTCCTGCTATGTTGCACAGTGTGCTGATGCACTCAAAGGTACAGACGTTAAAGTCTGCGCAGTTGTAGGTTTCCCTCTCGGTGCATGCACTACTGCAGCCAAAGCTTTTGAAACAGAAGAAGCATGCAAGGACGGGGCATCCGAAATTGATATGGTTCTTAATGTCGGAGTTTTCAAAGATGGTCACTATGACTATATCCGCGACGATATCTACGCTGTTGTTGAAGCAGCCGCTAAATACAATGCTATCGTAAAAGTTATTCTTGAAACATGCCTTCTTTCACCTGCAGAAATCGAAGAAGCATGCAAGCTTTCCAAGGAAGCCGGTGCTCACTTCGTAAAAACATCCACAGGATTCGGCAGCGGCGGTGCTACCGCAGCTGATGTTGCTCTGATGAAAAAGACTGTAGGTCCTGACACACAGGTAAAGGCCAGCGGCGGAATCAGAGATTATGATACATGCATGGCAATGATTGAAGCCGGTGCAGACAGAATCGGTGCCAGCGCTTCTGTGGCAATTATGGAAGTTTACAACAACAAATAAAACTTTTTTGTATATGAAAACCCTCGCAGATTTTTTTTGCGAGGGTTTTTCGGTTACTATGGTTTAATGTGCTTTTATCGCGGCAACAAACTGCTCTGGAGACATTACCGGAACCGGCGAATTTTTATAATCCTTAACATTCCGTGTCACAATGCAGCTGACCTTGAGTCTACCGGCAGTTTCCATCATCACTGCATCTTCAAAATCAGCTACTTCTGAAAGTAATGCCCTTCTGCAGTCGGAAGAAGCAGTATCTGAAAGTACAAAAATTTCCAGCAGCCCCTTAAGAATTTCCTTTGTTTTTTCTGTATTATGTGTGCAACGATGATGGAGATAATAAACGTCTGTCAATGATTTGGCGGTTATTACTCCCAAAAACTTATCTTCAGCAGCAGCAATAAAAATATTCTCCGCATCTTTCCAGAAAGGTTCACGTTTCTGTAGCGCATCTATAATTACACAGGTGTCAAGCATTACTGTAGTCATATTTTATTAAGCCTTTCTTCCATTGCCTCTTCGTAAGAAATCGTGTCTGGAATAGAACCGATAAGATTTTTTGCAATTTTCACTTTGTCAACATTCGGATTAGACAATTTTGCAACCACCTTTCCATTCTTTGTGATATAAATATCTTCAAATTCAGCAAGCTGCAGATATTTACCCAGATTTGCCTTTAATTCAGTAGCTGTAATAGACATGCAAATCCCCCGCCTTTCCTTATAATTATATATTAATTATACTGGCAACCGTACGATTTTGTCAACAAATCGTACGGTTTTAAATTTGCATTTTCATTATTAAATTTACATATATTGTAAAATATTTCTTTTCTCCTGTCAAATTCGAAGAATGTCGAAATCTGTCGAACTCATCAGAATAATCATATTTTTTGATTTCTCTGCAAGAAAAAAGGAAGCCTTCCTTTTCAGATGCTTCCTCTTGTTCACGTGTTATATGGTTTACTATAATCCTGCCTGTTCCTTCAGTGCAGCTGCCTTATCAGTGTGTTCCCATGGAAGGTCCACATCAGTTCTGCCGAAGTGACCGTAAGCTGCAGTCTGTCTGTAGATAGGTCTTCTTAATTCTAAGTCTCTGATGATCGCTGCCGGTCTTAAGTCGAAGTTCTTTTCAACTAATTCAGCGATCTTTTCATCTTCAATCTTGCCTGTGCCGAAAGTATCAACAAGGATGGATACCGGTTTTGCAACGCCGATAGCGTAAGCAAGCTGGATTTCGCACTTGTCAGCAAGTCCTGCTGCAACTACGTTCTTTGCTGCCCATCTTGCTGCATATGTAGCGGAGCGGTCAACCTTTGTAGGGTCCTTGCCGGAGAAAGCGCCGCCGCCGTGGCGTGCATATCCGCCGTAAGTATCTACAATGATTTTACGGCCTGTTAAGCCGGAGTCGCCGTGAGGTCCGCCGATTACGAAACGGCCTGTAGGGTTTGTGAAGTACTTTGTTTCTTCGTCAAGGAGCTCTGCAGGGATAACAGGAAGAATTACGTGCTTCATAAGGTCTTCTCTGATCTGCTGCTGTGTTGCTTCAGGGTCGTGCTGTGTGGAAATGAGCACTGTGTCAACTCTCTTAACCTGGTTGCCGTCGTATTCCACAGTTACCTGTGTCTTGCCGTCCGGTCTCAGGTAAGGGATTGTGCCGTCCTTACGTACATCTGCAAGTCTCTTTGCCAGCTTGTGTGCAAGGGAGATAGGCATTGGCATAAGTTCAGGAGTTTCGTTGCACGCAAAACCGAACATGATACCCTGGTCACCTGCACCGATAGTGTCAATCTGGTCGTCTAAAGTACCTTCTTTGTATTCAAGAGCCTTGTCTACGCCCATAGCGATATCGCCGGACTGTTCGTCGATTGCGGAAAGCACTGCGCAGGTGTTTCCGTCGAAACCGTATTCGCCCTTGTCATAACCGATATCCAGGATAACCTGTCTTACGATTTTAGGAATATCTACGTAGCTGTTAGTGGTGATTTCACCCATAACCATTGCATATCCTGTAGTTGTAGTTGTTTCAGCAGCAACTCTGCCATATGGGTCCTGTTCGAAAATTGCGTCCAGGATTGCGTCGGAAATCTGGTCGCAGACTTTGTCAGGATGGCCTTCAGTTACTGATTCGGATGTGAATAATCTTCTCATTGCTGTCTCATTTTCCTTTCTTTGGTGTCATAAATTAAAATAACCTCTCGGTGAAAGAGAGGTCACAGTGATTTCGTATAAAAATCTTTTCCTCATCTTTCAGGATGTTTACCTGCAGGATTTAGCACCTTTTCTGCTTCGCGCTCAGCGCTGAAACACCTAGGTTGCCGGGCTTCTCCGGGCCTGTTCCCTCTGCCACTCTTGATAAGGTTTCAAGTTTGCAGATAATATTATATACTTTTTTGTCTCATTGTCAACACTATCTTGTATTTTTTCAAAAATCGTATATACTATTATATGGAATTTACCACATTACCGACTTT
>JAFQHT010000053.1 GCA_017397825.1 Bacillota bacterium | reverse complement strand
TACGTTCCATACGCAGGACCGCTCAGCGACAACGTTAGACAGTCACTGCAGAAAGTTAAGTCAACAATGTGTAACTGCGGTCTGATGAACATCCCTGATCTTCAGAAGAACGCTAAGATCACCCTCGTATCAGCAACAAGTATCATCGAAGGCGGCGCACATGACGTTATCCTGAGAGATACATCATCACCTGGAAACAGATAATAAAAAACCCCGTGAATTTCACGGGGTTTTATAATGCGATAAATTATGCGAGGATCATCTTTGTCAGATCCATTGGATCTACGATTTCTCCGTCTTTGTAAACTCTCATGTTTCCGGAAGCGATCTCGTCGATGAGGATAACTTCACCGTCTTCGCTGTAACCGAATTCGAACTTGATGTCGTACAGCTTCAGTCCCTTAGCAGCCAGGTCGTCAGCAACGATCTGAGTGATCTTCAGAGTCTGTTCCTTCATGCTGTCATACATTTCAGGAGTCATAACGCCCAGCAGAGCCAGAGCATCCTTAGTTACCAGTGGATCGCCCTTTTCGTCATCTTTGAATGTAGTTTCAACATATCCGCCTTCGATAGGAGTGCCGTCTTCGATGTAAGCGCCGTATCTTCTGATGAAGCTTCCTGTAGCAACGTGTCTGCAGATAACTTCCAGACCCTTACCGAATACTGTAGCAGGCAGTACTTCCATAGTAGCCTTATCGATATCAGCATCTACGTAGTGAGTCTTAACTCCTGCAGCCTTCAGCAGTTCGAAATAGTGGATAGAAGTCTTCAGGTTTTCTCTTCCGATTCCTTCTATTGTCAGACCAACAGCATTTTCGCCCGGGTCGAACTTACCGTCTTTGCCTGTGCAGTCATCCTTGAACAGAAGCAGTACGTTACCGTTTTCCAGTTTGAATACGTCTTTTGTTTTTCCTGTGTAGATTTTTTCCATAAAAATCGCCTCCATATATATTATCAGTAATGTTGAATAACAATTCCACCCCACTATTATAAAATTATTTTTTTCATAACACCAGTTTTTTTTGTAAAAAAATTGAAAAATATTGCTTTATTTATGTGGCTAACATAAAATGAAAGTGCAGACTTAATGATTATCGGAGCCGGATATGGAGCAGAACACAAGCTGTAAAAACATAATAAGAATAATGGGCGCTTATGTCGCATGGGTCATGGGATCCGGATTCGCGACGGGGCAGGAGATATTGCAGTTCTTTACCAGCTATGGGTATAAGAGCTTTATTTTAGTTGCGATAAATCTGGTAGGATTTTTGATCGTGGGACCGGCGATCCTCGAGGCCGGGCAGAAACATCGTGATGATGAAGGGTTCAATCAGTTCAAGTATTTCTGCGGTAAGAAAGTCGGAGTGTTTTATGACTGGTTCGTGCCTATCAGCATGTTTGCCGGCATGGTGATCCTTATTTCAGGTGCCGGGGCCACTCTTCAGGAGTATTACGGACTCAATCACTATGTAGGCGCTCTGGTGATGTCGCTGCTGGCTTTCGTAGCTTATGTGGCAGGATTCCAGCGATTCGTCAAGGTGGTTTCGTTTATTG
>JAFQHT010000052.1 GCA_017397825.1 Bacillota bacterium | reverse complement strand
GATTTTACGCTGTCCGTTTTTAATCTCAACTCTGTCTTCAGTAGGTACAACGATGTCAAGAATCAAGTCCTGCATTCCGCGGTTCTCAACCATCTTTTCGATATTAACTTTTACTTTTGTTTCGTGGCCGGAATAAGTATGTACTACATACCATTTAGCCTGGCCGTCACCTCTGAGGCCTTCTCCCTCTAATGGGGAAACACCTTTGCTTTCAAATTCAGACATATTCGTACCTTCTCTTCTAACTTAGTTTAAATTATTAGATTAACCGATAGCAACTAGCCTAAAGTTACGTTTAAAACTGCCTTTAAAGCTGCTAATACGCCTGTATCGATGAGCCAGAATCCTAATGCGAAGATTGCGCAAGTACCGATTACTACGCCTGTGTAAGAAATGATTTCTTTCTTAGTAGGCCATACAACCTTCTTCATTTCAGTCTTTACGCCTTTAAAATATTCTTTAAAGCCGCCCTTTTTTTCTTTTTCTTTGTTATTAGCCATACTACCAAACTCTCCTTATTTAGTTTCCTTGTGAGTAGTGTGCTTCTTGCAGAATCTGCAGTACTTCTGCATTTCAATACGATCTGGGTCGTTCTTCTTGTTCTTCATAGTGTTGTAGTTTCTCTGCTTGCATTCTGTGCATGCTAACATAACTTTAACTCTCATGTGATTGTTCTCCTTTTTAACTCAAAATTCAGAGCCTCTTCCGAAGCTCTGTTATTTAATAATCATAAAGTTGCTCATTAATTATAAGACATAGTGTTTTCAATGTCAAGAGCCTTTTTTACCTTATTTTTTCTTTTTTTATTTATTTTTTACAGTTCAGCAGGGTCACCCGGTAAAAGTTCCCCTCTGTTGCCGCTTTTTTTGCTGTCTATGCGGTGCTCGCCCACATCAACTCTGAAGAAAGTACTTGCTGCAACCGCTCTTACATTTCCGGCCTCATCTACAACTTCAGCAGAAATAAATCTTTTGCGGCCTTCTTCCCTTTCCACTCTGCCATAGGCAATCATATTTTCACCGATAAGAATGGGCTGAAGGAATCTCACAGTAATTTCGCCGGTAACGTACGGTGCACGGAACTCCCCTGTGGCTTCATTATATATACGGTTGGAGCGTCCCATTACCTCGTCCAGCACAGAGCTGATCAGTCCGCCGTGCATCATTCCTGTGTGCCCTTCATGCCAGATTCCGGGAGTAAAACGTGCCGCTACCTCGCCGTCTTCCAGCTCGTAAAATATGCATCCTACCGATGCCGGGTTTTCAGTTCCGCAAACTATACTGTTTGTGGTCAGGGCCTGCCTCCGGATAACTCTCTTTTTAGTTCTGCTGATTTTCTTCTGTTCCATCGTTTTCCCCGATCTCAACTTCGCCTGTCATTACTTTTATAATATTATCTGTTGCCTTGGCATTTTCCACAGGGTTCTGTTCAACAATTGCCGCCTTGAATCCCAGGGCATAACAAAGGTCATAACCGTTGGCCCCCTTGATTGACTGCTTCTGGATATTCCATGAAGGCATGCCGTCAAGCTGCATTTTAATCAGAGAAGACATTTCTTCCATGGTCATGTTGGTTTCCATGTTGCTCTGAACAGCTTCAAGAATTGATGTGTATTTAGTCAGAAGGGTTGTGCTGCTGACAGCCTTTCTGATAATGCCTTCCATAACCAGCTGCTGATTTTCATTTCTCTGCATGTCGCCGTTGGCAAAAGACTTACGCTCTCTGCAGAAAGCAAGCGCTGCTCTGCCATCCAACTTGTTTATGCCCTTCACGAAAGTATGTCCGTTAAGGCTTCCCATGCCGCTTGTAGTAAACGCATGTGGTGAATCGACTTCAATTCCGCCCATAGCGTCCACCAGCTTCACAACAGTAGTGTAGTTTACTCTTACATAATAGTTGATATCAACACCCATAAAGTCCTCCACCGCACCGATGGATTCCTGCACGCCATAAAGACCGGAATGAGTCAGCTTGTCCTTTGCACTCTTGCTCGGAAGAGTTACATAATAGTCTCTTGGGATTGCTGTAAGAAGAACTTCGTTGGTCACAGGGTTGATTGTTGCAACCATGTTCACGTCACTTCTTGAAACAGTGCTGATGTTCCCTTCAATATCAATACCGCTGATGTAAACATTGAATGCCTCTGCGGTAACATCCGCCGCATGGGTCTGGTCTTCAGTTTCTATTTTAATCTTTACAGTGTGAAGAACTTTAGTCTTCGTTTCCAGTTCGGGGTCTTCTGTCTTCAGACCTTCATAAGCTGCCGCACTGATAAAAATCGCCTTGTATTCATCTGCGTAAAGCTTTTCAAAAGCCGCACCGATAGTTTCTTCATAAGCGTACTGAACATTTACTTCCTGCTGAAGAATCGCCTTTGCTTCTGAATATGTAAGATCGCTTACCATATATGTTCCCAGTGTCTGGCCCGTAATTTCGTCCACAGTTTCATAAAGCTCTTCAGCCTTTACCACCACGTGGTAATCCTCTGTAACTTCCTTGACCTCTGTGATTTCACCAAGAAAGTCCACAGTATCTATCATATAATATGTGCCCACTCCGAATACTCCTATGAGCAGGAAAGCAATTACCGTCGCCACTATTTTTCTGCCTTTTTTGCCGTGTCTGCTGAACATTACCGGCACAATAAAGAGTGATATAAATGTAAGCACGCCTACAGCTGTCCAGTAGTATTTTCCCGGTAATACATCAAAATATCCAAGCATGGCCATAAAGCCTGCTGCCAGTAATGTGTATATAATAGAAATAAATCTGCAGAAAGCATTGCCGCCTTTTCTGCGGTTTTCTCTTTTTTCTGCTGCCATCTGCGCTTCGATTTCACGTCTTCTGTCGCTTCTCATAATAATCCTTTCTCAGTTTTAATACCCGTTCTGAATTGTATCTGTTTCTCCGTTTTCTTGTTAAAATGCTCTAACTTTATAATTTTACCACTTTGCTTTTTACTTGTCCATATTTTAACGCATAAAAAAAGCCCGCAGCTTACGCTGCAGGCTAATTATTGTTTTAATCGCGCAATCGCTTCCTAGCCAATCACTTGCGTTCTTGGGGAAGCTTTGCGTAAGTTCGATTTACGAAATCAAAGATTTCGAATCTCACTTAATTATTCGATGATTTCGGATACAACGCCGGAACCTACTGTTCTGCCGCCTTCTCTGATAGCGAATCTTAAACCTTCTTCGATCGCGATTGGTGTGATCAGCTTGATTGTCATTGTGATGTTATCTCCTGGCATACACATTTCTGTTCCTTCTGGAAGCTGAAGGTCACCTGTTACGTCTGTTGTTCTGAAGTAGAACTGTGGTCTGTAACCGTTGAAGAATGGAGTATGTCTGCCGCCTTCTTC
>JAFQHT010000051.1 GCA_017397825.1 Bacillota bacterium | reverse complement strand
TTTCGAGGGCGTCTTTTACGTTTTCGTACTTTTCACCTTCTGCAGGGTAGATACCGCAGTAAACCATGGACTGAGCTTTTTTGTAGCCAGGCATCGGTTCTGCTGCAGGGTCTTTGTCCAGGGTGATTGTGTCACCTACTCGGGCATCTGCTACCTGCTTGATGCTGCCGCAGATATATCCTACTTCGCCGGCTCTGAGAATATCTGTAGGCACAGGGTTAGGCGCACATACGCCTACTTCTGTAACTTCATACTTCTTGCCTGTGTTCATAAGGCGGATGATATCGCCTTTCTTTACCTGACCGTCGAAAACCCTTGTGTAAATGATTACACCCTTGTAGTTGTCGTACTTGGAGTCAAAAATCAGTGCCTTCAGCTTGCCTTCCGGATCTCCTGCAGGTGCAGGAATTGCCTTGGCGATTTCTTCAAGGAGTTCTTCGATACCGATACCCTCCTTGGCACTGATAAGCGGTGCTTCGCTGGCATCAAGGCCGATAACTTCTTCGATTTCTTCTTTGATTTCGTCAGGTCGCGCTGAAGCCAGGTCAATCTTGTTAAGAACCGGAAGGATTTCCAGATCTTCATCAAGCGCCAGATAAACATTGGCAAGAGTCTGTGCTTCAACACCCTGAGTTGCATCTACAACAAGTACCGCCCCTTCGCAGGCAGCCAGGCTTCGTGACACTTCGTAGTTAAAGTCCACATGTCCCGGTGTGTCAATAAGGTTGTAGATGTATTCGTTACCGTCCGCACTCTTATGAACCAGTCTGGTAGTCTGAAGCTTGATGGTGATGCCTCTTTCTCTTTCCAGGTCCATGTTGTCCAGAAACTGAGCCTTCATGTCACGCTGGGAAACCAGGCCGGTCTTTTCAATAAGTCTGTCGGCCAGAGTTGATTTACCATGGTCGATGTGGGCGATAATACTGAAATTTCTTATATATTTCTGATAGTCCATATTGTCCTCGCATCCTTTAAAATTACGGTTTTCCATGCGCCTGTAAAATGAACAAAAGCACATACAAACCCAAGATATATTTTAAAGCATAACGGGCAGAATTTCAATATTTTTCTTAATCCGTCCACTGCTCTTTTGTGCTGATAAATACGTTCACCGCTGCATCGGCCAGTTTGCTTTCTGTTCCATACATGTCGGAGCATCTCCTGTCCACATTGAGTGCTGCAAGTATGGTGATAAATACTATAGTCATAATTATCAGACACTGCCTGAAATTTTTCATAAAAAAACACCTGCCTCTCGTTTTTATTGTGCGCAAAGCAGGTATTTTTTATGAAAAAATGCAATTAGACCATTGTTCTGAGATTTTCTGAAATTATGAGTTTGCAGCCTGTCGCCGCCTGAACATCTTCAACTGTAAAATCTTCATGAATTTCCTCAAGGACGATTCCTTCATTAGTCACTTTCATAACACCCATTTCGGTAATAATCATATCTACACAATTGATTGCTGTGTACGGCAGCGTGCATTCATCAAGAATTTTATGTTTTCCCTTCTGGGTATGCTGCATGGCAACGATTACTTTTCTTGCACCTACTACCAGGTCCATGGCACCGCCCATGCCCGGAACCATTTTGCCTGGTACAATCCAGTTTGAAAGGTTTCCATGTCTGTCAACTTCCAGTGCACCAAGAATAGTAGCATCCACATGTCCTCCTCTGATAATCGCAAAAGATGTGGCACTGTCAAAAAACTGTCCACCCGGTTTAATCGTCACATACTGTGCACCTGCGTTTACAACATCCACATTCGGAACGGCAGGAGCGCCGCCCATGTTCATAATTCCGTTTTCGGACTGGAGAATAACTTCCACTCCTTCAGGCAGGCATTCTGCCACCATAGTAGGCAGACCGATACCAAGATTAACCACATCACCGTCATTTAATTCTTTTGCAACTCTTCTTGCAATTCTTTCTTTTATATCTGCCATGGTTTTTCTCCTCCTACTACTGCATCCACAAATATTCCTGATGTTCTCACATTGTCAGGATTCATTGTCCCTGTTTCTACAACTTCCACAGCCCCCACAATTACTGTGTCTGCAGCCATTGCCATCATCGGGTTGAAAGTCTGGGTTGTTCCGTGGTAAATTGTGTTTCCGAACTCATCAGTTACAGAACCTCTGATTAAAGCAAACTCAGCTCTGATAGGTTCTTCCAGCAGATAATCTCTGCCTTTGATATTTATTACCTGTTTACCTTCAGCAACAATTGTACCTACACCTGTAGGGGTGAGAAAACCACCAAGGCCAGCACCACCTGCACGGATTTTTTCTGCAAGAGTTCCCTGCGGAATCAGAATACATTCCAGTTTATCTTCCTCAACATCAGTATTCATTCTCTGTGCAACTTCAGGGTTAAGCCCTACGTGGGAAGCAATAAGCGTCTTTATCTGTCCGTTGGAAAGAAGTTTGCCTACTCCTCTTCCCGGTACGCCTGCATCATTGCAGATTATAGTAAGATTTCTCACATTCTTTTCCACCAGAGCATCAATAAGTATTTCCGGTGTTCCGCAGGCCATGAAACCGCCAACCATGATTGTAGCGCCATCATTTATGTCTCTGATTGCCTCCTGAGCGGTGGTCACTTTATTTTTCATATTATTTCTCCTTATCAATATTGTATGTTTATCAGCTCTTATTAGTTTTGCATGCTAACTATATAAAGATTATATTATAGTATTTAGATAAACTCCAATCACATTATTTTCAATTGTTGTTCAGTCTCTTAATCAATAAATCGTTCGTATTTTTAAAATAACTCTTTACAAATTATTTCGCATGCTATATAATTAGCTTGCAAACTATTAGGTTGCTAATTTATATTTACTGATAAAATACTGTGAGGCGATAAGATGATAAGTACATTGCAATTACAATACTTCCGTGCACTTGCACACAGGCAGAACCTGACTAAATGTGCCGAAGATTTTTTTGTGTCTCAGTCTACGCTGAGCAACGCACTTTCCCGTATGGAAGAAGATCTGGGAGTCCAGCTTTTTGACCGCAAAGGCCGCACGCTGGTCCTCAATGAATATGGAAAGATTTATTTAAGATATGTGGAAACTGCTCTTAAAGCACTGGAAGACGGCCAGAAAGCAATCCACGACAGAGCCTCTGACAAGGAGCTTGTGGTTATTGTCAATACACTCAATCCCCTTGTTTTCTCTAAAATCCTGTATAAATTTACTGAAGAAAACCCTGATTACAACCTTATTCAGCGCGAATTTTTCATAAATGATGCTAAAGACCCCGATAAATTTGACGGCAGGGTTGAACTGATTATTGCGGCAACAGAAGATATCACTTCACCGGAATGGGATCACTACGAGTTCAGAGAAGACCCCCTTTATGCCCTGCTCAACAAAGATCATCCGGCAGCTTCCGGAGAATCAGTATCTTTCCAGGAACTGAAGGAAATTCCTTTTATTCTGGAAGAACCACGTTCCAGCTTCCGTCACTTTACAGAAAAGATTTTTGCCGAAAAGCACTTTGCGCCACGTATTGCAGGTGAATCCAACTATGCATTGCTTCCTGGCACATTAAGACGTCATCCTGAAGCAGTTGCCCTTACAAGCATGCTGACCAAAGTCAACGGCTGCTATATGAAAAAAGACTATTTTGTTCAGATTCCTATTACTGATCTTGACTATACAAGAAACTACTCCATATTCTGGCGCAGAGACTGCCAGCTTTCTGAAGCTGCCCAGGCCCTGAAAAAGTTCATTATCAACAGATGCGGAGTATAACAAAGATTCAGATGCCCATAATATAAAAACAGCCTCGTTTCACATCGTCCGGTGAACGGGGCTGTTTGCTTTTTACATATGGTTTAATTACTGTGGCTGATTAGGCTGTGCCAGATAGTCTGTAATTACCGGCCACAGGAAATACACCGCCAGACCTGTACAAACCAGAGCCAGCAGTATGTAGAAATTTCTCCTGTTAAATATCTTTTTCCACGGAATTTTATGTGCCACCCATGCAGCACAAGCTGCGAAGAAACCATAAATGGCCATTTTCAGTCTGACGAAAAAGCCTTTCTTTTTAACTTCTTCCTCAACATCCGTTTCCTCTTCAACAATTGCCTCCGACGCCTCCTCAATAGTCATTACCACAGGCGTCGGATTGAAAATTTCAGAATTTATGTCCTTAGGCGCCTCCGGCGTCGGAGTAATGCTCGATGCCACCACAAAAGCCGCAGCTGCAATCAGTGCCGCGGTGGCTTTCATTATTCTGCCGGCATTTTTGCCTATTTTCTTTAATCCATTGTTTTCCATGGCTATACTGTAACACAGCCATGGATTTTTTTCAATACCCGGCCTTTAAAGTGTCCGCCAGAATCTGCCCGAAAACTTCTGCTGTATTACGGGCCTCTGTAATATGGTTGCGGTTATAACCTATTTCAAGCAAAAGATATTTTTCTGAAAGATTCTGGTTATACCGGTAGCCTCTTTCAAGGATTGTTCCTGTGAAACCTTTGTACTTTTCGGAAGCTGTCTCGTTAAGGTGTCCGATGAATTTCTTATTGGCTTTGTATGTTTCCACCGCATTGCTTACCACAAAAGAATACTTGGCGCAATTCTTACCCCCTGCCGATACTGTGGCTGCCGGACCATCTGATGCTATAGCATCTCTGTGCAGGTCAATGACACACCTGACAGTCGGATATTTTTTAAGAAGGGAGCTGATAGTTTCGTAAGATCTGCTGTAAGACTGGCTGTAGGAAGGGTTATCATGAAGAGTCTGATCGTGAACTGCTGCTATACCATTTGCTTTGAGCGTCTCTGCCAGTACCTGCCCCACATCACGGACCGTATTTTCCCGTTCTGTTGTATGATAGTTACCCTCTGAAGCAGGAAGATATGACTCCGTTGCATGGGTGTGTACGATGAGAACTGCCGGATTATCGCCGAAAACTACCGGTTCGGGCGCTTTTTCATAATCGCTGGTAATAATCTGTGCTGAATTGCTGTTTCCTGACAGGGTAACAGTTCCATCATCTGCCCCATCCTGTTTTTCGTTATCTCTGGAATCTGTAAGTTCTGTAGTTATGCCCGGATATGCAGCTGATATACACATTACACCAAAATCTTCCGCTGTAATTTTCATTGTGCTGAAAAGGCCTTCTTTTTCCTCTCCCCGGGCAGCAGGCATCTGGTCATAAAAAAACACTGTGCTCAGCAGATATACCCCCAGAATAGCAGTTCCCAAACCTTTTCTCACACCTTACCTCCAGCATTTTGAACTTCAGATTTCTTACCCTATGAATATATGCCGGGATGCAGGGTAATATTTATGGCATCTGCAATAATATCAGAAAAATCCTTTATAATCTGATCAATATCCGTAGAAGTTACAATCATATCCATGTCGCGTTTTTTAATATACTCCTCAGGATCCCAGCCTCCGGTTTCCTCTGCCGCCTCCAGCAGCAAAGTACGTGAATCTATAACCGTAGGTACTCCAAGAGAGATTACTTTACAGCCAATAGTTTTTTCGCTGATTTCCCTGCGGTTGTTGCCCATACCTGCTCCCGGCGCAATTCCCGTGTCACACATCTGGATTGTAGTGTTCATGCGGCCCATCTCCTTTGCCGCAAGAGAATCTATTATGACTACATAATCCGGTTTCACCAGAGAAACTGTCTTTTCAATAAGATCCGCTGTTTCCATGCCGGTGACTCCCGTAACCGAAGGATTAAAACCACTCACATTGGCCATTTCCCAGTCTCCTTCACACTCAAAAATTCTGAAAAGATGTGAAGTGATTTTTACCTTGTCCACAGTGTGAGGCCCCAGACTGTCAGGTGTGACCTTTTCGTTTCCAAGCCCTACAACCAGTACCTTAAGAAAATAGTCAAATTTTATATATTTTTTAAGTTCTGCAGCAAGCGCACGGGCTGCCCGTTTTTTTATGTCCTCTTTTCCTTCCAGTATTCCGTCAACCTCTACTGTAATGTAAGTTCCACGGTCTCTGCCGAAAGCTTTTTCGCCTTCTTCCGTGGTGATTATGATTTCAGTGACCGAAATGTCCTTATCAATCTGGCTTTGTTTTTTGATGTAGCCGGAAGCCTGCTGCCTTGCTTCAGTAAGAAGCTGCTCTGTTTCAATGGCCAGGTCTGTTCTGTATTTCATAATGCACTCCTTTTTTTAATTCATGTAATATAGTTCAGATAAGCTGCTTTCAGCACCATTCACTAAGTCCTCGTCGCAGGAAACTGCAGCAATACGCAGCTCTGTTTGCAGAGAGTACGGCAAACTCGCCTTATGTGCTTTCTTCGCTCAAACAGTGCCGTACTCTTAGCTGCTCACATTCGCTGCTTAATTGGCAGTTTCATACTTCTCCTGCGGAAATCGTTCATCGCTGCTGAAATCATCTCATCTGAACAAATATATTTAATTCACTTCTTCTTATTATTGCTTTTTCGCATGACTTTTATCAAAAAGTCCTTGCAATTTCAACGGTTTTCGTATATAATTCATGGTGCGAATTTACGTCCGTTGGTCGCCACCTTCGGACTAGCTAAAATATTAAGAATAGTGGGGTAAAAAAATTATGGCAAACATTAAATCCGCAAAGAAAAGAATCAGAGTTATCGACAAGAAGACTGCAAGAAACAGAAGAGTTAAGAACCATCTTAAGGCTGTTTTAAAGGCTTTCGAAGCTGCTATGGCTGAAGCAAACCTTGAAGTTGCTGCTGAAAAGCTGCACCTTGCAGAAAAGAAGCTTATGCAGGCCGCTGCAAAGGGAACTATCTCCAAGCAGGCTGCTTCCAGAAAAGTTTCCAGATTAACTAAAAGATTCAACGCAGCTAAGGCTGCAAAGTAAGTCTCACCCGTCCCCACCCGTGCATAAGTTAAATGCACAGCTTTGAGCACCAAAACCCCGGATTGTGTCTCCCGGGGTTTTATCTTTATGATAAGGAGAAAAAAATGGCTAAAGAAAATTTTCTGACCAAAATGAGAAAAAAAGTTGATAAGGAGTTCGCCGCAGAACTCGCCGCACAGGAAAAAGCTGATGAAAAGGCCCGCAAAAAAGAGGAGGCTCTTGCTGCCTACAAAGAAGATCGCGCACTGACTGTCAGAAAGTTTTTTGAAATTGCAGGTCTCGATTTTCCGGCTGACTTTGAGCATATGGCAGACCACCCTGTTTCATACATTACTGCTGATTCCCGCAAGGTAACACCAGACTCAATTTTCATGTACTGGGGCAGCACTCATCCTGCAAAATACAGCTTTGATCCGCTTAAAACTGCAATGGGAGCTGATTTTCTTCTTATGATTACCGACACTCCGTGCGGTCATCCGAATCAGCTGGTTATTACCGGTACAGACGATGAAGGAAACAGTCTTATCAGAAATGCCTACAGCCGCGCCATTCATCATATACGCAGACTTCACAAAGCAAAAATAATCACCGTTACCGGTTCTGTGGGAAAAACATCCACCAAAGAAATGATTGAATCTGTGCTCCGCGCCCATTATAAGAATCCAGTGGTGTCAAAGGGCAACAACAATTCTTTCTTCGCAGTGGCAAGGTATATCCAGAACCTGAAGTATTCCACCAATGTGTACCTTCAGGAAGTAGGAGCTTCAACACCTAAAACCATTGAATTTTCAGCGCGCCAGCTGGATGCTGATATCTGTGTTTACACAAATATCGGTGTTTCTCACATCGAAAGCTATGGCGGCCGCGAAAAGCTTATCGAAGATAAACTTTCCCTTTCCACATACGGAAACCCTGATGGTCTGGCCATTATAAATTATGATGATGAAGCCCTGATGAATCACAGATTCACTCAGAAGGTAGTAACGTACAGTCTGAATAATCCGGGCGCTTCATACTATGCTGAAAACATCATTTCTGACGGCACAGGTTATAATTTTGAAATTGTATCTGCCGGATCCGGTGAAAAGTTTCCTGCCCGCGTGAACGCTCTCGGCGAACATAACATCCTTAACGCAGTCTGCGCTTTTGCAGTGGGCAGAGCACTGAACCTGAAAGCAGAAAAAATCCTCAGCGGCATTGCCTCATATGCTCCGTCCGGTATGCGGCAGAATATGCTGGAAGTGGGCGATTATCATATTTTTGCTGACTGCTACAACTCCTCACTGATGGCCGTGGACAATACGCTCAGTGCCATGGACCAGATGACTCTCCCTGCTGAAAAGGGCCGCAGAATCGCTGCCCTCGGTGATGTACTTGAACTTGGAGATATTTCAGAAGATACTCACCGCCAGATGGGCAAATGTGTGGCAGAGCATAAAGTTGATCTGCTACTTGCGTACGGTCATGATATACGGTTTGCAGTAGAGGAAGCCTGCGCTGCAGGCCTTGAAGCCCGCTATTTCAGCGACAGAAAAGACTTTGAGGCTGCTCTCAGGGAAAATGTCACAAAGGATGATATTGTGCTTTTTAAAGCCTCTCACGGCGTCAATATAGGTGCATCAATGGACAGACTTTTCGGCACCGACATCAACGAAAGCACTTCCATCGGTCACCATGAGTACCAGCTCATAACAGAAGGCGACTTCGAATTTTACGTTTTCGAAAACAGCGCATCTGTAAAAAAATATCTTGGCGAAAGTCCTGTCACCAATGTTCCTGCGTTCATTGAGGCAGATGTGGAAGACCATTTCCTTGACATGACAGTACGCCGCAGCCTGCCCGTTGAAAAAATCGGCAAAACTGCTTTCCGCGGCATGAAGCACGTAAAGGAAGTAATTCTGCCTGAAACGGTTGTGCGTATCAGAGACGGTGCTTTCAAAGGCAGCGGCCTGACAAATTTCACTGCGCCGGCAAGTCTGCTTACAGTCGGTGAAGAAGCTTTTGCTGATTGCGCTGATCTCGTCACAGTTACACTTCCTGAAACTGTGCGCGAAGTCTCCGGAAGTGCCTTTGCGGGCAGTCAGAATGCAGTAATTGAATACAAATAAAAAATTTTCAAAAATTTAACAAAATACCTCTTGACTATACGGTTACTGTATACTTTACAATGGTAACTGTAAAGAAAAAGAGGTGTTTTTTATTATGAAGCTTAAATTTACAACCAAGTTATCCTATGGTATAGGCGGCATTGCCGACAATACAATGTATACTCTGGCAGGTACATATCTCCTGCTTTTCATGACTACTGTAGCAGGTGTCAGTCCTGCGGTGGCGGGAACCATTTCTGCGCTTGGTTCCATCTGGGAAGCCATGTGTGCTCCCGTTATCGGCTATAAATCAGACAATGCAGTTACACGTTACGGCCGCAGAAAGCCATTCCTTATGGCCGGTTCTGTTCCGGCAGCTATTGTTACAAGCCTGCTGTTTACTGCAATAGACGCATCACCTACATTCAAAATTATATATTATGCTATTATGGTTCTTGCATTCTGGACCTGCTTTTCATCTTTCTTCGTGCCATATATGGCATGGGGTTCAGACTTAACAGATGACTATAATGAAAGAACTGTTCTGCGTTCATTTTCCTACATTTTCAATCAGGTGGGAATGTGCATAGGTATGGTTCTTCCTACTATAATTGTGGATTACTGCATGAATCTGGGAAAAACTACCCAGCAGGCGTGGCAGACCGTGGGTATTATTGCCGGTGCATCAGCTGCAGCAGCTCTTCTCATATGTACTTTAACCATAAAGCTTGATGATAAAAAAGATTTTGTAAAACCCGAAAAAAGAGAACATGAATCAATTTTTAAAATTCTGCCGGCGATGTTCGTACAGTATGTGGATCTTCTTAAAATAAAGTCTGTGCGCGTAATCATTCTCGCCAGCATCACATACCTGATTGCCAATATCACATTCTCATCAGACCGAGTATTCTATATGACATTTAATCTGGGAATGGACGAAAAGGCTATTTCATCGGTAATGCTTATCATCACTCTTGCGGGTGTCTGTTCAGTTCCTTTTATCACCAGAATGGCGGTAAAATTTGAAAAGAAACAGGTATTTATGTTTGGTATCGGAGCATCCGGAGTTCTCATGATGGTTTCACGCTTTGTCGGTGTGGAATCCTACGGCGCACTGGTTGCAGTATGTCTGTTCTATGCTTTTGCAAATGCATGCTACTGGCAGCTGATGCCTTCCATGCTCTACGATGTGTGTGAAGTTGAAGAACTTGTTTCAGGTAAAAAGCGTTCAGGTGCTGTTATATCTCTTCAGGCTCTCTCAGAATCCCTTTCAATTGCAGGAGGCGTACAGATGCTTGGAATCATCCTGGAATTGTCCGGATTCAACAGTGAAGCTGCGGTCCAGCCGGAACTTGCCCTTACATGGGTTGAAAACGCTTTCTGCTTCATACCTGGTGCAGCAATGCTCGCGGTTGCAGTTATCACAAGCCGCTATCCTGTTACCAAGGAAGTTTTCATTAAAGTCACTGACGCCCTCGCCCGCCGCAAAGCAGGTGAAAAAATTGACCTTGATGAATTCAGAGATATTATATAATCAGTGCCCATAATAAGTCCGTTTTAAACGGCGATATCCACCACCCCGACCGGCTTTGTCCGCGAGGGGTGATATTTTATACAAAAAAGGTCCCTGCATGCCGCAGGGACTTTTTTAGCTGTATATTTAACTGAACAATTCTTTGATTTTCTCAGCAAAACCGCTCTTCTTCTGGTAGCATTCTTCAGTCACAGCTTCTGCCATGTGCTGAATTGCTTTTTTCTGCTTGCCGTTGAGCTTAGTAGGTACTTCAAGGTTAACCTTTACATAAAGATCGCCCTTTGCTTCTCTCTTAAGATGCTTGATACCCTTGTCCTTCAGGCGGAAAGTAGTTCCAGGCTGAGTTCCCGCAGGAACTTTGTAGGAAACTTTGCCTTCAAGTGTAGGTACCACGATTTCAGCCCCCAGAGCCGACTGGTCAAAGCTGATCGGAATTTCAAGGTACAGGTCTGCCCCGCTGCGCTTGAACATCTTGTGAGGTTTCACGTTGAGAACGATATAAAGATCGCCTGCAGGTCCGCCGTTGATTCCAGGTTCACCCTGACCTCTGATAGGAATTACGCTTTCATTGTCAACGCCCGCAGGAATATCCACGGAAATTGTAACATTCTTACGTACTTTGCCTTCTCCTCTACAGTCAGGACAAGGTTCTTCGATAATCTTGCCACTGCCGCCGCACTGGTCACATGTAGTAACACTCTGGAACTGGCCGAAAGGAGTTCTCTGCATACTTGCAACCTGGCCGGAACCGTTACACTTAGGACAAGTCTTCTTGGAAGTACCAGGCTTGGTTCCTTCACCATTACATGTTGAGCATGTAACATACTTGCTGAGCTCGATAGTTTTCTTTGTGCCGAATGCAGCCTCTTCAAATGTAATGGTAATTGCCTTCTGAAGATCTCTGCCCTTGCGTGGCTGATTTGCTCTTCTCTGGCCGCCACCGCCGAAACCACCGAAGCCGCCGCCGAAAGCACCTCCGAACATATCAAAAATATCCTCAAAACCACCAAATCCGCCGAAGCCGCCTGCTCCGCCGAAGCCTGCACTTGGATCTACTCCCGCATGGCCGAATCTGTCGTACTTGCTTTTTTTGTCAGGGTCAGACAGAACACTGTAAGCTTCGTTTACTTCTTTGAACTTTTCTTCAGCTTCCTTGTTGTTCGGATTCTTGTCAGGATGATATTTCATGGCCATCTTACGGAAAGCCTTTTTTATTTCATCGTCGCTTGCGCCCTTCTGCAGCCCAAGCACTTCGTAATAATCACGTTTTTCTGCCACTTTAATACCTCTTATTTATACGCATGAAATTCCGGACGCCCACAAGGCGCCGGAATCTCGGATTTTTAATATTTGTTTGGTCTGCGCGCCAGATTAGTTCTGATCGTCTACAACAGTATAGTCCGCATCAACCACATTATCATCATTTGCAGGGCCAGCCTGTGCGCCTGCGCCAGGGTTGAATCCTGCACCGCCCATGTTAGGGTTAAAGCCGCCAGCCATGTTAGGGTCGAAGCCTGCACCAGCACCAGCTGCGCCCTGTGCAGCCTGAGCCTGTTCGTAAAGCTTAGTTGAGATGATGTGGAACTTTTCTGTTAAAGCTTCAGTCTTTTCCTTGATTTGGTCAACTGTACCGTTGTTGAGAACAGCCTGGAGCTGATCCTTAGCGTCAGTGATTTCAGTCTTTTCAGCATCTGTAATCTTACCGTCAAGTTCCTTGAGGGACTTTTCAGTTTCATAGATTAAAGATTCTGCTCTGTTTCTGATTTCAACTTCCTCTTTTCTCTTCTTGTCTTCTTCAGCGTAAGCTTCAGCTTCTTTTACCTTTCTGTTGATTTCTTCTTCGGAAAGGTTTGTGGAAGAAGTGATAGTGATTCTCTGTTCCTTACCAGTACCCATGTCCTTAGCGGATACGTTTACGATACCGTTGGCGTCGATATCGAATGTAACTTCGATCTGAGGAATTCCACGAGGAGCAGGAGCGATACCTGTGAGCTGGAATCTGCCCAGAGTAGTGTTGCCTGCTGCCATTTCTCTTTCACCCTGCATTACGTGGATGTCTACTGCTGTCTGGTTGTCAGCTGCAGTGGAGAAAATCTGGCTCTTCTTTGTAGGAATTGTTGTATTTCTTTCGATGAGTCTTGTTGCAACTCCGCCGAGAGTTTCGATGGAAAGGGAAAGTGGTGTTACGTCGAGAAGAAGTACGTCGTGAACTTCACCTGTCAGTACGCCGGCCTGGATTGCAGCACCTACTGCTACACATTCGTCAGGGTTGATGCCCTTGAATGGTTCCTTGCCTGTTACTCTCTTAACTGCTTCCTGAACTGCAGGGATTCTTGTGGAACCACCTACTAAGATAACCTTTGCAAGGTCAGCTGTAGTAACGCCTGCGTCTCTCATAGCCTTGTTCATAGGTTCGATAGTTCTCTGTACAAGGTGTTCAGTGAGCTGGTCGAACTTAGCTCTTGTAAGGTCCACGTTCATGTGGAGAGGACCGTCTGCTGTTACAGTGATGAAAGGAAGGTTGATGTTTGTAGTCTGGGAACCGGAAAGTTCTTTCTTTGCCTTTTCTGCAGCTTCCTTAAGTCTCTGGAGTGCCATTTTGTCAGCTCTCAGGTCAACACCGTTTTCTTTTGCAAAGTTGTCTGCAAGGTAGTTTAAGATAACTTCGTCGAAGTCGTCGCCGCCAAGACGAGTATCACCGTTTGTAGCAAGTACTTCGAATACGCCGTCACCAAGTTCAAGGATGGATACGTCGAATGTACCGCCGCCAAGGTCGTATACTAAAATCTTGTGGGAACCTTCTTCTTTGTCAAGGCCGTATGCAAGGGATGCAGCTGTAGGTTCGTTGATGATTCTCTTAACTTCAAGACCTGCGATTCTGCCTGCGTCCTTAGTTGCCTGCTTCTGAGCGTCGGAGAAGTATGCAGGAACAGTGATTACTGCTTCTGTAACCTTTTCACCAAGGTAAGCTTCTGCATCGTTCTTCAGCTTAGTAAGGATCATTGCAGAAATATCCTGCGGTGTATAGTCCTTACCGTCGATTGTTACTTTGTAATTTTCGCCCATATGTCTCTTGATGGATGCGATAGTTCTGTCAGGGTTTGTTACTGCCTGTCTCTTTGCAGTTTCACCTACTAATCTTTCACCGTCTTTTTTGAAACCAACTACGGACGGTGTTGTTCTGGAACCTTCAGCGTTAGCGATAACTGTAGGTTCACCGCCTTCTAATACTGCTACACATGAGTTTGTAGTACCTAAGTCAATACCGATTACTTTTGCCATTTTATTATCTCCTTTTCATAAAACAGATTGTTAATTTACGATTTAATTGATTTGCGCACTTTAAACGCTTTTAGTTTGCGACCTTAACCATTGAAGGTCTGATCACTCTATTATTTAACATATACCCCTTCTGTAAAACTTCGGTCACCTTTCCGCTTTCGTGCTCGGATGAATCCTCCATCATTACAGCGTTGTGGAAGTTCGGGTCAAAATCCTGACCCAAAGCTTCGATTTCAGCAACTCCGGACTTTTCAAGTACCCCCTGGAGCTGCTTAAAAATAAGTTTCATGCCTTCTGCAAAGCCGTCACCTTCTGTTGCCATGGCAAGGGCTCTTTCGAAGTTGTCTATTACATTAAGCAGTTCGCTTACAATCTTTTCGTTGGCGAATGCATAAATGTCGTTCTTTTCTTTTTCTGTTCTGCGCTTGAAATTCTGGAAGTCCGCCATAAGTCTCAGATACTTGGCGTTAAGCGCTTCTTCCTCAGGATCCTTTGCAGGTTCTTCAGCTGCTTCCTGACCAGCTTCTTCCGCCGGTACTTCAGTTTCAGCTTCGCAGGCTTCTTCGCGGATTTCTTCTGCCTCTGCCTGCTCCTGCTGGATCTTTTCTTCGTTATTCATCGTCCTCATTACCTCCGCTTTCGAGTTTGAATGTATTATTTAAATTGTCCGTCAGGAATTCCATAAGTGAAGTTACTTCACCGTATTTCATACGTGTCGGACCGATTACGCCGATTTTACCCACCAGACGGCCATCCACATGATAACTTGCTGTTATCAGTGAGCAGTCCTGCATCACATCATCTGCGTTTTCCTCACCGATTGTAACGATTATGCCATCGTCACGTTCGATGAGCTTCTTAGTCAGTTCTTCCTTCTGGCTCAGCATATGGATGAAATTCTTCGCTTTCTCCAGATCACTGTACTCAGGAATGTCGAAAATATTTGTAAGCCCTTCCATATAGAGATTTACATTGAGCATATCCTCAAGAGTTCTCATGAAGTTAGGCATTACATCTTCTGCAAGGCCGCTCATGGCCACGATGTCGGTTTCAAAGTTGGCAATGATATTGTTTGTCAGCGCCTGGCTGATTGTCTTGCCTTTATAATTGTAGGTCATGGTCTTGCTGAGCAGCTGCAGGTTTTCATCAGTGTAAGGCACGTTCATCTGAATTGCCTTGTTGGAAACCTTGCCGCTTTCAGAAACAATCATGAGCACTACTGTGTCTTCGTCAACCGGTAAAAGATTTATATATTTCAGCACATCTTCCGTCTTTTTAGGTGTCAGTGCGAAACTTGTAAGGTTGGTGATTTCGGAAAGAATTGATGCTGCATGTTCGATGGTCTTTTCAAACTCTGTTGCTGAGCCTTTAAGACGCTCTGCAATAACAATCTTTTCCTCTCTGGAAAGTTCCTTCTTTTCCATCATGGCGTTTACATACAATCTGTATGCCTTGTCTGACGGAACTCTGCCTGCGGAAGTGTGAGGGTGTGTAAGGTAACCCATCTCTTCCAGGTCTGCCATCTCATTTCTGATGGTTGCCGGGCTGAAACCAAGCTCCGGATGTTTGGAAAGAGTTCTGGAACCCACCGGCTCTGCAGTGCGTACATAATCACTTATGATTGCCTGCAAAATCTTCAGTTTGCGTTCGCTTAAATCCATTGCTCAATCCTCCTTTGCTGTTTGTTAGCACTCAATGTATCGGAGTGCTAATCACTATATATAATATACCCCGCTCTGCCCATAAAGTCAACATTATTTACAAAGTTTTTTGTGTTATTCAGGTGAACTTTTTTATCATATTATGTGCATAAACCGGTCACACAATAAAAAAATAAGACCCAGATTTCCAGGCCTTATTTTTCCGCTTTTTCAAGCGACATCTATGAGATATTCGTTGCTCTTATTGATTATTTGCTGATACCAGCGATTGCTTTTGCAAGTTCCTTCTTGCCTTCGATGTTACCCTGTCTCTGAATCATGATTCTCTGAGCCTGAGGGGAACCAGCACCGTGCATGGATTCTGTTCTGTAACCAACTGCGGAGGAACCAAGACAGATGTTTTCGAGGAATCTTAATACTCTCATTCTGTCTTCTGTGCTGTACTTACCGTTACCTACATAGAACTTATTGCAGATATCGCCGATAGTTTCGCCGTTTCTTCCTACTACTACGTCAGACTTGAAGTCCTTTTCGCTTGGCATTGTTACCATGAGGCCGCCTGCGATGTCTTCAGCGAGTCTTACGATTTCGTAAGGGAATCTTGTTACGTTCTGCTTACATACGTTTGCAAGAAGCAGGTCGATGATGTAGCTTCCGGACTTAGTCTGGCTGCCTTCGGATGAACATGCAATACCGCAGCAGTATAATGTTTCGTTAAGGTGAGTCATTTCGATAAGCTTATCCTTGATGTGTGAAGCCTTGTCTGCACCGTTGTATTCAGCTGCAAGAGCTGCTGCACCGATAACTACGTCGCCTACGCCAACTTTACATCCGCCATAGCTCTGTCTGTGGAAACCAGCGAATCTTTCTACTAACATACCAGCGAAGTCGTATTCACCGTTCATGAATACGTATTCGTTTGGAATAAATACGTCGTCAAATACTACTAAAGCTTCCTGACCGCCGTACTGCTTGTTACCAAGGTCAACGTCAGCGCCTTCTTCTAATTTTCTTGTGTCGCAGGACTGTCTGCCGTATACCATGAAAAGACCTTCAGCATCGCTTGGGCATGCGAAAGATACTGCATAGTCTGCGTCTTCAGCCTTCATAGCCTGTGTAGGCATGATTAAGTGCCAGTGGGAGTTGATGGAACCAGTCTGGTGAACCTTTGCACCTCTTACTACGATACCATCTTCTCTTCTTTCCTTGATTCTTACGAAAAGGTCAGGATCAGCCTGTGCGTGAGGAGCAAGACCTCTGTCACCCTTAGGGTCAGTCATAGCACCGTCAACTGTCCAGTCGTTTTCCTGTACTTCCTTCAGGAAGTTTTTGAATCTTTCATGGTAGTTTGTGCCATACTTAGCATCGATTTCGAAAGTTGTGGAGTATTCAGCGTTGAAAGCGTCCATACCTACGCATCTCTGGAAGCAGGAAGCAGTCTTCTGTCCGAGAAGTCTCTGCATCTTTACTTTCTTCTTAAGGTCTTCAGTGCTCTGGTGGATGTGACCGAATCTGTTAACCTTTTCGCCTGTAAGGTGGGACTTAGCAGTCATAAGATCTTCGTACTGCGGATCATGTGCAAGATCATATGTAACAGCTACGCAGTTGATGGATGGTCTGATCATTGGATGGTCTACCCAGTTTTCAACCTTTTCACCAAACATATAAACTCTTGTGTTTAACTTTCTTAAGCTCTCGATATACTGAGCTCCTGTCATTAATGCCATTTCAATTGCCTCCTTATATAACTTGTTTTGAATTGACTATTTATGATATTTTTCATGGGCGAAAATTGCTGCACCGATGGCCCCTACAACCTGGCAGTGGGGAACAGCTGTAACTTCCTGTCCCAGTTCTGCCGCCATTGAGCGTACCATATTATCATTAAGAGCAACGCCGCCTGTCATAACAATTTTTTTGCCTGTGCCTACTCGCTTGCACATACCTGCAACTCTCTTTGCAATAGCAAAGTTTGCACCTCTTGCCACGTCTGCAAGAGCTTCACCTGCCGCCAGTGAAGAGATTACTTCACTTTCTGCAAACACAGTGCACACGCTGCTGATTGCCAGAGCCTTGGTGGACTGATCTGCAAGAGCTGATAAATCCTTAAGGTCTGTGTTAAGTACTCTGGACATAACTTCAAGAAAACGTCCTGTACCTGCAGCACATTTTTCGTTCATGATAAAGTTTTCAACCTGTCCTCCTGCGAGGCGGATAACCTTGGCGTCCTGTCCGCCGATGTCGATGATAGTATCTGCATCAGGAACCAGAGTCTGCACACCTTTGGCGTGGCAGGAAATTTCTGTTATCTGAACGTCTGCTTTATCAAATTTTAATCTTCCGTATCCGGTTGCCACGATGTACTTCACATCTTCCAGCGTAATGCCGGCTTCATCCAGTGCGGCCTGCATCGCCACATCAGCACCGTTAGTACCGGTACCCATGTTGACAACCTTAGCCGCCACTACATTTTTGTTTTCGTCTACGATGGCAACCTTGGATGAGGATGAACCAATATCAATTCCTAAAAACATGTCTAAAAATCCCTCCGGATATAAGTGTTAAAGCATTTCAGCAAAGCTCTGAATTCTTGTTCTGAGCTGTTCGAAAGATTCCATCTGCTGGTCAACTTCCAGATAAAGAATAGGAATTCCTTCTTTTTCAAGCTGTGCCTTATATACAGGATAGTCGAATTCTTCAGGGTCACAGAACTTCATCATCATTACAACTACTGCTTCTGCGCCTGTATTCTTAACCATATTGATGAGCATGTCGCCTCTGGACTTTTTCTGTTCAGCAAGGAAAGTACATCCTCTCTGATCGAGAATTCTGCCGGCCATCTTTTCCCAGATTGTGCCTTCAGGTCTGCCCACAGTTCTGAACTGTCTTGATTCCTGTGCAAGGTCATCAGCAACTACTGTTATGCCGTTTTCAACAAAGATATCAAGAACTTCGATAGGTTCTCCGATAAGGCCTGTAGCAACCACTTTAACGCCCTTAGCCTTTTCTTCAGGCATCTTCTTCAGTTCTTCAATAATGCACTTTACATCTTCCTTATATACAGCCTTGTCCATGTAGTAGCCGGCTTTGATGATAAGGTGTCTTTTCTTTGCATCAATTGTCTGAGGATACTTTGCAGCCACTTCAGTGAATTCTCTCATAACTGCTCTGTACTCTTCGTAAAGCTCATATGCCTGCTCAATTGCAGTTTCAGTAATGAGAACGCCTGTAATCTTTTCAAGTTCAGATCTTACTCTCTTGTATTCTGCAATGAGGTATTCCTGAGAACCTGCAGCCCATCTGTTCTGAGGGTATACAATTGCAACGGACGGAACCTGAGGAACAGCGATTTTCCAGTTTTCAACGATACACTTCAGTGTGTCGCAGAGTGCAGGAATAATTACTGCCTTGAGATGGTTGTACGCGCCTCTGATGCCCAGTTCAACGTTTGTCTTGATGATTGAGCAGCAGAAACCCTGAAGATAAGCTTCTGATTCTTTAAATTCTTTTTTACCACCCCACATACCTACAGGAAGAAAACCGCCTGCATAAACGATTTCTTCAGGAGTGTAGATTGGGAAACATCCTACAGCTTCTTTGCCTGTTTCCTTGCAGCTTTCTGCAACGGCTTTTGCAGGATTTAAAGCGATATTTTCAAGTTTTGTGATTTTTTTTGTGATAATACTCATCTTACTTTCCCTCCTGCGCCTTTTTCTTTTTATTTTCTTCCATCATTTCAACTAATGCCTGGATTCTTGTTTCATACTGAGCTTCAGAGAAAATTCTTGGGTCAGTCATGTCGCCGTCGAATACTACAGTAGGCACTCCTGTTTCAGCAGTGATTCTTCTCTGCTGTTCGTAGATTGTGAAGTCCATAAGCTTGCAGCTTCTGTTGGAGTGGAAAATAACACCGTCTACATTAAAATCTTTTACACGCTGACTCTTAGTAGCCGCAACGTAATCTACGTTTCTGTTTGCATGATAGTATGTGTACGCCTTTGCCATACCTTCGATATCGTTTGTTTCATAAAGAATTGTCCATGCATCAGGATACAGTGATGTAACCACGTTTATGCCGTACTTCTTAAGAATCTTGTATGTAGGAGAAAGGTTAGCCCAGCAAGCAATGCCGTCCCAGATAACACGGTACTTTTCTTCTTCGCCTTCTTTCCATGGGCCTTTGCCTTCTGCAGCCTTTGCTTCCAGCTCTTCACACCATAATTTGAAAAGGTCACGGCCTTCTTTTTTACCTCTGATACAAACTACCAGAGCCATGTAGTTGAACATATCGAAGCCGCTGAGTGGTGATGGCATTGCCTGAGCTGTAAAGCAGGCTCTTCTCCACCAGTAAGCAGTTTCGTTGGAAATCTTCATTACTTCAGTGAGTCTTTCGTAATCGTATGGTCTTCCGCAGATTTCTTCAATCTGATGAATTGCGTGTTCAATCTGATTACGCATGTATTCGATATTATGAGCAGGTGCATCATAAATATGGTTAAATGGTGTATCGATAAGAATGAACGGAATGTTCAGTTCTGTCGCCAGGTTTTCATACCATTTAGCAACTGTAGTACAGATGTTGTTGCAGCAGAAAACCATATCCGGCATAGGAATGTTTGCCGCTTCAGAATACTGAATATCCTTGTAACCCATATTTACTCTGGCATAAGAGCAGATATCGATTGAATAACCGCAGCCTTCTGACTGATCAAGGAATTCCTGTGAATGTTTACGTGCTGCAATGGCAGCTGCATGGTTTTCAGGATATACAACTGTGATATCCATTGCTTCCAGTAATTCCTGAGGGCAGATTGATGTTGCCCATGCAACAAGTTTGCCGTCTTTTTTCGCCTGTGCCGCATCCTCATAATGCTTGGCAACCAGTTCGTTTAATAATTCTTTTGATGTCTTGCTCACGTTCCCACTCTCCTTATTTCAGCTTTTTTTAGATTTTTATTCAGCTAAATCTTCATATATAGCATCGATTACTTTGGACATCATAAGACTTGTGTCCAGTCTGTTTTCATCAATGTACTGTTCAATAGTTCTTGCAGAATACTGTTCGAATGCACCTTCATCAGCATAACCGCTGTTTTCGATGATATCCAGCTTGTACTGTTCAAATTCTTCGTTGGTAATCACTATGTCATAGTGTTCTGCCAGCAGAAGAATGATAATTTCCTGCTTTACTAATTCCTTGCAGTAGCTGATAAGCTCAACATTAAACTGAGTATCATCTGTAAAACCGAAAACTTCAGTTCTGAATGTTTCCCAGTCAAGACCCCACAGGTCTGCTGCAGCTCTGTATCTTTCATCAGTAGTTTTTCTGATTTCTTCAACGATGTCAGCCGGAATATCCTTATATTCTGTATGTTTTGAAATCTGTGTGAAAAGTGCGTTCTTTACAGTCTGAAGTGCTTCTTCATAAGCAATGTCTTCCAGCTGTTTTCTTACGTCTGCAACATATTCTTCTACATTCTTGTAGTCTGAATTTTCTTTTACGAAATCATCGTCAAGAGTTGCAGGTGTAGTAACTGTCTTCTGGACAATGTTTACGTCGAATACTGCAGTCTGTCCTGCCAGTTCAGGTTTTACTGAATATGGGTCAGGGAAAGTAAGTTCAATTTTATGATTCTTGCCGATTTCTTTTCCAACAAGAGCTTCCTGGAATCCAGGAACCATATCTTCTTCACCTAAAGTCATAAACAGGTTTTCTGAGCTGAGACCGTCCACTTCAGTACCGTCTTTAAGTTTGCCTGTGAAAGAAAGCGTAAGCTTATCGCCCTGCTCTGCTTTACCGCTTGTAATTACTTCTGTGTCGCCGCCTTTGATAAGAGCTTCTTCAATCTTGGCATCTACATCTTCGTCAGTAACTTCTGCAGGATAAGGAGTTCCTACTTCATATCCGCTCCAGTCAGGAAGTGCCATATAGTCTTCAAGATTAAGTCCCTCATAAGTTCTTAAAAGCTGAAGGTCAGCAGCTGCTGCAGGATCGAGGTTTTCCTTGCCACCCTGAGCACTTTCATCACCCTGACCATCTGTATCATCTCCACAGCCTGGCAGCATTACCATACACATACATAAAATCAATAACATTGCAATAATTTTCTTAAACATTTTAAATAAATCCTCCTGAATCCAAACACAAATATGTTGGTTTTTGCCAACATATGTTGGCAACACATCTGTATGTATATATTCACAAAGCCTTGAAATTCAGCCTTGTCTGCATAATCACATGTAACTTTTCTTTCCCTTTATAATAATATAATGCAATCTTTATGCCATCAGATATTCATATCGTATTTTTTTAATTTGTCGTATAATACGGTACGTTCTATACCCAGTATGTTTGCCGCGCTCTTTTTATTACCGCCGGTAATTTTGAGAGCTGTTTCAATTGCTTTTTTTTCGGCCTCCATTTTTACTGTTTTAAGGTCAAGAGATTTAGTTACATTTCTGTCGGCGGCATAACTGCTGCCATTTGCCGAAATACGGCGTATAAAAAAGTCAAAATCGTCCATTGACAATGTACCGGAACCTCTCATCATACATGCACGTTCAATGGCATGTTTCAGTTCTCTCACATTGCCCGGCCAGTCATAACATTCGAGGAACTGCTGCGTGTCAGCATCAATTCCCTCTATGGAAAGTTCATATTCATTGTTTATCTGTGCAATAAAGGTTCTGCTCAGTTCCATTATATCCTCTGTACGTTCTCTCAGAGGAGGTATGTACATCTCCAGAACATTTATACGGTAGTAAAGGTCTTCTCTGAACTTGCCTTCTTTTACAAGCTGCACCACGTCTCTGTTTGTAGTACATATTACTCTGGCGTCGAAAGGTATGGATTTAAGCCCTCCGATTCTTTCGAACTCACGCTCCTGCAACACTCTGAGAAGTTTAGCCTGCAGATCCAGCGGCATATCCCCGATTTCATCCAGAAGTATAGTTCCCCCTGCCGCATATTCAAATTTTCCTGTCTTTCCGCTGCTGCTTGCGCCTGAAAAGGCTCCTTTCTCATATCCGAAAAGCTCTGATTCCAGAAGTTCCTTCGGAATTGCAGCACAGTTAATTTTTACAAAATGCTTGTCCCGCCTTATACTGCTTCTGTGAAGAGCATCCGCAAACACTTCCTTACCCGTACCCGTTTCACCGGTAATAAGCACTGTGAGCGGCATGTCCGCTACTTTAGCAATTACGCTCTTAAGACTGCATATTTCCGGAGAATGGCCGCATATTCTGTTAACGCTATCCTCATCTCCGGGATAATTCATCATCTGCATTTCCTCATCGGAAACAGACAGTTTATAGTAGTCACTTTCTTTAGTGAAAAGGTTCTGGTTAGTGTGATGCTTTACTTCCTGGTCCAGCCTGTGTATATCATTGATGCCTCTTGAAAACACTGTTTCTGAAAGGGCACCTACGATTTCTCCTTTTTCGTTGCGGATAGGCATTCTGTTGCATACCATGTACTTGGTTTCGCCGGTCTCCTTGTGTTTCATCTCGAAAATCCGGCCGATTTCCGGAACTCCGGTCTTAAGTATCACGTCCATTCTGGTATTGGGCAATATATCTCTTACATACTTTCCTTCAGCTTCATCTCTCTGAATTCCCAGAAACTTTACATGTTCCTTGCTGAAGTAGAGAATCGTTCCCTCTGTATCGACAACAATCTGTCCTACGAGAGATTCTATGGCGTATTTGCAAAGGGTATTAAGTTTTTCTTCCTGCTGTTTGGTTAACATATAAGTTCCTCTTAAATATTTCCTGCAAAAGTGCATAGTTCTACGTATATATAATACCACAATGCACGCGAAAAAAAAAGCCAAAGGTAGATGAAAAACCTACCTTCGGCTCAATTTTTTAAAGTTTTGAAATTAAATTTCAGGGATTACGAATTCTTCGATGAGATCAACAGATGGCATTGGTCTCTTACCTTCCTGGAAGCCCTTAACAATTTCAACACACTTGTCCAGACAAGGTGTATCGATTCCCAGTTCATCGCCCCATGCTGCAGGTAAACCTACGATGTGGTCGATTTCAACAGGAAGAATATTGTTTCTCATATCGCGAAGCATACTTGCGATAACCGGACGGTCAGGAGTGAAGTATTCATATAACCACTTCTTAGCGCGTGCTAAACCTTCTGCATCTGTGAACTGAAGGTCATAGAAGTCGTATCCTGCGAAGAGAATTTCAAGCTTGATATCTTTAGCATTTGCAATCTTAATGAGTTCGTTAGCCTGATATGCAGCAACTGTGAGGACTCTATCGTTGTCGATAATATCGCCATAGCTGATGTTCAGAGCCGCGGAAAGACCGCTCATTGTTGCATTTGTGATAAGCTTAGTGTAACGAACACCCATAAGGTTTGTGATTACATTGCAAGCGTGGCAGCCCTTGCCTAAAATTTCAGCGATTTCCTGAATTCTAGGTGTAACGGAACCGTCTAATTCACCAATTTCGAATACCATTCTATATGGGTCAGAAGTCAGTTCAGATACGCCAGGACCTGCATAGCAAGCGCCCCAACCTGTTACGCCACCAACTGTACGTGCTCTGCCAACATACTTGGAAACGAATTCTTCAGGAATACCGTTCTGTAAAGTACAGATTACTGAATTTTCGTCCATATGTTCAACGAGCTGAGGAAGTACGATGTGGTTAACTGTCTGCTTTGTGAGCAGGAAGATGATATCATAGATACCTTCCATCTGGTCAGGTGTAATAGCCTTTACAGGGATGTTCTTTTCATCCATCTTACCGATGATTGTTGCTCCGTTTGCGTTAAGTGCGTCAACATGAGCTTTATTAGCGTCAACGAGTGTAACGTCAACACCATTTTTTGTCATTAATGCGCCGCACACTGTACCCAGTGAGCCAACGCCTACTAATGCAACTCTCTTCATTTGAGTTCCTCCTTTGACTACCTACAAATTAGCCCTGTAAGGACTTCATTAAGTTAGGTAAGAAGTGTACGATTCCAGGGAACATCATCAGCAGACCTAATACGATAAAGATAATGCAGATGAATGGAATAACGCCCTTGTAGATGGAACCGATTGTAACGCCCTTAGGTGCAATACCCTTGATGTAGAATAATGCATAAGCGAACGGAGGAGTAAGGAATGATGACTGTAACATAACGATGATCAGCATGGATGCCCATAATGTGTCGATTCCGAAAGATTCCATGATTGGAAGGAAGATAGGAATAACAATTAAGAGGATACCGATCCAGTCAATTAACATACCTAAAATAAATACAAGTATTAATACAGCGATTAAAGTACCCCACATACCGAAACCGAGGTTCATTACGAAGTTAGTCATAACTCTGTCGCAGCCGCATCCGAAGAATACGGAAGTGAAGATGTTAGCACCAACTGCTACGAACATTACCATTGCGGATGTAGCCAGTGTGCTCTTACCGGAGTCAAACATAACCTTAAGATTAATCTTCTTATATGCTGCAGCAAGGATGATAGCACCGAATGCACCAGCAGCAGAAGCTTCTGTAGGTGAGCATACACCGAATAAAATAAGTCCGAGTACCATGAAGATGATGAACATGAATGGTACGAAAGCTTTAACGCCGTCCATGATTGTGTATACTTCATTGTCGCCTTCGTAGTCAGGAGGAGTTACGATAGCGTCCTTCTTAACATGAACGAAAACGATTACGTAAGCTAAGTAACCAGCTGCAAGCATTAAACCAGGAACGATTGCAGATGAGAATAAGTCTACTACGGAAATGTTAGCCATTGGTCCGTAGAGTACGAGCATGATGCTTGGTGGGATAAGGATACCAAGAGTACCACCGGAAGCAACTACACCAGTAGCAAGAGCGTGGTTGTAACCTCTCTTGATCATTGGAGGAAGTGCTAACAGACCCATTGCTGTTACGGAAGCACCTACTACACCAGTACATGCTGCGAAAATAGTACAAAGGATGATTGTAGCGATTGCAAGACCACCCTTGATGTTTCTTAACCAGTAGTTTAATACTGCGAAAGCTTTGTCAGCAACGCCGGACTTGTCGAGCATAGCACCCATGAAGATGAATAATGGAATGGATACGTATGTATAGTTCTGCATTACTGCGAATGACTTGGAAGCCATAAGTGGGATAATAGCATCACCCCAGCCGATGAATCCAAATACTGCACCTAAACCTGCTAATGTGAAGGCGATAGGGAAGCCCATGAATACGCCGATAAATATTCCTACGAATATTAATACGGTAAATAAACCCATACTCATAATTTATTCTACCTCCTTCTTAGTGAAATCTTTAGTGATTAAAGGTCTGATTGCGCTGTTGCCGAATTCTACGAATCCCTGTAATAACAACATAACCATACTGATGAGAAGGACTAACTTAATAGGCCATAATAATGGTGCCCATGATGTCATGTTTGAACGGTCCAAAACCTGAATAGACTTCATGAAGTAGTCGAAGCAAGCATAAACCATGAAAATCATAACTGGGAAGAAGAATAGGATATATGAGAAGATATCGAATGCAATCTGTCCCTTCTTAGGCAGCATATTGTAGATAATGTCGGCTTTTACGTGTACTCCGATATGAAGACCGTAAGCGCCGCCAAGGAATACATAGATAGCATAAAGTATCCATGTTGCGTCATATACCCAGTTAGTAGGGGAGTTGAGGAAGTAACGCATACATACTTCGTATACTACTACTAATACTAATGGATACACAACCCAGGAAGCGAGGTCATTGATTTTTGTATTGACGAGGGTAATTCCGTCACCAATTTTCTTAATTGCTCCCATGGCTTTTTCTCCTTTCTTTTTAAAGAGAGGCCGCAGCAATCTCTGAGCTTCAGACTTGCTGCGACCCCACTTTTAATCATTTTTAATCATTTTTTTAATGTTTTAGAGTTTTTTTATCACTTTCTTAACAAATCGCAATCGATTTATTCATAAGCCCATTCAGGATATGGCATATCGAATGTATCCTTGTAAGCAGCGATCTTCTTGATGTGGTTTCTCTGAGAAGTTACAACTTTATCAAGCCATTCGTTGTTTGGACATTCCTTTTCGTAGTATTCGTCTACCCAAGAAATAAGAGTTTCAATTGTTTCGTCAGTTAACTGAGTCTGAACTGCACCGATTTCTTCGAAGTAAGCAACTGCGTCTAAGTCGTCCATCATACCTTTACCTAAGAAGTAAATAGTGTGAGCATCACAAGCTACTTCTACGATCTTCTTCAGATCATCTGGAAGTTCATTCCATCTGTCTTTGTTGATGTTGAGAGCCTGAGTTCCGCAAGGCTGGTGTACACCAGGTCTAGCATAGTACTTAGCAACGTCCTGGAAACCGAAAGTCTTGTCAAGGATAGGAATGGAGTATTCACCAGCGTCGATAACGCCTCTTTCCATTGAGGATACGATTTCAGTACCGGAAACGAATGCTACGGATAATCCTCCAACTTCTGCAAGGATTGTACCCATGATAGGCATCATTCTGAGTGTAAGACCCTTCATGTCATCGATAGTTTCGATTGGAACGTTGGACCATAACCAGTCTTCCATACCGTGCATACCAGCGAATACGAGGTGACCGTTCATGTTGTAAGCGTCCCACATTTCCTGCCAAAGTTCAATACCGCCGCCGTAGTGCATCCATGTGTACATGTCGATTACGTCGGAGAATAAACCTGGGGATGAGCAGAATAATGCGAATGCATCGTTAAGGGAAGTGTAAAGACCATGATAGTCCCAAACACCGTCAAGGATACCGTCTCTAACTGCGTTAGCGCCTTCAGCTACAGCTACGATGGAGTCAGCTGCGTACCATTCAATTGTTAAACGTCCGCCTGACATTTCAGTAATTCTGTTAGCTAATTCGCTACCGATTTCGTCAAAGTATGTACCAGCAGCTGTGTAGCCCTGTACTTTCCATGTATAAGTTTCGCCTGCAACTGCAGCGTCGCCACCTTCAGCAACGTCTCCGCCGCCACCGCAACCAGTTAATAACATGGAGAGTGTAAGAACAACGATTAATAATAAACTAATGCTCTTTTTCATTTTGTTCCTCCTTATAAAATGATTAAAAGTTAATAATATCATGAACCTGTTACCTGCAAACCTTACTTTTTGTGGTCTACATATTTCTTGCTTGCAACTAACTGGATCATAAGCCTCTTCTGGAAATTAGCAATAATTTCCTTCTTTTCTTCTTCACTCTCGTAAGAGTAGAAGCCTTTACCAGACTTGAAGCCGTATTCGCCGGCTGCAACTCTGTCTGTCATATATGGACAGGATGTAGTTCTGGATTCAAGTGTAGGCCAGATATTGTCTGCTACCTTGGACCATACATCGATACCGCCCATATCAGTGATTTCTCTCTGACCAGTTGTAGCATATCTGAAGCACATACCGTACATCATAGCTTTTTCAATCTGATCAGGAGCAGCTACTTCATTTTCCATGAGAGAATATACTTCTCTGTAGATAGCGCACTGGATTCTGTTTGCAACCATGCCAGGAACATCCTTGTCAACCTTTACAGGTTTCTTGCCGATTGCTTCGTACATATCATATACCTGCCAGAAAATATCTTCAGGCATGTTACCGTAGCAGGAAAGTTCTACGATTGGTAACAGATGTGCCGGATTGTAGTAGTGGCAGATTAATGTACGTTTCTTACGTTCGTCGCTTAACTTCGCCATCATGTCTCCGAGCTTAAGGCTGGAAGTGTTGGAAGCGAAGATAGCATCCGGTTTACAGTTCTTATCCAGTTCTGCGAAAATGTCCTGTTTCAGTTCAAGAATTTCAGGAACAACTTCAATAACAAAGTCAGCATCTTTAGCTGCCTCTATCATATTATCATAAATTGTAATATTCTTCAAGCTTTCTTTTGCTTTTTCTTCAGGAAAAACGCCCATTTCTGCCATAACACCTAAATCTCTTTCGATTGCTGGCAGTGCATTCTCTCTTGCAGCTTCAAAACTATCGAATAAATTAACGTCGTAACCGCCTGTTGAGAAGTCGATTGCGATACCTTTACCCATTGTGCCTGCACCTAAAATTGCAACTTTTTTCATGGTTTCCGTACCTCCACGTTATTTTTACTTTTTATTTTTTCTTAAGGCTTAAGATTTCTCTTGCTTCGTCAGGTGTAGCAACCTGCATACCAGCAGCAGTGATAATCTTGTTAGCTCTTTCAACAAGCTGTGCGTTGGATTTAGCTAAAACGCCCTTTTCGAAGTAGATATTGTCTTCAAGACCTACTCTTACGTGACCGCCCATACCTAATGTAGCAAGCATGATAGGAATATGTGCTACAGAAAGACCAGCAGCTGACCATGTGGAATCTTCAGGAATTAAGCTCTTTAAGTAAACAAGGTTGTCAACTGTAGCAGCAAGTCCGCCAGGAGCACCCATGATGAACTGATAGTGAAGCGGTTTCTGAAGGATACCCTGCTTCAGATAATATAATGTAGTATAAACCATACCACCGTCAAAGATTTCGAGTTCTGGCTTAACACCGATTTCAAGGTATGCCTTACCTAATTTTTCGAGGAGCTGTGGGCTGTTTTCGAAAATTGTCTTATGCATCCAGTTCATTGTACCGCAGTCGTATGAACCCATGTCAGGCTTAACTTCATAGAATGGGTTAACTCTGGCATCATCAGAAGCGATGGATGTAAGTGTATGTTCTCCGGAAGATGTCATGTTGATGATAACATCACATTTTTCCTTGATTAAAGCGATAGTTTCTTTGAATCTGTCAGCTCTCATTGTAGGATTGCCTTCTTCGTCTCTCATGTGAAGATGAACTACAGCAGCACCAGCCTGTACAGCTTCGTATGCAGATTCAGCGATTTCCTTTGGAGTGATTGGAAGAGCAGGGTTGTTGCTCTTATTTCCCCAGTTACCAGTTAATGCAGCAGATATAATTCTTTTATTTTGCATTTTCTTTACCTCCTTGTAAAAGCATTGTCGTCATTATATGCTATTTCATTTATATAGCAAGACTCATGCCAAAATCCAGACCCCTGTTTTTCAAGGATTCTGTATACATAGTGTCACCGTTGTGTTGGTTTTTTGCTACATGTGTGTTTACAAAAAACACATGTATACATTTTAAAAACACTATTTAGCAGCTGCTTTTTCTTCAGCGTCTTTAATCATGCCGAGAGTTTTTCTGTCGCCGCCGAAAGGAGGTGTAAGGAACCAGATCAGGTCAAAGTTTTCGCCCTTGTCACTCTTGAGTGTATGAACTACGAAAGGAGGTACATATACCGCTTCGCCTTCGGAAAGTTCATAATCAACGCCTTCGATTTCAACAGTTCCCTTACCTCTGATGCAGTAGAAGAGTTCTCCTTCTTCATGTCCTCTTACGTCGGACTGACAGCCCGGAGTCATTTCAGTTCTTCCGAGAGCTACATCGTGATTTGTAGGGTCAAGTTCAGGTGAAATAAGTACACTGAGTATTCTGTGTTCTGGTTCAGGTACTTCAAAGAAAGGTGTGTTATCTTTTCTTGCAACGTAATACATATTTTTTCCTCCTAATTAATTATTCTTCAGGGTCTATAATCTGCATGAATTCCACAAGGATTCCATGGGATGATTTAGGTTTAACAAAGTTAATCTTCATTGTGCCGTCGCTTACTTCACATTCATCGTGGAGAAGTTCGCAGCCTTTTGCTCTGAATTCATCACATACTGCATCAATATCATCAACTTCGAAACAAATGTGCGCGATACCGCCCTTACCATTGTTGAACTGTGAAAGTTTGCTGCCTGGTTCCGGAATGAGGAACTCGATAGCACTTTCGCTTTCGTCCGGATTCATTTTAGTGAAAATATAGTAAGTGTTGTAAGGTGTAGGGCCTTCGTAGTCAACTTCAAGTCCGTACATTTCCATTAATGCATCTGCTTTTTCACGTGTTGGCACGATAATCCCTACATGATGTAATCTTTTATGAATCATTTGAGGTTCCTCCTTCTATCTGAAATCAATCAGAGTTTTTAATGCTGTTTTATTTGACTTGCCTGCTTCAAAGATTGCTGCAACATCATCAATCTTTGCAACGGCAGTAATAACAGGGTTAACATCGACTTTTTTGCTTCTGATAATTTCGATAACTTCTTTGAAGTCTGAAGCAACTGCGTTACGGCTGCCGATAATTTCAATTTCCTTTTTCTGAAGCATGGACATAGGGAATGATGCTTCCTTCGGATTAATACCAACTTCTACGAATCTTGCATCATGAGCACACGCTGCAAAACAGTAATTGAATACTAATGGATCGCCTACTGCGTCAACTACAACATCGTAACCGTCGCCATCTGTGAATTCTGCAACCTTTGCCATGAATTCTTCTTCACTGCCATAAGCAAATGTATGGTCGGCACCAAGTTCTCTTGCCTTCACAAGTCTTGCTTCGTTTCTGTTTGCCACAGTGACTTCTGCCCCTCTGAGTTTGAGAGAAATCATTGTGAAGATACCGATTGTTCCCGCGCCTACTACCAGCGCTCTTTCGCCGGCAACTGCTCTGGATCTGCCGGCTGCATGATAACCGATGCAGAAAGGTTCCACAAGTGCAGTCTCTTCAGGAGTAAGGCCTTCTGTTTTATGTAATCTGAATGCAGGCATCTTCATGTATTCTGCAAACACACCGTCAATGCCCAGACCCATTGTTCTGTTATTTACACAGCAATTAATAAGTCCACGTCTGCAGGAATAACATCCGCCACAGTGAATATACGGACTAAGTGTAACCAGGTCTCCTTCTTTAATGTCTCCGCAGTCTCCGCATGTCTTTACGATTGTAGCTGCAACTTCATGTCCCGGAACTCTCGGATATGTTGCATATCCCTGCATTGTTCCGTTATATAATCCAAGGTCTGAACCGCATACTCCGCCAAGCATTACCTTGAGGAGCGCTTCGCCTTCTTCCAGCTCAGGAATTTCGGCTTCTACGATTGAAACCTTACGAGGCTCGTCAACAACAACTTTTTTCATAATATACCTCCTATACACCTTTATTGTCATAATTATACATTATAATAGTCACATTTGTACAGTAAAAAATGGTGCAAATTTTATGCCATAAAAAACTCCCGCAAAGCGGGAGTTCAGAATACATGTACAATTAAATCCGTTACCTGTGCGTTACACCAGCGTTACATCAATGTTATATTAATGTTATATTAATGTTACATCAGTGTTACATAAACAAGCACAAAATAATCGGAATGAACATAGCCGGCATATAGTTCATTACTTTAAGTTTTGTAATGCCAAGCATATTAAGCCCCAGTGCGATAATAAGAAGTGAACCCACGCAGGTCATCTCTGAAATTGCGCTGTCACTGAGGAAAGGTTCCACCAGCTGCGCCAGCAGAACTATACTTCCCTGAAAAACAAATACAAATGCTGCCGCAAGCATTACGCCTATACCAAGAGAGGCCGCGAAAATGCATGATGAAATAAGGTCTAAAGTAGCCTTGGTGAAAAGCATTTCATTGTTTCCTGTCAGACCCGCCTGAAGCGAACCCACGATAGTCATTGCTCCAACGCAGAAAAGCAGGCTGGCTGTGACAAAACCCTCGGCAATGGTAGTTTTGCCATCGTCTTTTTTAAAACGTGCTTCCAGTCTCTGTGCAAAATTATTCAGATGTTTATCCAGATCTATGGCAACACCGATTACCGCGCCTGCTGCCATTGAAAGAATAGTAATCAGGGCGTTTTCGCCTGCCATGGCGCCGTCAATACCAATATATATTACACAGAGCGCCAGACCATTCATTATAAAATCAGACCAGCCGTCCGGAATAAGTTTTTTTGCCATCAGTCCTACGGCACTGCCAACCAGAACTGTAATGGTATTTACAATAACGCCAATCATTGTTATTCAGCAACTCCGTTGTCAGATTTAAATGCGCCGGAAAGGTCAGCTCCGCTCTTCTTTGCATCTTCTTCAAGCTTTGCAATTTCAGCCATATGCGCATCGATTTCTGCACAGAATTCTTCCATCTTAGTGATGTCGAGTGTTTCGTCTGCCTTAAGAGTATCATATACATACTGGCCCAGAGCTTCCTTCGCGTCCTTTACCTTACCTCTTTCAAGGACGATTTTACCCTTTGCCTTACCATAATCAAAAGTATCACCGGCAACTTCGCCGATTTTTCCGGCCATCTGGCCTAATTTGTCCATAAATGCCATATTGTATATCCTCCTGTAGTTATAATCTGAATGTTTACATTGTCTGTTCTTCTTTGTTTTCTTTTTCTTTATCTTTCTGGATTTCAGCATAACGCTTGATTTTCATTGTGGTAGTCTTTTCAAAAGCGTCAGTCTTGATTTCAAGTTTCTTGATGCACTTGTAATTGTTCAGTTTGCGGTTTACCTGCTTGATCTGATTCCAGATAATCTTGTAGATTTCTTCATCTGTAAACGGAACATCAGGATTCTTCTTTTCAGGAAGATAAATTGCATTGATCTGGTCATAGTCAGGAATAACCTTTGCAGTAATTATAAGTTCCTTTTCGCCGGAAACTTCCTTGCCGTAAACCATACATTCAGCAACTTCAGGCACCTTGGAAAGCAGTCCTTCAATTTCTTCAGGGTAAATATTCTTACCGTTCTGGGTAACAATTACGTTCTTGATTCTTCCTGTGATGTATACGAAGTTTTCTTCATCAAGGAAACCGATATCGCCGGAATGGAACCAGCCGTCAACGATTGCCTCTTCAGTAAGCTCAGGTGCTTCATAGTAACCAAGCATTACAGTGTCGCCTTTGATGAGGATTTCCCCCTCACCATTTTCATTAGGATTTGCAATCATAATTTCGTTGCAGCAGACAACCTTGCCTGCAGAACCTACCCTCGGATCAAAATCAGGTGTAACTGCAGAAATCGGTGCAGTTTCAGTGAGACCGTATCCCTGAAGGAAAAGAATGCCGATATCCTCGAACCATTTACCTACGCTAGGTTCAATAGGAGCTGCAGCACTTACAACGATTCTCAGTCTGCCGCCAAGATTATCGTAAATTTCCTTGAAGACTTTACGCTTTACGTCCACGCCTGTGTTCTTCTTGATGCTGTTGGTCAGTTTTATCATAGTGCTGACAATATTGGCCTTGCCGCTCTTTTCGATAGTCTGGTTGATTCTCTTGTGGAGAGTTTCCAGAAGGAGCGGTACTGCAATAATTGCAGTCGGCTGTGTAGCCTTCATATCATTTACAATATGCTTTAGACCCTGGCAGACCGCAATGGACGCACCCATGGCCATAGGATAAATAAATCCTATTGTAGACTCGTACGTGTGGTGCAGCGGAAGCACAGAAAAAAGTCTGTCTTCCGGGAAAACCTGAACATAAGGAGTAACCGCGTTTACGTTGGCTGCCAGGTTTTTCTGGCAGAGCATTACGCCCTTGGAAGCTGAAGTTGTACCGCTTGTAAAAATAAGTACTGCAAAGGCCTCAGGGTCGATTTCTTTTTCCATGAGGCTGTTGTCGCCCATAGCTGTGAAAACTCTGCCTTCTTCTCTGATATAGTTGAAGCCCACAAAGCGCTTATCCTTTTCATCGAAACCATCATCTGAATACATTTCGATACAGTACTTGACAGTGCTGCACTTGCCTGCAGCTTTTTTAACCATATCCTTCATTTTAGGTGAGAAAATGATTACAGATGCTTGCGCACGGTTGATACAGTTTTCTAGTTCATTGTCAGGAAGTTCCTTGTCAAGAGGAACGGCAATGCCGGCACCGCAAAGACATGCAATATAGGAAACATACCACTGATAAGTAGTTTCACTGATAATTACAACTCTTTCGTTTTCCATCTTGAGAGCCTTAGTCAGACCTGTACCGAAATTGATTACATCATTTCTGAACTGACCGTAAGTTCTTCCTTCAAAACCAATCTTTTTGTTATACACCTGCAGGATGAAATCTCTGTCAGCGTGAAGCTGAGTTGACTTGTCAAAGATTTCCTTGACTGTCTTGTAGTCAGTTCCCGGATATAATTCATGAAGACCCTTTTTCTTTTTAAGCATAAGGTCCTGGAGTTTAGATACGTCCTCTGCTGTATATTCAATTTTAAGTTCTTCAAGCTCCCCGATTTCTTTCATGTGAAATTTAGGGATTTTGAAATTTGGAATTTTCTTTAATAATCTTGCCATAATATTGCCCCCATTAATAAATCCATACCGCTGCCCGGACGATCCGGCCAACATTAATACTATATTCTATCATTTTTGGGTGCGGAAAATCAACCTTTTTAATGCATTCCAGTGAAAAGGTATCAGAGGATAGAGGTAAGATTTGCCTGGAACAGTTCTGGTTGTGGCCATGATAACCGTTGAAATTACAGCAGCTATGACCGCTCCTGCTATACCCAGAATCTGAGCCGAAACCAACATGAAAATTCTGCAGAATTTCATGGCATAACTCAGTTCAATACTTGGCTGAGTAAATGCCGCCAGTGCTACCACCGCCATACAAAGTATTGTCTGGGCAATAAACCAGCCCGAATTAATGCTGAACTCACCCAGAATAAGAGCTCCTATTACCGAAAGTGACATGCCCAGCGACGATGGCGTGTTAAGAGATGCCAGTTTCAGAGCATCCACAGCAATTTCAAGCAGAATGAACTGCCAGAAAATAGGTATGGCAAAATCCTCCTCCGGCACAAAAAACTTCAGCACCTCAGGGGTGAATTCTTCGTATTGAGTAATCAGCAGATAAACCGGCGTCAGGAAAAGAATCAGTGCAAAATTCACAATTCTGATCAACCTGAAATAATTTCCCGTAAGCTGCGGAAAGTAATAATCGTCCACATCCTGAAAAAACTCAAAAATACTTACGGGAAGCAGCATCACCGTGGGCGAATTGTCTGTGATGATGGCCACTTTTCCTTCGGCAAGGTGGGCGCAGGCCACGTCCGGCCTCTGGGTATAGCGGACTTTCGGAAAAGGATTGAGACCGGGCGCTGCGCCCAGAGCCGTGAGCAGGCGTGCCAGGAGACTCTGGTCGGCCACTGAAAGAACATCACTGTCATAATTTGCCGAAGCTTCCGCCGCCATTTTTATGAGTGCCCTGTCAATTTTGTCCGTCACCTGCTTTTCTGCCCTGTCATCCATGTAGGCAAGCACCACATCCGCCTTGCTGGCCCTGCCCACATTATACACTTTAAAAATCAGGTGGTTGTCTCTGATGCGCCGCCGTATAAGACTGACATTGTCCATCATATTCTCGGTAAAACCGTCCTTGGCCCCTCTCAGGCTCTGTTCCTTGGCCGGCTCTTCAACAGAACGGCCGGGATAAGACCTGCAGTCAATTACAATCAGATTATCCAGACCCTCTGCCACCAGAAGTACCAGACCTGCGTAAAGTCTCGGCAAAGCCTGCCGGTAACAGTCCCCTGCAGTTTCTCCCTTAATTACCGTTACGTCCAGAAATGGCAGAGACCTTTCTATAAATTCCTGGCTGCTGCTTACCCCCTTCATGGCGGCCGAAGGCACACGCATCAGATAGGCCAGTATATGCTGTGCCTTCTCACCGTCGGTGAGGCCGTCCACAAAAAACATGGACGCGGCCCGGCCGCCGATCTGAAGTTTTCTTTCCAGCATATCAAAGCTTTTGCCTATGGGCAGTTCTTTTTTAAGAATCTGCATATATAAATCGTAGTTTGTCATTTCGTCCCCCTTTTTTGCACTTTTGTTGACAAAATCGAGCAAAAATAAATAATTTGTCCGCATTTTGCTCTTTTTAACTGCTTTTTGTCGGTAAAATTTCGCTAAGTTCAGCTATTATTGACATTTTTCCGTTTTTTCTATGGTTTTGTCAACATAATCTGTAAAAAATGCGGACAAAATCCGCACTTTTTTGCACTTTTGTCAACACGCTCTGAATTGCCCACTCGCTTTGGATTAATCTTCCAGAATGAGATATTCAGTCAGAATCCTTATATTTTTATTCTCTCTTCTTATTGAAATTTCATACTGTAACTGTTAAAATAAAGTGTTAGATTTAATTAAGAAATGCGGCGACGGTGTTCGACAAATTTCGACACGGCACCTGCAGTACAGATGCTCCGCAGTGCAGATGTACACTGCGTCGCACCCATCGCCATAACGGAGGTTTTATAAATGGACTATAACAAACTGGCGGAACTTTTATTCCCCCATATCACCAAAACACCTGAAGATTACGAAGCACTCTATCCTCAGCGCGATCTGCCTGAAGGAGCCAAGGTAACAAGACTGGGTCCAAGCCCTACAGGTTTCATTCACCTGGGTAACCTTTACGGTGCATTCGTTGACGAAAGACTGGCTCACCAGTCCGGCGGCAAATTCTTCCTCAGAATCGAAGATACAGACGACAAGCGTTATGTGGAAGGTGCAGTTGAAATCATTATCAACTCTCTCCGCTTTTTCGGCATCAATTTTGACGAAGGTGCTACAATGACCGGCGACATCGGCCAGTACGGTGACTACACTCAGAGCCACAGAGGTGAAATCTACCAGTGCTTCGCCAAGAAAATGGTTGCTGACGGCACTGCATACCCTTGCTTCATGACTGAAGAAGAAATCGCACAGATCCATGAGCAGCAGGAAGCAGAAAAAGCCAACCCTGGCATCTATGGCAAGTGGGCGAAGAGCAGAAACCTTACTATGGAAGAAATCCAGGCCAAGCTGGCTGCAGGCACTCCATACGTAATCAGACTTAAATCCGACGGCGACATGAGCCTGCCTGAAGACCAGATCAGAAGAGTGCAGGTAAAGGACGCAATCCGCGAAATCCTTGACTTCCCTGCAAACGATCAGGATACTGTAATTCTCAAGGCTACAGGTATTCCAACATATCATTTCGCACACGTTGTGGACGACCACCTTATGAGAACTACTCACGTTGTAAGAGGTGCTGAATGGCTTCCTTCACTGCCAATCCACGTTGAACTTTTTGAAAAGCTTGGCTGGGAGCCGCCAATCTACTGCCACACTGCACAGCTGATGAAGATAGACGAAGAAACAGGCAACAAGCGTAAACTTTCCAAGCGCCATGACCCTGAACTTTCCCTTGACTACTACCGCAATCAGGGTTACCACCCTGCAGCAGTTAGAGAATATCTTCTGACAATTCTCAACTCCAATTTCGAAGAATGGAGAATGGCAAACCCTGACGCTGATATCGACGAGTTCGAATTCACTACCGAAAAGATGTCCAACTCAGGCGCACTTTTTGACCTGAACAAGCTCAACGACATCTCCAAGGACGTGCTTCTTAAAATCAGTGCATCTGACCTTTACGATTTCCTGAAAGGCTGGGCTGAAGAATTCAAACCTGATCTTCTTCACATCTTTGAAGACAGAGCCTACCTTGAAAGAATCCTTGACCTTGGCCGTGCAGAAGCAAAGCCTCGTAAAGACCACATTTACGCTCAGCAGATGGTTGAAAACATCAGCTACTTCTTCGACGACATGTTCAGGATTGAAGACGAAATGCCTGCTGAAGCAGCAGCTGACGTCGCGACAATCATCGCCAAGTACCTTGAAACTTACGACCACTCAGACGATCAGACTCAGTGGTTCGAAAAAATCCGTCAGATTACTGAAGAACTTGGCTACGCAGTAAAACCAAAGGATTTCAAAAAGAATCCTGACCAGTACAAGGGCCACGTAGGTCACGTAAGTACTGTAGTCCGTGTGGCACTCATGGGCCGCCAGCAGTCACCTGACGTATGGGAAATCCAACAGATTCTCAGCGAAGACCGCACAAGAGCAAGACTTGCAAAATTCTTATAAAACATGCCAAATCCCCGCCTCAGCAGAGGCGGGGATTTTTGCTGCATGGAATACAAAAGGAGACACCTGCACTGAAGCGAGTGTCTCCTTTTTTATGGCTATTATGAACTTTATCTTTTTCTTTTCTTCGCAGCTTTGATACCTTTTTCGATTTCCTGCTGACGAAGAACCTGCTGGTCTCTTTTTTCCCTTTCTTCTTCGGTCATGTGGCCGATATAGATGTCCGGGTTCATTCTGCGGGCCAGCTCAATGATGCCGGGTATGTCAGATTTTTTCATGACATAGTCACGGATTGACACATCCTTGCCTATGTGGATAAGCACATTAGGATATGCTTTCTCATAGTCGGTTTTAATAGCAGAAATCTCGTTCCATTCCCAGCGGTTCAGACTTTTGATACCGAAGAGTTCATATCTGATATCAACACCTTCTTTTGAAATCACATGTTCTTTTTTAAAGAATACTGCCAGAACCACTACTGCCGCAAGCATTGCGTATATGTACTGACCCATCTCAAAAGACAGATACATCATATACCCCGCAGCAATTATAATGACTATTTTTACCCATGGTTGTCTTTCTTTGAGAAGTCCCTTGAATTCCATTATTTTAAAACCTTTCTAAAGTTCAGATTTTCTTTTATTATTTGCCAGCTCTCATTGCTTCAAGAGCAGCAAGTGCCTTTTCGTGTGCTTCAGCAGGAGCGCCTGCAGGAGCCTTCTTAACCATCTTACCGAAGATGTTTCTTCTTGAACCGTCAGCGTAAAGGATGTTTCTGTTAAGTGCTACAGTTACAAGTGCGAAGATTGGGTTGATGATGTTCATGAATACGAATGGCATGTATGCGAATGTGGATACACCAAGGATACCGGAGTGGTAAGCACCGCAGGATGACCATGGTACCAGTGGTGACCATAATGTACCGCAGTCTTCCAGAGTTCTGGAAAGCATGTTTCTTCCAAGACCCATTTCGTCGTACTTGTCTTTGTACATGGATGCAGGGATGATAAGACCAAGGTACTGGTCGCACATTGTTGTGATACAGAATGCACCTGTAATCATTGTAACGAGTACAAGCTGGAATGGAGTCTTAACCTTCTTGATAAGGCCGCCGAGTAAGGATTCAACCATACCGATCTTCTGAAGGATACCACCGAAACCTACAGCGATGATTACAAGGTTGTTAGTCCAGAGCATGGAGTCCATACCACCTCTGTTGATCAGAGAGTCGCAGAGTTCGTTTCCTGTTTCTGCTTCGTAACCGTAGTGTACCATTGTGATACAATCGGAGAAAGTTGCACCCTGGAAAATCATAGCGAAGATACATCCTACTGCAGATACAAGAAGTACAGAAGGAATTGCAGGAATCTTCAGAAGTGCTACTACGCAGATGAGGATTACAGGGATTAAGAGGATTGGGCTCATGTAAGCATAGTGATCAACGATAGCAGCGGAAAGTTCGTTTGCTAACTGTGGATCGTAGCTGCCTGTTGCGTTGATACCAAATACTGCATATAAAATGATTGCAATTACAAGGGATGGGAATGTAGTTGTAATCATAGCTGCTACGTGGTCGAAAAGACCAGTCTGTGCAGAACCAGCTGCAAGGTTTGTGGAGTCGGACATTGGGGAGAACTTGTCACCGCAGCATGCGCCGGAAAGAATGCAACCAGCAACAAGTGCAGGATTAAGGCCCATAGTAGTACCGATTGCCATGAAAGCAACACCGAGTGTAGCTGTTACAGTCCATGCAGAACCAAGGGAAATACCTACAACTGCACAAAGAATGCAGATGAATGGTAAGAAGATTGCTGGGTCCAGAAGCTGAAGACCATAATATACTACAGCAGGAATTGTACCGCACCATGTGAAGGAACCAATCATACAACCTACGCAGAGGATGATGATGATAGCTTCAAGAGACTGGCTTACAGCGTCAAGTGCGCCAGTAAGCATTTCCTGGTAGCTGATACCACATAACTTACCAACGATCATAGCTACAGCACAAGCGATTAATACTGGAATGTGTGGGTCCTGACCCCAACCTAAGATGTAGTTGCCGATCATGAGTGCCAGAAGAACAATGATTGGAAGCAGAGCTTCAATCTTGTTAGGCAGACGAACGGCTTTTTTCTGTTCAGTCATTTTTTTCTTCCTTTCGTATAATACCATAAAGTTTATAAAAATAATAACGTTTAAAAGCCTCCGCAAAACTGTAATACAGCTCTTTTCTTCTTTTTCCAGCCTGCGGAATATGTCGGAAAGTGCTGAAAAATGCACAACCTCAATTAATTTAGCACTTCTTTAACTTGCTGTCAAGAGGTAATTTACATTAAATGTGAACTTGCCATTTATTAACAAAAAATTTACACTAAAGTACTAAAAATTAAAAGCCCTGCATTTTATACAAAGCAGGGCCTTATCATTTTCAACACATTTTCATATTAACTTGTCTTGGTTTTAGTGGTTGCTTTGGTGAATTCAGTGTAGATTTTTTCACCGTCGATTTCACGTACACCGCGTACCTTATACCAGTATGTAGTTCCTTTTTTTACATTCTTAGTATTGACGTAGTAGCAATTCTTGGCTGCTGAACTGGTAAATATCTTTTCGTATCCGGATGATTTCTTGGTGGATCTCCATACCTGATAATAGTCCACAGCAAAACCGGAACCTTCCTTCTTCCAGTCCACTCTCACCTTCTTGCTCAGAGGCGTAAGTTTTACACTCTTGATTGCCGTTCCCTGAACTCCGAGAATCAGCTCCTGTTTACGGGCTTCACGTTCCTCTTCACTTTCAAATGCAGCTACTGTCAGTGTCACGATTTTCTGTCCGGACAGGTACTTGTCAGTTTCTGCTGCGGTTACTGTGAATTCAGCAACACCCGGTCCGACGATTGTAACCCTGCCCTTTTCGTTAATCTTTGCCACAGTTTCATCTGAAGAAACATAAGTGAGCTGTCCGTCACCGGTAGTCTTGGCATTGATATTAAACATTGTGTCAAGGTCTTTTCTCTTATATTTAGTGTAGCTTGTGGTTACTTCCTGGGCAATCTTTTCAACTGTCACGTAAAGTTCCATTGAGCCCTCAGAGAATTTTTCAGTTTCAGCTGCAGTCGCTGTAATCACTGCACTGCCCGCGCCAACTACTGTCACTTTACCCTTGGAGCTTACTGTTACAACATTTTCATTACTGGAAGTGTAACTGATTTTGCCGTCACCATCGGACTTTACTCCTACCAGATTGAATGTGGTATCATTCATGTCTTTTTTGTATCTGGTGTACTTGGCGGTCACTGTCTGGGCAGGTTTCTTCACAGTCAGGTCAAACGATTTTTCAGCCGACTTCACATTGTCTGTGGATGCTGCCTTGACTGTAATGGTTGCAGTTCCCTGGCCGACCACTGATACCGTTCCGTCTTTGGATACTTTTACCACATCCTTGTCGCTTGATGAGTATGTAACCTTGGCTTCAGGGAATTTCAGGGAAACACCCAGATTATAGTCAGGCTGGTCGTAACCGATTTCCGCCCTGCTGTCAGCAATGGTAATTGCCTGATCAGCTTTGTTTATAGTGTATGATGCGGTCTTGCTTCCGCTGTAATTGCCTGTAAAAGTAATTACAATCTGTGCAGTTCCTGCATTAACTGCATTGGAAACTGTATATGTATAGTCCAGGCCGTTTACCAGAGTTCTGCCCAGCTCATCTTTGACAGTAATGGAAGAAGGTTTCACTTCTTTGCCTGTATATGTTCCTGCTGCAATATCAGCCACAGTAATTCTTCTTGTATCACCGGACGGTACGATGGTAAAAGGCACCAGGCAGTAGTCTGTGTACATTCCCTTACCCATGACCATAGCATAGCCAGTGCCAGCAGCTGTGTTATTTATATACTTTACTGTATAATCCACACCTTCTGTAAGGGGCATACCATTGGCGCCGACAGTAACTGCCGGTTCAAATTTCACTCCAGGTGCGTATGTAAAAAGTTCTGCTCCGTATATGTAAGTCTGGGCATTTGCCACAGAAAACGCAGATGTAGGTTCGGTCACTTTATCAAGATACCAGAAGTTACAGTCGTTACGTCCGCTGATTCCATTGACTGTGCCTCCGGAGGAATACTGCCACCAGTCATAATCATGTTTATAGTTGCACTGTTTGTAATATTGGGCAATCCAGATTGGATAGTCCTGTCCCA
>JAFQHT010000050.1 GCA_017397825.1 Bacillota bacterium | reverse complement strand
TTATCTCCTTTCTTATCTCTTAACCTTTGATGATTTGTCAGCAGCGTGACCTCTGTAGTTTCTAGTAGGAGCGAATTCTCCAAGTCTGTGTCCTACCATGTCTTCTGTGATATATACAGGAACATGTTTCTTACCGTCGTGCACTGCGATAGTGTGTCCCACCATCTGTGGGAATATAGTGGATGGTCTTGACCATGTTTTAATTACTTTCTTATCGTTAGCTGCGTTCATTTCTTCGATAGCCTTGAGCAGCTTAGCGTTTACGAAAGGACCTTTTTTAAGTGATCTACCCATTATATTTGCTCCTTCCTAATTACTTTTCATTTCTTCTCTTTACGATATACTGGTTAGAAGCTTTGTTCTTCTTTCTTGTCTTGTAACCAAGTGCAGGCTTACCCCATGGAGTAACAGGACTCTTACGACCGATTGGGGATCTACCTTCACCACCACCGTGTGGATGGTCGTTAGGGTTCATTACGGAACCTCTTACTGTAGGTCTTACGCCCATGTGTCTCTTTCTACCTGCTTTACCGATCTGGATGTTTGCGTGATCTCCGTTACCAACTTCACCGATTGTAGCTCTGCATCTCATGCTTACTTTTCTTACTTCGCCGGATGGGAGTCTTACCTGTGCGTAATCTCCTTCCTTAGCCATGAGCTGTGCGCCGTTACCAGCGGATCTTGCTAACTGACCGCCCTTACCAGGCTTTAATTCCACGTTGTGGATGATTGTACCAACTGGAATGTTAGCGATTGGAAGTGCGTTACCAACCATGATATCAGCGTCTGGACCGGATTCGATCTTGTAACCGATCTTCAGCTTGTTTGGAGCGAGGATATATCTCTTTTCACCGTCTGCGTATACAAGCAGAGCGATGTTAGCACTTCTGTTTGGATCGTATTCGATAGTCTTTACAACTGCTGGAATACCGTCTTTATTTCTCTTGAAGTCGATGATTCTGTATTTTGGTCTTGTACCGCCACCCTGATGTCTAACAGTAATCTTACCTCTGTTGTTTCTTCCTGCGTGCTTCTTAAGAGTTACAGTAAGTGATTTTTCAGGTGTGCTTGTTGTGATTTCCTCGAAAGTGGAAACTGTCATACCTCTAAGACCAGGAGTAGTTGGTTTATATTTTCTAATTCCCATTGTTTACTTACCTCCTAGATTATAATCCCTGGAAGAATTCGATTTCCTTACTCTTTTCAGTCAGAGTAACGATCGCTTTTTTGTAAGCAGCTGTTCTGCCAACGTATCTTCCCATTCTCTTTACTTTACCGTCATAGTTCATGATGTTTACTTTTGCTACTTCAACACCGAAGATTTCTTCAACTGCTAATTTAACCTGAGTCTTGTTAGCGTCTGTTGCAACTTTGAAAGTGTACTTCTTTTCTGCTGCAACGTCCATACTCTGTTCAGAAATAACAGGAGTTAAAATGATATCGTATGCGCTCTTCATTAGATGTACACCTCCTCAATCTTCTGTACTGCTTCCTTTGTTACGATGAAGCTTGTGTGGTTTACGATTTCGTAAACATTCATTGTTCCTACAAGAGCTGTTCTAACTCCAGGGATGTTTGCTGCGGACTTAACAACGTTTTCGTCCTTTTCAGCCATTACGATAAGTGCCTTCTTACCAGCCTTAACGTTTTCAAGCACCTTGATCATTTCTTTAGTCTTTGGTGCATCAAATTTTAATTCGTCTAATACGATGATTTCTTTTTCAGCTACCTTTGAGGATAAAGCAGACTTCATAGCGAGTCTTCTTAACTTCTTAGGTAATGTATATCTGTAGTCGCGTGGCTTTGGTGCGAATGCTACGCCACCGCCAACCTGTGATGGGTCAGTTGTTGAACCCTGTCTGTGACGACCAGTTCCCTTCTGTCTGAAAGGCTTTCTACCGCCTCCTCTGACTTCGCCTCTAGTCTTTGCGGACTGAGTACCCTGTCTCTGGTTAGCTAAGTAGTTCTTTACAACTGCGTGAACAGCGAATTCGTTTGGAGTGATTGCGAAGATTGCATCGTTTAATTCGATTGAACCTGCTTCAGCTCCTGCCATATTAAGCATAGTTACTTTTGCCATTTGTGCTTCCTCCTTTCACCCGACTTATTTGTTACCCTTTACTGCGTACTGAACGCGAACCAGGCCACCCTTGTTTCCTGGAACAGCGCCCTTAACGAGCATAAGGTTTCTTTCTTCAATAACTTTTACGAGAACCACGTTCTGAACAGTAACTGTATCTCTACCTGTTCTACCTGGACCTTCGTTACCCTTGAATACTCTTGAAGGGTAAGTAGCAGCTGCTAAACCACCAGGAAGTCTCTTGTGCTTGGAACCGTGAGTCATAGGTCCTCTTCTGTGGTGATGTCTCTTGATGTTACCCTGAGTACCCTTACCTTTGGAAGTACCAGTAACGTCGAGCTTGCTGCCAACTTCGAAATCAGCAACTGTGATAACCTGTCCTACTTCGTAAGCTTCGCCTTCTTCAGTTCTGAATTCAGCTAAGTACTTTTTAGGAGCTACGCCAGCCTTTGCAAAGTGTCCAGTTAAAGGCTTGTTTACTCTCTGTGGCTTCTGATCTTCGAAACCAACCTGTACTGCGTTGTAACCATCTGTTTCAACTGTCTTAACCTGAGTTACAACTTCTGGGCCTGCTTCGATAACTGTTACAGGAATTACGTTACCCTGTTCATCGAAGATCTGAGTCATGCCCATCTTTTTTCCTAAGATTGTCTTCATTATTTTTCCTCCATAATCTTACATTGGAACTCTCTGGTTTGCTTTCCAGCCTCTCATGAGTTCTTACTAAGGGAGTGTCCCTTACTTAATGTTTTAATTTTTTGAAACCTGTTATTTATTATAACTTGATTTCGATGTCAACGCCTGCTGGTAAGTCGAGCTTTGTTAAAGCATCAGTTGTCTTCAGTGTAGCGTTTGTGATGTCGATTAATCTCTTGTGAGTTCTCTGTTCGAACTGTTCTCTGGAGTCTTTGTACTTGTGTACTGCTCTTAAGATTGTTACGACTTCTTTTTCTGTTGGGAGCGGAATCGGACCGGAAACGTCAGCGCCTGTCTTTTTCGCAGTTTCTACGATCTTAGCAGCGGACTGGTCTAATAACGCGTGGTCATAAGCTTTAAGCTTAATTCTGATTTTCTGTAATTCGCTCATTTTTTCCTCCTAAAAATTTTTTGTACGGTTTACGCTATGCTTGTACAAGGGGTTCAAATGCCTGAAATTTCAACGTGTACAGTGGAATTGCTTGCTTCGTACACGCTCCCGTGCGTTTCCTATTCGCTACGCACAAGAAAAGAACAGGCGAATCCCTGCGCCCTCATCAAGTGAGGACTTACTCCACGGAAATTCTCCTTTAGCACGGTAACTTCCCGCTTCTTCGCCTTTCACAAGCTTTTTTAGTATATACCAAGTTCAAGAATAATGCAAGTGTTTTTTTGAAAAAAATTGAAGAAATTTTAAAATTTTTTAAAGCGCAAAATGTGCATTTTCAATGGTTAGAGGCTGCAAACCATTTACACATATGTTGGCGTTTCTTTTTGGTTTTAAATTCTTCTGCCTGTTCTTTTGCCCAAAAAGCACATAAATTTATGTGCTTCAACCGAAAAAATTAAAAAAAATTTATTTTTAACAAAATAAAAAGGCGGATTTTTACGTCCGCCTTGTAATTTCAATGGTTTAAGAGGTTAGCCCTTCTTGCCGTTAACCTTGTTGGAATAGTGTCCGTAGTAGTTTGCTCCGTCAATTTCCTTGACCGCTCTTACCTTGAAATAATATTTTACGCCTTTCTTCACGCCACTTGATGTTGTGAAGGATGTCTTGTCGGTTGTTTTTACTCTCTTATATCCGGAACCGGACTTGGTTGATCTGTAAACCTGATACTTAACGCCTTCTGCTTCGCATGCATTCCATGTAAGTTTGATATTCTTCTTGGAAGATGTAATCTTTACCTTACATTCATATTCTGCGACTTCGAGCTTCTGAACAATCGGGCTGATAACATCGTCAGCAGTGAGGACAGTGATTCTTCCCTGTGGCTGTGCATACTGAGCTCCAACTTTGCCGCTGAGATTCTTCTGAATATAAGTGATGAGAACCTGATTGTCAATCATAACTTCGTCCTGAAGAACCTTGTTGCCCTTGAACATTGTATAACCGTCGCCGCCGCTCTTGAGCATATAGTTATGAGAAGCAAGAGTATAAACCTTTTCAGGGTCGATATCAACGCCGCCTACCTTTACGTTGGAAACTTTGCGTGCGCCTGCAACTTCAACGAATTCGTTCATGTCGTTGAGAACCACTGTGGACTTGATGAAAGGATTGATTTCGTAAGTAAGCCCTGCTACCTGAAGGAAACCGCCGCTTTCACCAACACCGCATGCTGATGCACCCAGTTCCAGAGCATCGAGAATTTCCTGGCCTGTAGCTTCAATTACACATGCCATGTTGCCGTAAGGGTGAACTGCAATGATGTCGCCATATGTGATGTCGCCCTTTGCCAGTTCAGCTCTGATACCGCCGCCATTTACAAATGCAATGTCTGCGCCAAGAACTTCCTTATATGCATCTGCACAAAGGTCGCCCAGATTAGTTTCCTGGCTTCTTACCAGTCTGATTGCATCGTCATCAGTATGTGTCTTAAGTTCTACTTCTGTAGTTGCAACCTTCTGATTTACAAGAACTTCGTACTTGTCCTTGATTCCCTTGATGAAAGCTTCCATGTCCGCATCCTTGGCGGAAGCTTCAGCTGCTGTAACGTTTGTAACAGTTACAACACCTTTTTCAGAAATAACAATCTTACCGATGTTTTCCAGCTTGGTACCTGTAGCAACAACCTGTACAGCTTTACCATCTTTGTTCTTCACAGGCTTTGTGAATGTCTGGTGAGCATGTCCGTCCATGAGAGCATCGATACCGTTTGTGTTTGCGATTACTTCACTTGAAGTGTAAGGTGTGCTTGTAGCATCGTCACCGAGGTGAGCAACTGCAATTACATAATCTGCGCCTGCACCCTTTGCTGCATCTACTGCAGTCTGAACTGCCTTGTATAAATTCTTACCGTTGTCTCCCTGTGAGAAACCATAAATATAGTTTCCGTTTGCATCCTGGAAGTATGTAGGTGTGGACTTAACAAATGTTTCAGGAGTTGCAATACCTACGTAAGCAACTTTGGTTTCACCGTATTCTATAATTTTATATGCATCAAATACAGGCTTACCGTCCTTGTCCACAAAGTTTGCTGCAACATAAGGAGCTTTGGACATTTTAACGATTTTATTGAGGAACTGATCCATACCATAGTCGAATTCATGATTGCCCGGAACGAGAATGTCATATCCCACTTCGTTCATAACTTCTGTCAGATATTCACCGTTTGATAATGTCCCTACCACATCACCCTGAATTGCATCGCCTGCATCAACAAGAGTAACATAGTTGTACTCTTCCTGCAGAGCTTTTTTGTATGCGACTAGGCCGGCATAGCCGATGTTTTCCTCCAGACCGCAGTGCACGTCACTGGTACCGAGGATCACAATGTCATTTGACTTCGCCGGAGCTGCAGTGTCTGTTGCCGCACCATCAGCAGGTGCAATAAGCAGCACATCTTCAGCAAAGGCCATTGTTGGCATCATTGCAAATATCATAACAAATGCAATGACCAGAGCTAAAACTTTTCTCTTCTTCATTTCAAGTCTCCTTTCCACGCTTTAAAAATCTATCTATTTACTTACCTTGCGGGAAGCAATATTAGACCAGTCAGAGTAGTAGTACTTGCCGTTGAGATATTTATAGGCGCGTACCTTATAATAGTAAGTCTTTCCCTTGGTCAGACCGGATGTATTGGAGTAAGTCTTCTTGCTTGTTGTCAGCATCTTTGAATAGCCGCTGCTCTTCTTTGAAGACTTATAGACCTGATACTTGATTCCGTCCACATCTTCCGATGCAGTCCATGTAACAGTAATCTTGCGTTTTCCTGAAGTCTTGGTAAACTTGGATGACGCTTTGATTGTCATGGTCTTGATGGCAATAACTTCTTCCTGGATTTCAATTTCCTTCTGAAGTTCTTCCAGTTTTTCTTTATATTCTTTGAGCTTCTTGTCAGCCTGTTTTTCTACCATGGCATCAATTTCGCTCTGGCGTGCCAGTTTGATAGAGTCAATTCTGATCTGTGATTTGCTGTAAGCACCGCCTACAGAGCCTTTGAGCACATCTTTAATATAGCTGATTACAGCCTGGCTGTCAGTTGCTACGTTTACCTTTGCAAGAGGGCCATTGGTGAGCATGGTATAACCTGTCTCACCATTGAGCAGTTTGTTTGTTCCCGCAACAGTATATGTTCCTAAAAGGTCAAGCGCCTTTCCGTTGATCATCACATTGGTTACTCTGTAATCATCATCCACACTGATGAAATCGCCCAGACCATCCACAGAAACAGACGGTATTACTGTTTCCTGAATATCAAAAGTCACGCCGGACACCTGAAGGAATCCCTTGTTGGCATTAGGATAAAGTCTTGCGGACATTTCCAGTGCATCCAGCAGGTCAAAACCGCTTACCTGTGCCACACTGATGTTCTGGCCGCCCGGAACAGCTCTTATAATATCGTTGTAGCTTATTCCTCCCACAGCAATGTTTGTCTTGAGTTCACTCGCCTCTACGAGAGCAACATCTGCGCCCGTAACGCTTCTGTACGCATCAGCCACCAGATCGCCAAGATTGGTTTCGGTGCTTTCTATAATACGATCGCCGCTGGTGCTTGCCGCCTCAAGTCTGCTGCTGGTTGTCGCAAAAGCTTCTTTAAGGCCCGCACTGTACTCTTCTGTAAGTTTATCAACAGCGTCTTTGGTTTTTATATCTCTGAGTGTGTATGAAGTAATCAGCTGGGATGAAATAGTTTTTCCTGCAGAAATTGTCATAACACCAATATTGCTGATTCCTGCGCCCGGGCTTGTCAGCAGCGCATAAGCACCGTCTTTTGTCTTTACGGTAGTTCCGGAAACGGACTTTCCTGAATTACTGTTGATGAAAGCATTGATTCCGGAAGTATTCTGAAGTACGCTTTCTGCCGTGAATGCTTTATCGGCAGTATTTCTCAGATTGCCGAGTGCAATGATGTAATCTGCCCCTTCAGCTTTGGCTGCATCTACTGCCGCCTGAACTTTTGCATATAAATCCGCGCCGTTATTACCTTCCGCAAAAGAATATAAAGCGGTTCCGTCGCTGAGTTTCATATAAGGCACCTGGTTAATAATATCAGGATCACTTATTCCCACATAGGCAATGTCAGTATCTCCGTATTTTACTATTTTATATGGTGAAAAAATACTGTTATCTGTTCCTGCAATAGTAAAGTTGCAGCTCAGATAATTATAATCTGCTTCAAGCATTATATCTGATACCAGCACATCCACACCATAGGCAAATTCCTTTGCACCGGGAACTGCAATTCCATAGCCGCCCGCATTCATTGCTTCAACTACATAAGCGCCTTTTGAAATTGACGCCAGAACGCTGCCGCCTACAGCATTACCTGTGTCCACAATTTCCACATATTTGCCTTCTGCCCTCATGGCATTGGCATATGCCGCCATGCCGGCAACACCGATGTTAGTATCAACGCTTCCGTTGATATCACTGCTGTAAAGAACAACTATATCTTTGGCTGCCGCAGTCTCTGCCGCGAAGGAAAGACCGGGAATCATGGTAAACACCAGGCATAATGCCAGTGCTGCAGCCAATATTTTGTTTCTTTTTTTCATATCCTTACCTCTTAAATGTTCACCGCAATCTTTGAACCGATGTCGGCATTGTTGAGAACCAGTTTTATATTTGCTTCAAGGCTGGAACCTTCAGTTAAATCTTTTACTCTGCTGAGGAGGAAAGGTGTGATTCTCTTTCCTGTGATTCCCTGTTCTTCACATTCTTTAAGAGCCTGCTGGATTACTACGTCCATTTTGTCAAAAGGAATTTCCTGGTCTGCAGGAATCGGACATGCAATCAGGATGCCCCCGCGGAGACCCATTTCATCTTTAGTTCTGATTAAATCAGCAATCTTTTCATGGTCATCCATTCTGCATTCAGCAGCAAAACCGCTTTCTCTGCTGTAGAAAGCAGGGAACTGATCCGCACCTACTGTGATTACAGGAACACCGGATGTTTCCAGATATTCAAGTGTACCACCGATATCAAGAATGGATTTTACACCTGCACATACTACTGCAACATCTGTCATCTTCAGTTCTTCAAGGTCTGCAGAGATATCAAAGCTTTCGCCTGCACCTCTGTGCACACCGCCGATGCCGCCTGTTACGAATACTTTGATGCCTGCCATGTGCGCAGCAATCATTGTGCCTGCAACTGTAGTCGCACCGTCAAGTTTCTGGGAAACCACCAGAGGAAAATCCCTTCTGCTCACTTTAAGCACATCCTTGGCAGTTGCCATGTATTCAATTTCTTCTCTTGTAAGACCTACTTTGATTCTTCCGTTGATGATACCGATAGTAGCAGGAACCGCACCGTTCTTTCTGATTACCTCTTCAACTGCAAGAGCAGTTTCCACATTCTTAGGATAAGGCATACCATGAGAAATAATAGTTGACTCCAGCGCCACAACTGCTGCTCCTTCATCCAGTGCCTGAGCTACTTCCGGGTTAATATCTAAAAATCTTTCAAACATTTTATTAAATCCTCCTTAACAATTCTTCCATATTCATATCTTTATTTACTGCACGGGCGCTTTCCATAGCAATGGATGCTGCCGCCATGCCCATTCTGGCTGTTTCTTCCGCCGACTTCCCATTAACAAAGCCCAGCATGATTGTGGCAGAAAAACTATCTCCTGCACCTGTGGCACTTACTACTTTAAGATTTTCCGCAGGACGGATAAACCCGTCTCCCTCTTCGTCCCTGTAGTAAACGCCATCTTTATTGAGAGTTATAAAAACTCTTTTTACTCCGGCATCCATGAACCACTGACCTGCCCTGCGGACATCTTCTTCGCTGTTAATCCTCATGCCCGTAAGTATTTCAGCTTCCATAATGTTTGGCTTGATGCTGTGAAAACGTCCGATTATATTTTTAGCCTTCACAGCTTTTGCCGCTGACACCGGGTCATAAAAAAGCGGTATGCCCTCCAGCATTTCCACTGCGGCCTCCATAAGCTCCTGCGTAAGGTTGCCGTCCAGTGCCACCATCTGCGATTCCATCAGGAAATCTCTGTGGTTTTCCAGCACCTGCGGAGTAATCGCCTCGATAATATCCATGTCGCATAATGCAAGTTCCATGTCCTTCTGATCATCAAGGATTGAAAGGTACATTGCAGTGTTTTCGCCCTCAAGCACACGGATGCAGGAAGTATCAACACCAAGTTCGTTCAGCTCTTTTTTTGCAGCCAGGCCCATCTGGTCATCTCCGATGACCGCCAGCATGGCCACGTCGCCTCCAAGCCGCGCGATATTTTCTGTAATATTCCGTCCCACACCGCCAAAAGCCATGTGGACTTTTCCCGGATTTGAATCCTGGTACTTCAGTTTCTCAAATGGGCTGCCCTCAATATCTATATTGATTCCTCCCACTACCGTAATTTTTGCCATAACTATTCCTTCTGATGTTGTCTTTCTGTTTACTATTCTACGAAAATACTTCCGCCGATAAATTCCCTGAGAATTGAGTTATTTACGATTGCCGAATCATCTTCAACCGTTTTGAAGAATCTGAGGAATTCCAGCATTCTTACTGCATCACTGTATTCGGGTTCTTCAGGAGTAATCGCTTCCAAAAGAGGCTGCGCGTATTTTTTAAGTACAGAGATTTCATAAAGATGAACCGAATTGAACAGTACATCTGCCTCATTACTGTAAGGGAATATATTTTTATCTTCGCCCGCACGTACTTTCGGCCAGTTTGCAATAGTGCTCTGTGCACTGTGTCCTCTGTATTTGAAGTCACGCACCATACGGCGCAGCATTCTATGATCTGTAGTCACTACTCTGTTGTGACTGTCAATATTAAGCTGTGTAAGCGGACTTATGTATATTTTGAACTTTTCATCCTGAGGAAGCTCCTCTGTCAGTTTTTCGTTGAGAGCATGAATCCCTTCAATTACAATCGGCTGGTTTCCCTTGATTGAGGTAATGCGTCTGCCGTATTCCTTCTTGCCTGTAAGGAAGTTGAAACTTGGCATATCAACTGTTTTGCCTGACAGCAGGTCGTTTATATTCTGATTGAAAAGGTGGATATCCACTGCCTGCAGGTTTTCGTAATCCTTTTCACCATATTCGTCCAGCGGAGTTTCATCTCTTTCCACAAAATAATCGTCAGTGCCCATATAAAGGGGCTGCAGACCGTTTACTCTGAGCTGGATGCACAACCTCTGTGCAAAAGTAGTTTTTCCTGATGAAGAAGGCCCTGCAATAAGAACAATTCTCTTCTTTTGTTTTACAATCATGTTTGCAATTTCCACAATACGCTTTTCATGAAGAGCTTCTGAAAGCTGAATCAGCTCCTTGAATTTACCCTCTTCAATCTTGCGGTTAAGGTCCGAAACATAATTTATTCCCATGAGCTTGCCCCAGCGGCTCTGTTCACCGAATGTCTGGTAAAGCATTTTTTCGTCCACGTATTCCGGAATCACATCAGGTTTTGATGGATGCGGAAATCTGAGCAGCACACCTCTTTTATATTTAACCAGCTGGAAATGTCTGATGTATCCTGTGGACGGAACCATAAGGCCGTAGAAAAAGTCCTTGTATCCATCCAGTGAATAAAACGGGAAGCTGTGTCTGCGTTTATCCTGACACAGAAGTGTAATCTTTTCTTCGCAGCCCATTTTTTCAAACTGGGCAATAGCTTCCTCTCTGGTGAGTTTTTCTTCTTCGATCGGAATGTCTGCATCTACAAGTTCCCACATACGGTTCTGTATGTTTTTTATATCTTTTGCAGAAACCGCCTGAGGACCTTTAATCTCAGTGTAAAGCCCCTTGTTCAGTGAATTTTCAATATCCACCTCTACATTGCCCATCACATCTTCTATGGCCTTCAGATAAATCATGCAAAGGCTGTTCTGGTAAATAAGATTGGCCTGCTGAGTTCTCATATCCAGCAGTTCCACTTCTGATTCTCCGTGCAGCGATTCTGTAAGTCTTTCGATCCTGTTATTTACTTTCGCTGCCAGAACGGTATATGGCAGTTCGCTTTCAATCTTTTTACATATTTCTTCAATGGTGGTCCCCTTTTCAACCATCATTTCTTCAAACTCTTGTCTTGGTCCTTTTTTCAATAATATTTTCATAAAAATTCCCCCGGATCTTAAAAAAATAATTAACCATAGTTGTAATTATTGTATCACATATTATTAATAAAAAAAACATTTTGGGGCAAAAATATATCTCGAAAGGAGTGATTACTTTGAAAAAGCTAATTCTCATTCTTATGATTATCGGCGGGCTCAACTGGGGTCTTGTCGGATTCTTTAATTTCAATCTGGTTTCCAGCATTTTCGGCGAAAACCTCGTCATTATATCCAGAATCATTTATGCAGTGGTAGGGCTGGCAGCAATCTACGGAATTACTTTTCTTTTCAGAGATGAGCGTCAACAACACGCATAAGCAGCGGTAATTTCTGCTGTACAAAAAAAGAGCTGGTCAGCAGAAATATTATTTCCGCTGTCAGCTCTTTTTATTTTTAAGTTTACCATGGCTGAAAAGGTTTTTCCGGTTCAGATGCCTCCGGAGCTTCTTCCGGGGCCGCTGCTTCCGCCTCACCGGTTTCCGCCGGTTCTGCAGGCTGTTCTTCAGCGGCTTCTCTGGCAGCTCTGGCCTTAGCCAGATCCTTGCCGAAGCTTTTCAGCAGAATCTCCAGTAATTCCAGAGTTTCCGGTTTGTGAAGCGTGATTCCTCTTCCCATGTGTTCGTGGTCAGGGTCCCAGTCACGTATATCCAGTTTGGCCGGGTTTCCGTTCCACTCCACCAGATTCACTTCCTTATTCCACCCTGTCTGAGTCCTGCTCAGAACTCCAAGATGTCTTTTAATAGAAAAAGTAAAGTCCTGGTTTCTGTTAATTTGTTTAGGCATTATATCTCCTTCCCAAAATCCTTCCGCAACGCAATTTTAACACCGCTGTAAAAATTTGTCAATTATATAAATGGAATTTTATGGAAGAAGTCATTTTTTATAAACTGTCCATAGCTGCCTTGATTCTTGCAGGAAGCATCCGGCAGATATTTTCTGCTACAGAAGCAATTGATACTCTGATACCTTTTGCAAGAGGAATGAGGAAAATTCCTTCCTCTTCAAGTTTTGCACAAACTGCATCAGGCTGTTCACATGGAACAGATACGAAAAATCCTGTATCAAAAGGCACTGTCACCAGTCCGCATTCTGCCGCTGCTGCTTCAAAGGCTTTCGCCCTTGAGATAAGCATGTCACGGTGCTGCTTTCTTTCTTCGAAAACTCTGTCTCTGAGCTGAGGGTCGTCATAAATTTTTGTAAGGATTACCTGCGGTGCCTTTGCACAGTTTGACCAGGTACTTCTTGAAGAAAATTCGCACACCTGCTTGAATTCATCTGCAACAGCTTTATCCTTGGCAATGCAGATTGTAGCACCACATCTCATGCCATACAGCGTATAGGCCTTGGAAAGGCTGTGGGCAATAAGTGTCAGTACATGGCCCGGCATTTCTTCCAGAACCGGGAGGTAACTTCTGTATTCATCTTCATCACCTGCAAAATCAATATATGCTGTGTCCACAAGTAAAGTAATCTTCTTATCTGAAGGCGTTCTTCCAAAAACTTCTTTTACACCTTTCCAGTCTTCTTCTGTAAGGGCATAACCGGTCGGGTTGTGGGCCGGAGTGTTTAAAATTACAAGAAGTCTGTCCTGAACCTGAAGAAGTGCTTTTACTTTTTCTTCAAAGCTTGCAATATTGAACTTTCTTTCTTCATTAAAGAAAGTAAAAGTTTCAAATCCTTTGCCCATTTCTTCCGCGATGCTTCTGTATGGTGCCCAGAACCAGTCAGCAAAAAGAATTTTGCTGTCTCTGTCCGCATAATTTGCAACTGCGTTTTTAATTGCACCTGTTCCGCCGGGAGCCGCAACTACTTCAACAAAGCCCTTTGGCTCATAATTTCTGAAGCAGTCTTTTTTTACAGCCTCCCTGAAAGCCGGAGTTCCTGCAATAGGAGCATATTCGGCAAATTCTGCAGGAGCCAGGTTTCTGAAAACTTCAGTTACTGAAGAAAGTACTATTAAATCGCCTTTATCGTCAAGAAGAGCACCGAGAGTTGCATTTACAACTTTGTCCTTGCCTTCCTTTGCTATCATTGCCTTTGCACGGTTATTGATTCCAAAAATCTTATCTTCTTTGGGGATATTTCTTCCTTGCTGTGAAGCAAATAACATTTCTGTCATAATTTATCTCCTTCTGTTTAACACAATTTAATCTATTTTACTATGATTGCTTAATTATTACAAGCAATTGTTTAGTATTAAATACATCTTTTTTGTCAACAATATTTATGACTGGAGGTGAAATCATGCGTCAAGCACAAAGAAAAAAAGAAAAAGACAAGATTGCTGTGGCTTTAATGCTGGCATTTTGTGTTATCGCCCTGACTTCAATTTTTACCATAAAATCAAATATTGAAAAAATCAACAACAGCGGAGGTGAACTACCTGTTTCAGACAGCACCAGTACTCAGGATGTGACCGGTGAGGCAGAAAAACAGGCTCCGCCGCCGGATGTGACTGCCGGAGAAACAGTTCCGGATACAGCAGAAACTTCCACAGATATTTCTGTTATAGACAGTGCAGAGCCTAAGGAAACAGACCAGACGGGAAGAATATTCATCAACCCTGTCAGAGACGATGATGCGTACATTACCAACGAATACTCCATGGACTCATTAATCTATTCAGTAACGCTGGATCAGTACATGACTCACTGCGGCATAGATATAGAGGCTCCCGAGGATACACAGGTGGTGGCAGCCGCTGACGGCACTGTAACTGCAGTATATGAGGACGGCCGCTTTGGTACGTCCGTGGAAATCACCCACGACAATGGATTCATTACTGTTTATTCAAATCTTTCCACCAATGAAATAGTTGAAACCGGTGACGTTGTCACTGCCGGCACCATCATCGGCGGAGTCGGAATGAGTGGTCTCACAGAATCTCTTGAACCTGCTCATCTGCATCTGGAAATGCTCAAAGATGGCGTTTATGTCAACCCGGCAGATTATATCAGATTTTAAGTATAAAAAAAGCAGCCTGCGCTGCTTTTTCTTTTTTTAAATCTTTACATAGTTTATATTCTTTCCTGCGGCTGAAAACTTGTCTTCATACTCAGTGGTAAATCTCGCAGACTCATAAATGTCTTCATTTTCAGGACTGTGCAGGTCCCTTGTCATTTCCAGAATTTCAAAGCCCGCCTGCTCAATCTCTTCCAGAGTGAACTCAAACAGCCCGTCATTATCTGTCTTGAACTCAACAATTCCGTCTTCTGCCATAATATCTTTGTAATTCTGAAGACGCTTGTGGTATGTAAGACGGCGCTTGGCATGACGTGCCTTTGGCCACGGGTCGCTGAAGTTGAGAAAAATCCCTGCCAGCTCACCTTTTTCGAAATAATCCCCAAGGTCATTGACAAAGTCAATAAAGATTCTCACATTGTTAAGCTGTTCATCTGCTGCCTTTTCCAGAGCACGCAGCGCCACTGCTTCCTGGCCCTCCACCGCTATAAAGTTTCTGTCAGGACATGCTGCCGCACGGCTCATGATGAATTTTCCCTTACCGCAGCCTATCTCAAGGTACACAGGATTATTATTCCCGAATACTTCCGCCCAGCATCCCTTGCAGGCACGTGGGTCTTCAATCAGAAAGGCTGAATTAAGTTCCAGCTTCTCTGCCAGATTTTTAATACTTCTCTGACGCATCAGAATAACCTCGTCTCAATTATAATTACTGCCAGGAAGACAATGAGCAGCAAAACAGCCACATAATCTCTTCCTTTAAGTTTCATTTCGTGCATTCTTGTTCTGTTGTCACCACCGCGGTAACATCTTGCTTCCATTGCCATTGCCAGATCCTGAGCAATTCTGAAAGCACTTACAAACAGCGGCACCAGAATAGGAATCAGCGCCTTTGCTTTCTGAATAAGGTTTCCTGTCTCAAAGTCAGCGCCTCTTGCCTGCTGTGCCTTCATAATCTTATCTGTTTCTTCGAGCAGAGTAGGTATGAAACGCAGGGCAATGGTCATCATCATAGCGATTTCATGAGCAGGCACGCCGATTTTTTTAAGCGGCGCAAGGAGCCTTTCTATACCATCGGTCAGGCTCAGCGGACGTGTACACAGAGTCAGCATTGATGAGCCCATCAGCAGCAGAACCAGTCTTATAGCCATAAAAACAGCCAGACGCAGGCCTTCTGCAGTAATCTTAAGAAAACCCCACTGCCACAGAATTCGTCCGTCTACCATGAAAATATTCAGTGCAAATGTAAACATCAGGATAATCAGGATTGGTTTGAGCCCTCTGAGAATAAAACTCAGCGGCACTTTTGAAACTGCTATCACCAGTCCAAGGCAGATGGCCGCAATGGCAAAACCAATAAAATTATCCACAATGAAAAGTTCTATTATGAACATTAATGTTGCAATTATTTTCACTCTCGGGTCCAGTCTGTGAATCACTGAATCACCGGGAAAATATTGTCCTAATGTAATATCTCTTATCATCTATATTATTTTTCCTTTTTTAAATATTGAGCAATCTGCATTGCTGCAGTATCCACATCAAGAATTGTACTGTCAATGCCGATTCCCTTTTCTCTCAGTTTCTCAGTAAACTGTGTAATAGGCGGAAGTTCCAGCCCCACCCTGCGGAGCTCTTCCTTTTTCGAGAAAACTTCATAAGGAGTTCCCACTGCTACAAGGTGCCCGCTGTCAATTACAACTACTTTATCAGACATTTCAGCAATGTCTCCCATGTTGTGTGATACCAGAATTGTAATATTGCCGGTTCTTTCGTGGACTTCCCGGACCATTTTAAGCACATCCTGGTGCGCCTTCGGGTCCAGCCCTGCAGTAGGTTCGTCAAGTATGAGCACCTCAGGTCTCATGGCAACCACGCCTGCAATGGCCACTCTTCTCTTCTGACCTCCGGAAAGATCAAAAGGCGAACGGTCTTTTATTTCCTCATAATCAAGTCCTACCAGTTCAATAGCCTCACGTACTCTTTCTTCGATTTCTTCTTCATCAAGGCCAAGATTTTTAGGACCGAATGCCACGTCCTTGGCTACAGTTTCTTCAAAAAGCTGGTACTCAGGATACTGGAATACCAGACCGATTTTTCTGCGGATCTGCACCATTGGTACGCCGGGCTGTGTAATATCCACATCACCCACAATAACCCTTCCGCTATGGGGTTTCAGCAGGCCGTTAAGGTGCTGAAGCAGGGTGGACTTGCCTGAACCGGTATGACCGATGATGCCCACCATCTGACCATCTTCGCAGGTAAAGCTGATATTGTCCAGGGCAATCTGCTCCGAAGGCATACCTTTATCATATATGTGCACCAGATTTTCTACTTGTATTGACATATAAATTCTACCATCTCTTCTTCAGTGATAATGTGTGAAGGCACATCAATGCCCTGCTGGCGGAGCTTTGCACCCACCTCAAACATGAGCGGCATTTCCAGATTGGCCGCCTTGAGTACTTCTTCGTTGGCATATACTTCCTGCGGAGTTCCGTCCATCAGAACATGCCCTTCATTCATGATAATTACGCGCTGCGCCCTTACCGCTTCTTCCATGAAATGAGTAATAAGAATTACTGTAATTCCTTCTTCATGGAGCTCGTCAATAATTGACATGATTTCACTGCGTCCCTTAGGGTCCAGCATAGCTGTCGGTTCATCAAAGATGATGCATTTAGGCTTCATGGCAACCACGCCTGCAATAGCTATGCGCTGCTTCTGTCCGCCTGAAAGCAGATGGGGAGCTTTTTTACGGAACTGACCCATGTTTACATCTTCCAGCGCCTTATCCACCCTGCGGCGGATTTCGTCAGGCTCTATGCCAAGATTTTCAGGGCCAAAAGCCACATCATCTTCAACTATGGCAGAGACCAGCTGGTTGTCAGGATTCTGGAAAACCATGCCTGCTGTCTGACGCACGTCCCAGATGTGATTGTCATCTCTTGTATCAAACCCATCTACATAAATAACACCTTCTGTAGGTATCAGAAGTCCATTCAGGTTCTTTGCCAGTGTGGACTTGCCGGAACCGTTTTTGCCGATGACAGCCGTGAAGCTTCCTCTTTCGATTTCAAGACTCACGTTATCGATGGCCTTTATGTTCATCTGATCCTCATCCCGGAGATATTCAAATGTAAGGTTTTGTATTGAAATAATATTATCCACTTATTTTTCTTCCTTATAGTAATTGTCCATATATTTTGCCAGCTGGCGGGCATTGAACTGTCCCGGAGCAGTAGGTATACTTCCGCATGCCCAGCTGATTGTGGAGCCAAAATCTCCCGCACAGATTCTGCTTACCTGCCCTTCTTCGCCCATGGCGATAGCAACGATAGGTTTCGCAGCTCTGAGCTGAGAATAGGATGCCGCTCCTTCAAGAATAGCATAGGTATCTACTTCATTGGATGCGGTGCAGGCAATCTTGAGAATATCCCCGCCACGCTTTTCCATTTTCAGATACTGCTCTGCGATTTCATTTCTTGATGGCATATGATCGAAAACATGGTAAGAAATAAGAGTTTCCACTCTTTTACGTTTAGCTTCTCTTACCAGTCTTTCCAGCTCAGGATTACCGGCATCAATATCTATAATATCGGCAACATCCATGGACCAGCGCAGTATTTTGTTGGTCATGACTTCGTCGCCCTTGTAATCAATAATCAGTTTTTTCTTATTGCAAAGTTTTTTGATCTTCTCTGCATCAATAATAAAAGTTTCTTTTGTGTAATTCTCTGCACCGTCCATCTTATCTGCGCACCATTCAATAATCTGGCAGAATTCCCCAAATTCAGCTATTTCAGAAGCAGCATCATAAATATTGCCGCATGAAAGAGAGAGGCAGATTTCAGGTCTTTTATTTTTTTTCTTCTTTACTTGTTCAAATAATTTAAGTTTCATCATATTACCCCTTGTATTTCACTTTTTTGTTAGTAAAACTATATACCACAAACAGCACATGTAATACTATTATTACCAATGCTGCATAAGACAATAAGTATCCTGGTTCTCCGAATCTTGTGCCGAAAATGTCCCAAAGGAACACAAGCGGCGATCCTTCGGAGGCCTCATTTATAAACAGGTAATTTTCTTCGATAATTTTATTAAGAACAAATATCGGTACTGCAACAATACCAAGCATACCCAGTACTTTCCACATACCTCTGTAATCCGGACGCACTTCACCGTTACGGTAAATCATAATTACATAACATATAATCCATCCATGAAACACAAAACTATGTATATTCATAAAGTTTAAAAAAGGATATTCCGTCCAGTTGCAGAAAAGCAGCGCTGCACACGCCCCCGGCATGAATGCAAAGGTGAACATCTGACCGGTAATCTTTCTGTAATCAAGAAAGGCATCTGCCAGCATACCAAAAATTGCAAGGCCACAAAGGTGAAACGGCAGGTACCCCTTCATAGGTGCATCACCGATAATCAGAATCGCATCTTTAAGAATTTCCGAGCAGAGAATTGCCACAGCAAAAAACTTTCTTGCTGCCTGCTGTTTTGCTGCCGTAAGTTTTTTATAGTATCCTGACCACAGAATGATGCCTGCGATAATTACCGCAAGCCAGATGAGATGTCCCATGCCATAAAGGTTAAAACCTATATCCAGACCCCTCTCCTCAATCAAGTCCTCATGAATTATAAAATATTCAAAATTCATTGCTGTTCCCCCTGCTATTTCCCGATAAAGAATATTGCCACAGTTTTAATCATCATGTTATTTTACCACCAAAATCTCCCCTTGTCCATATACACATAAATAAAAAAAGCCCGCAGCTTACGCTGCAGGCTAATTTAACAAGTTATTATTCGATGATTTCAGTTACAACGCCGGAACCTACTGTTCTGCCGCCTTCTCTGATAGCGAATCTTAAACCTTCTTCGATAGCGATTGGTGTGATCAGCTGGATTGTCATTGTGATGTTATCTCCTGGCATACACATTTCTGTTCCTTCTGGAAGCTGAAGGTCACCTGTTACGTCTGTTGTTCTGAAGTAGAACTGTGGTCTGTAACCGTTGAAGAATGGAGTATGTCTGCCGCCTTCTTC
>JAFQHT010000049.1 GCA_017397825.1 Bacillota bacterium | reverse complement strand
TGCTGCCGGACCGGCACACAGACCAGCAATAAACAGAGCTTTTTCTGACAGGAAAAAATCGATGTCTGCAGCTTCATGCATCATAAAAGCAAGACCGGTTGTGAAGCTTATGCACAGGAAAAAAATAAAAAGTTTTAAAGAGCTTTTTTGCTGGTGCGCATTGTGAAAGGAATCGGGAGCCGCAGCTGTAAATCTGACCGGAAGATGTGGAGGCGTCTGAAGCAGAAAGCCTGTCCCTGCAATCATCATAACAACACTTATTATGAAAGCTGTGTAAGTAAACCTTTTCATGATAATTCCAAGGATTACGGCTGAAACCAGAGAAATTGCCCATACCATACCGAGAATCCGGACTTTGCTGCTGCGGAACCAGCCTGAAACAATGTTGACAGGAAGTATTGCAGCCAGCATGGGAAAACACAGACCCATACAGGCAAGGCTTGCCCATGATTCTCCGGCAGCACCTGTAAGAATCAGTCTGAAAGCGGAAACCAGAAAGACTGAAGCTGACAGGATGTTAAGCAGTCTGAAAGGCAGTATTTTCAGCAAGATGAGTCCCACTGGGATGCCCAGCACAGAACCCAGGGAAAATATTATGAAAAGGTCAGAGTTAAAATCTATAAATAAAAGTCCGGCGACCGGACTGATGACCATAATGAGGCCAAAAATGTTCCTGGTAAAGTAAAAAAAGTAAAGCACATTTTCCTCCGAAAAAATTACGTGATTTCTAAATTTTATTATAATTTCACGCTGAAATAATATACTTTGCATTTTATGTAAAATGTGTTATGATGTAATTGGAAAAAAATGCATTTTGAAGAGGAAAGAAAATTTGGAACTGATTAAAGATTTTTTAACAGAAAAATTCAGCATAGTAATAGATGGCAGCTGGAATAAAACTGAAATTATAGCCGCAGCAATTGCTGTGGTTGTTGTGCTGCTTGTAATTCTTCTGATTGTAAAAATCATCAAAGGAATTTCAAAACGCGTAAACCCGCGCAAGGACACCATTTTCAGTCACAGAAAAAATAAATATAAAAACAGAATCGGTAAAAAGGTAAAATACTAAAAAACCGTAAACTATGTAGCCCCGCATGATGCGGGGTTTTTTATTGGGAAAAATCAGAAACGGAAACCGTTGGTATTGGTACACTGGCATGCGAAAGTGTCGGACAGTACTGATGGGCATCCGCCGTAAGCAGCGTTATCTGAACAGCCACATCCGGAGTCTGGTGCGCAGTCATCACACTGCCCCAGATCATCACAGCAGGTACCTACTTCCTGAGCGTTGAGGGCAAACAGAGATGGTCTCACAACCTGAAGGTTGATTGCAGGAGTGACTACCAGACTGGCTGTGAGAATCAGTTCAGTCGGTGCAGGACAGCCGTTAACCGGTGCTTCAGCAGGTGCAATGGTGAGGACAGGATTAAGAAGCATGCCGCATGCTTCAAAATTGAATCTGAGGGAAGGTGCGATGCCCTGGCTCTGGCATGGGATTTCCACACACTGAAGGGCGAAATTGTTGCTTGCATCAACGGTAATCGGGAACTGACCGCCGGCATCAGAACGTGTTTTCAGGCACAATCTGAAATCTCTGGTGCATCTGCCGTTGGAAACGTAGCCATCAATGGTGATATTGAAAAGGAGCTCCCAAGGGCCGCCCACTTCAGCAAGGAAAAAATGGCCGTTGTTATCGCACTGGGAATTGCAGTTGTCGCAAGTGTTGCAGCCACCGCATATTCTTCTGTCCACAGGAGTGCCGGGACATCTTGTGATTTCTGACATGATTCCGCTCAGATCCGCAAAATATCTTCCGTTTTCAAGGGTAAGTGCTGTGACAGGCAGGCCGTCAACAGTAACATCTTCTGCTGTGAATTCTGCTGCTTCTGTGAGTACAGCAGAGGTTATAGTTACGCAGGTGTTTGTAACTGTAAACTGGGCATTACAGAGGTCAAAGTCACAGCTGCCGCTGCAGCCGCATCCTCCGTTACATCCGCAGCTGCCGCCGCAGCCATTATTGCTTCCGCTGATGGAAAGCTGCTGAGTAAAGTTTTCTGTATCGGTGACCAGCGGATAAATAACCGGACATGACATACCGGGGTTATCGTAAAAGACTTTGTTTAGAAAAACCAGATTTTCTGTTCTTCCTGGGCTGAAATTGTCTGAACAATTCATATTTCGTAATACCTCTTTTCATCAAAATATAGGTATTTTCAGTATATGCTTCCGGGCAGATGAGGGTGAGTAAAGAACCATGGAGAATGGATGGGAAAATGGTAATAAAAGGTGGTGATTTTTTCTCAAAAAACCTGAAATTTTTATTGAAAAGTGTTTAAAAGTGGTGTATAGTGGTAATATGATAACTTTACCTTGGGTAAGTGCGCATTTTTTAGGAGGAAACATCATGTTTATGGGGACATCCAACAACTCAATAGACGAGAAGAACCGCATGATTGTGCCTTCTAAACTGAGAGCGGGACTGGGTTCAAGATGTATTCTTACCAAAGGCCTTGACAAGTGCCTTTACATCTACACCACTGAAGACTGGGACAAGCAGATGGAAAAAATCGCCCGCCTGCCGGAGTCTGATCCTAAGGTACGAGCTTTCATCAGACATTTCTGTGCCAACGCCTGCGAATGCGAGTTTGACAAGCAGGGCAGAATCATTATTCCGCAGGAACTCAAGGTCTATGCCGGAATCGAAAAGGAACTGGTTACCATGGGTGCCATGTCCAAAATCGAAATCTGGAGCAGAGAAGTATGGAATGCTCCTGACAACGACGGCAAGATGGAAAGAGAAGATTTTTCTCAGGCACTGACCGAGTACAATTTCTAAAGGAGGAAGGAAGATGGAATTCAGACACACATCCGTACTCTTTGAGGAATGTATGGAAGGGTTGAATATAAAACCTGACGGAATATATGTAGACGGCACTCTGGGCGGAGGCGGTCATTCCAGCGGCATCTGCGAAAGACTGGGAGAAGAGGGACTTCTCATAGGTATCGACAGGGACAGGGATGCGCTCAATGCTGCAGAAGCAAGACTTGCAGAGTATCCATGCAGGAAGATTTTTGTTCAGAGCAACTATTCTGATATCAAGGACGTTCTCGATGATCTCGGTATTGAAGAGATTGACGGAGCCCTTCTGGACCTTGGGGTATCATCCTTCCAGCTGGACAACCCTGAAAGAGGTTTTTCCTACATGCAGGAAGCACCGCTGGACATGAGAATGAGCCAGGACGACGATTTTACCGCATATGATGTGGTAAACACCTACAGTGCAGAAGAACTGAGAAATATTATCCATAAATATGGTGAAGAAAGATGGGCGGCAAGAATCGCGGACTTTATTGTAAAGGCCCGCAAGGACAAGCCACTTGAAAATACGGCCGAACTTGTAGATGTAATCAAGGCGGCAATACCGGCTGCGGCAAGAAGGGACGGTCCGCACCCGGCTAAAAGAACTTTCCAGGCTATAAGGATCGAGGTAAACGATGAACTCGGCCAGCTGGAAAGAGCAATCGACGAATTCTGTGATGTGCTTGCACCGGACGGAAGACTCTGCGTAATCACTTTCCACTCACTGGAAGACAGAATCGTAAAGGATATCATCAACAAGAGAATTAATCCTTGTACATGCCCTAAGGAATTTCCGGTGTGCGTATGCGGCAAGGTAGGAGATATCCTTAAAAAGTCCGGTAAACCGATTCCGCCGTCAGCAGAAGAGGTTGAGGCAAATCCACGTGCAAGAAGCGCCAAGCTCCGCGTGGCACAGAAGAAGTAAGCGGTAACCCTGCTGCAAAGCAGGACTTGATTAGTGATAAAGGGAGACATAATGGCTGCGGTTGACAGAGCTTACACATCTGAATACTATTACGTGGCACCAAGCAACTATGCGGAAGAATTTGTCCGCCAGATGCCTTCAAGACGTAAACAGTATGTTCAGGAAGAAAGTGTAAGAGAAAGATCACAAGTCAATAAGGGAATGGAAGTACTGCCTCAGACCCGTCAGGGAAATTTGATTTCACAGGCAGGACTTTTGCGTGCCATTGTAATCCTGGTAGTACTTGGAGCACTGCTTATCGGAAGCGTGTGGATGACCGCCAAGGCAGCAGATATAAAGTACTCCATCAATAAAGTCAATAAAGAAAGTGTGCTTCTGGAAGACGAAATTGATCTTCTCAGAATTAAAATTGAAAGCGCCAACGGAATTGAAGCAGTAGAAGCATATGCAATTAACGAAATGGGTATGAAGTACCCGCGTGCCGATCAGTGCATATATATTGAAAAGGATGCTGTGGTCAGAGAAGATCTGGTAAGCATGATAAAACAAAAAGCATATCAATAACATGGGCGCATAGAATAAAATATTGAACAATCAAAGAATAATTTCATAATACAAGCAAGCCGGACAACTTAATACAGCCATTGGTGGTCTGGCTTTCTGCTTTATTGAAGCAGAATACGGGGAGGATTTAATGAGGGCAGCCGTAACAGTAAAACATAAGAGAAGAATTGCAATAGGATTTTTTATAATAGCTCTGGCAATGATTGCGCTGGCATTCAGAGTGGCGTGGATTCAGATTGTCAAAGCTGAAGAATACACGCAGAAAGCAATCGTACAGCAGACAAAAGATACAGTAATTGATCCTGACCGTGGTATTATTTATGACAGAAACGGTAAAGAACTGGCTACAAGCACCACATGCTACAATGTGTGGGTAAGACCGGCCCAGTTTACTGCAGATAAAACTGAGGAAGAGATACACGGTATGGCAGCCGCCCTGGCAGAACTTGTGGGCAAAGAAGCAGAAACTGTCTTTAAAATTGTCACAAAAGAATCTGCTATGGAAAGCGTTGCAAAATATCTGGATAAAGAAACTGCGTCAGCAATCCGCAAACTGAAATATCCCGGCCTTGAAATTGCAGAAGGTACTCAGAGATATTATCCTCTGGGAAATTTTGCATCTCAGGTTCTGGGAAGTGTTAATCTGGAAAATGCAGGCCGCAGCGGGCTGGAACTTGAGTACGATCAGTACCTCAGCGGAATTTCAGGCCGATGGGTAAAGAATATAGATATTTCCGGCAATGAACTGGTAGAAGGTACAGAAGAGTACCATGCTGCCCAGGACGGACTTAATATAGTTACTACTCTGGATGAAACCATCCAGTATTATGTTGAAAAAGCCCTTCAGGAGGGTATGGAAAAAACAGGTGCCAAGAGAATCATGTGCCTTGTGATGGACCCTGAGTCGGGTGATATTCTGGCAAGTGCTGTGACTCCCGGCTTTGACCCTAACAATGCAACGGCAGTAGCAGAAGAAGATAAAGAAGCTTACAGTGAAATGAACAACGATGAACAGCTTGCTTATCTTTACAGCAAGTGGAGAAACCCTGTGGTCAGCGATACTTATGAACCGGGATCCACTTTCAAGCTGATAACTGCAGCTTCAGCTCTTGAGGAAAAGGCCATCAGCACCACAGAAACTTTCAGCTGTAATTCAAGAATTACAGTGGCTGGTGTAACGCTCCATTGCTGGAGTAACAGAAATCACGGAACCCAGACTATCAGAGAAGCGGTAGGTAATTCCTGCAACCCTGTTCTTGCAAAGGTTGCAGCTAAAATGGGAAAGAAGACTTTTTATGATTATCTTGACCTTTTCGGAATTACCGCAAAGACCGGTATCGACTATCCGGGCGAAGCGGGCTCCATCGTACAGAGCCTTTCCAATGTAGGGCCTGTAGAACTGGCAACTATCGGTTACGGTCAGGGAATCTCAGTGACACCTATTGAACTTCTCACCGCAATAAATGCCCTGGGCAACGACGGGGTTCTTATGCAGCCAAGGTATGTAAAAGCTCTCACAGACGGTGATGGAAACATCGTTGAAGAATATGAACCTGTTACTGTAAGAAAAGTTGTTTCCTCAAAAACTGCTTCAGAAATGTGCGAAATTATGGAATACGTAGTTTCTGAAGGGGGCGGCGGAAATGCCAAGGTTACAGGTTACCGCATCGGAGGCAAGACAGGAACAGCCAATAAAGTAGAAAATGGATTTTACGGGGATAACTATTACAGTTCTTTCGTGGGAATGGCACCTATGGATGATCCGCAGGTATCAATACTGGTGGTTGTGGACAGTCCGAAGGGTTCATACTATGGCTCTATAGTTGCGGCACCAATTGCCAAGTCAATTTTTACTGATCTGCTCCGCTACATGGACATTACTCCTGAATACACTGAGGCTGAGAAGGCTGCTATAGAAGGTAACTACACTGTAGTTCCTGATGTGGTAGGTAAGGAATTCAGTGAGGCAGTGGGAATGATCGGCGGAAAGGAACTTAAATACAGCAGACCTGATTCTGCCAAGGATGATGACAACTTCACTGTTGTGGCTCAGTATCCTAAGGCCGGTACCAAGGTGAAGAAAAACTCAGTGGTCTACATTTACGAAGAATAAAAATTTAAAAAGTTCTGAATAGGAGTAAACATGAACAAAGATATATTGTTACCAGTTTACCATTCAGACAAAGTCCGCCCGGGCTGTGCTTTCTTTGCTGTAAGAGGAACTCAGCAGGATGGAAATAAATTTATTGAAGAGGCCCTCGAAAAAGGTGCCGTAATGATTGTGGCAGAGAATCCGGATGAAAAAACGGCTGGTGCTGCAGAAAAAGCAGGTGCCCGTCTGGTAATTGTTCCGGACGCGCGCAAAGCCCTTGCAGAAGCAAGCTGCGAGTTTTTCGGAAGACCATCGGAAAAACTTTTTACCGTTGGCATTACGGGCACAAAAGGAAAGACCACCACGGCTTTTATGGTAAGAGAAATTCTTGAAGAGGCCGGAATCAGGACGGGGCTTATAGGTACCGTTATAAGCGGTCATGAAGGTGCATGGACAGAAAGTATATCAACAACACCTCAGTCTTTTGAAATACAGAAAATGATGAGAGAGATGGCAGATGACGGGTGCAGAGCATGTGTGATGGAGGTTTCATCACAGGGGCTGATGCAGCGCAGAGTGCATGGTATACTTTTTGATGCGGCTGTTTTTACAAACATTTCACCGGATCATATAGGCAAAAATGAACATAAAAATTTCCAGGAATATCTTTATTGGAAAAGTCAGTTGTTTAAACAGGCAAAAGTGGCTATAATCAATAAAGACGACAGTTTCTGGAAGTATATTGCTGATGAAAGCACTGCACGTGAAATAAGGACATTCGGGACAGAAAAAGTATGCTGCGGACCTGTGACATATGTGGCGCGTGATATACAGCTTTGTTCAGGGCCGGAAAGCACATCAGGCCTGGCTGCAGAATATATTCTTGACAACCGCAAAATCCGCCTGAACATGCCGGGAAAGTTTAATATTTCAAACTCTTTGGGGGCGGTGGCAGCAGCAGAATGTATCGGAATTAGCAGAAAAACTGCAGCCGATGCTCTGGCAAAAGTGAAAGTAAGAGGCCGTACAGAGCCTGTAGATGTTGGCAGGGATTTTACAGTTTTTGTGGATTATGCTCACAATGGAACTGCCCTTGAAAACCTGCTTAAAGAACTGCGGGAATACAGGCCGCAGAGGATCATTACAGTCTTTGGCTGCGGAGGCGGCCGGGACAGAAACCGGCGGGCAGAAATGGGCAGGACGGCAGCGGTTTTTGCTGATTTTTCAATAATTACATCAGATAATCCGCGGGACGAAGACCCGATGGAAATAATAGAAGATATAACAAATGATATGACTTTGGCCGGAGGGCTTTTCCGTGTGATACCTGACAGGCAGCAGGCTATATGGGCGGCTCTGGAAATGGCATCGGAAGGTGACATAGTTGTAATAGCCGGCAAAGGTCATGAAACTTATCAGATTACAGGAAAAGAAAAGAGGCATTTTGACGACAGGGAAGTAATTCTCCGCTGGGCAGCCTCTTGCAGAGGACAGGATAATGCGTGATTTTACAGTTGAAGAAATATTAAAAGCGACAGAAGGAACCCTTGTCTGGGGCAATGGAAGTAATGTGGTTCACAGTGTATGTACCGACTCAAGACTGGCAAAACCGGGGGATATTTTCTTTCCGCTTATCGGTGAAAAGAATGATGCCCACGACTTTCTGGGTCAGGTGCTGGAAGCAGGATGCAGAACTGTAATTGTGTCTGATGAGTCAAAAGTTCCGAAGGAAGCTTTTCTGGGTCAGTCAGAGGACACCAACATAATAGTTGTGGAAAATACAACTGCGGCTCTGCAAAAACTGGCACGTTACTATCTGAACACTCTTCCGCTCAAGTATAAGATTGCTGTCACAGGCAGTGTAGGAAAAACCAGCACCCGTGATATGCTCTATTATGTTGCTTCCACAAAATATAAAACAGGCCGCAGCATGAAGAACTTCAACAACGGGTTCGGTCTGCCTCTGAGCATCATGGAATTTGAGCCGGATACAGAAGTGGCAGTGCTTGAGATGGGCATGAGCTCTCCGGGAGAGATTATAAAGCTTTCTGAACTGGTGCGCCCTGATATTGCAGTTATTACCAATATCGGTGTTTCCCATGTGGAACATCTTGGCAGCAGAATGGGCATTCTGAAGGAAAAAATGGACGTATGCGCCTTTTTTACACAGGATTCCACACTGATTATCAACGCTGACAATGACATGCTCACAGAGGAAAATGTGAAGGGTGACTACAGACTTATTACCGTGGGTTCAGCAGAAAATAATGTATACAAGGTAAATGATGTTTGCGATTTTGGTGATAAAGGTATAAAATACACTTTGTGCCATGACGATAAAGGGTATGAAGTGGTTCTTGGCGTTCCGGGCGGTCACAATGCAGTGAACTCTGCACTGGCAGTGGCGGCAGGCAGTCTGCTGGGAATCAGCACTGAAGAGGCGGTTTCCGGTATTCAGACAGCTGAACTGACAGACAAGAGATTAAATATAAAAACAGGGGGCAGAATTAAAGTAATAGACGATACTTACAATGCCAGCCCTGAATCTATGAAAAGCGCACTTAACACTCTGGCGGCATCACAGCCGGAAGACGGCGGCAGACGTGTTGCAATTCTCGGCGATATGTTCGAGCTGGGTTCAGAAAGTCCGTCAATGCATCTGGAAGTAGGCGCATATGCGGCGGCAAAAAAACCTGACCTGCTTATAGCAGTAGGCAAGGATGCCAGATATTATGTGGAGGGAGCAGCACCCCTGGGCGCAGAAAGGATTCTCTACTATCCGGACAAAAAAGAGCTTCTGGAAACAGTGGATCTGGTTGTGAAACCGGGTGATGTGGTTCTTGTAAAAGCATCCCGCGGCATGGCAATGGAAAAAGTTGTGAAAGAAATCATTAAGGATAAAGAATAAGGAGTTTACAAAATGGAAATGTATTTAGTTCCCGTAATTGCAATAATCGCAGCATGGGCTCTGGGTGCCCTGTTCACAGGATTACTCATTCCTTTTCTGGAAAAGAAACAGTTCAGACAGTTTGTAAGAGAAGTGGGTCCTCAGTCTCACCTTCATAAAACAGGCACACCAAGCATGGGTGGTCTGGCCATTATAGGTGCAACTGTAATAACTACTCTGGCAGTTACTATCGCAACGAAAACTTTCGACATGCGGATTGTGGTTATTCTTGTAATGATGGTCCTTTTCGGACTTATCGGCTTCATTGATGACTATGAAAAGGCAATCAAAAAGAATAACAAAGGTATCAGCCCTAAACAGAAAATTGTTATGCAGTTCGGTTTCTCACTTGCCTTTGCAATTTTTGCCATGATGGAATCCTACAGTGCTCACGGACTTGTATGGGGCGGAGAAATCTGGCTGCCGATTCTGAATCAGTATATTGATCTGGGAATTTTATATATTCCGTTCGTTATTTTTGTAATGGTTGCATTCAGTAACTCTGTGAACCTGACTGATGGTCTTGACGGCCTGGCTTCAGGTGTTACAGCGCTGGTTGCATGTTTTATGATAATTGCAGCAGTAACCTTTGGTTTTACAGGTGAGCCTGCTGTTTACGGTGCACTTGCAGGTGCATGTCTTGGATTCCTGGTGTTCAACAGAAACCCAGCGAAGATTTTTATGGGTGACACAGGTTCAATGGCCCTCGGCGGAGTTCTGGCGGCAGGAGCTATTCTGATGAAACTGGAATTTATTCTTGCAATTGCAGGTCTCGTGTACGTAATAGAAGCTTTATCAGTAATTATACAGGTAGGTTATTTCAAAAAGACAGGTGGCAAACGCTTCTTTAAAATGGCACCGCTTCATCACCATTTTGAACTGTGCGGCATGAGCGAAAGAAAGGTTGTAGTCATGTTCTATTTCATGGCACTTGCTTTCTGCCTGATTGCTTTCCTTGTTATGAAGATTTAGAGGTGAGATTATGTCAATGAATCTTGAAAATATGAAAGACAAAAGAGTTCTGGTTGTGGGCCTTGGCAAATCGGGTATCGCAGCTGTACAGGCAATGGTAAGATTAGGTGCCAGAGTAAGCGTACAGGAATCAAGAGAAAAATCCAATGTGGATGGCCAGCTTCTGAACTTTCTTGATTCACAGAAGGTAAAGTGCTATTTCCACGAAATTCCTGAACACGTGGCTGATTTTGATATGATTATCTTAAGTCCGGGTGTGAACCCTGAACTGGATTTCATTCAGGAAGCAGCTGCAGAAGGAGCAGAAATCGTAGGCGAACTTGAAATCGCTTACAGAATTGCCCGCGGAACTTTCGTGGCTATTACAGGCACAAACGGAAAGACTACAACTACTACGCTGGTAGGTGAAATATTTAAAAACTCAAAACGTAAGACTCATGTGGTAGGAAACATCGGTGTTGCTGTAATTTCCAGGTCCATGGAGGCTGATGAAGATGACTGGCTTGTTACTGAAACAAGCAGTTTCCAGCTGCAGACTACCAGATATTTCAAACCTGTAGTTTCTGCAATGCTCAACCTGACACCTGACCATCTCAACAGACACCATACCATGGAAGAGTACGGCCGGGCCAAGGCAAAGATTTTTGCAAATCAGGATGAAAGCGGCTACTGCGTTGCAAACTATGACGACAAGTTCTGCTACAGTTTTACTGAAGGCTGCAAGGCTAAGGTTGTGCCTTTCTCCAGACTTGAAGAACTGGAATTCGGTGCTTTCCTGAAGGGTGACATGCTGGTAATCAGAAATGAAGCGGGTGAGCTCGTTGAGATCTGTGACCGCAGAGACCTTAAAATTATCGGCGACCACAACGTTGAAAATGCTCTGGCAGCGGCTGCAATCTGCTATTTTGCAGGTATTGATGCGAAGGTTATCACTGAAACACTGCTTGAATTCGGTGGCGTGGAACACAGAATTGAGTACTGCGGCCAGATGGACGGCGTGAGATTTTACAATGACTCAAAAGGCACCAATGTGGATGCAGCAGTTATTGCATTAAAAGCAATCAGAGAGAATATAATTCTGATAGCCGGCGGCGACGGCAAAGGCCAGGAATTCGACGAGCTTATAAAGAATTTTGAAGGCAGAGTAAAACACATGATTCTGCTGGGCAGAGACGGTAAAATTATTGCTGAAACTGCTGATAAATATGGTTTCACAGACTATACTTACGGAAAAAACATGGAAGAGTGCGTGCAGAAAGCTGCTGAAATTGCAGTTCCCGGTGACACGGTACTTCTTTCACCTGCCTGCGCAAGCTGGGATATGTACGATAACTTCGAGCAGCGCGGCGATCATTTCAAAATGTGTGTTGAAAGACTTGGAATTTAAATTTTAAGGACGGTTTATGAAGAAGGCAATCGGAGGAAAAAAACAGAATACAGGAGACCTTTCAATTGTGCTGCTGGTAGCCATACTGACTATTTTCGGCACACTGATGATTTTCAGTGCCAGCTATTATTATTCAATAAGTCAGTATGATGATCCGTATCATTACCTTATCAGGCAGCTTATCTGGCTGGCCGCGGGTACTGTTGCAATGTGGGTGTGCTCCAAGATTGACTACCATTTCTGGGTGCGCCTGTGGCTGGTTGCTTTTGCAGCAGGCCTGGTACTTCTGGTACTGGTTCTTACACCTCTTGGTTCATCGGCCTATGGTGCTACACGCTGGATTGAAGTGGGACCGATTACCATTATGCCTGGTGAAATTGCAAAGCCATGTATAATTCTTTTTATAACCGGCTTCTTTTCAAGACACCCTAAGTGGGCCACAGATTTTAAAAAAGGAATAATACCGATAGTAGTGGTAACAGGCATATACGGCGGGCTTATAATGCTGCAGCCAAACATGTCAACTGCATTTACAGTATGTTTTATTGCAGGCGGCATGCTGCTTGTGGCGGGTGCAAAATGGCGCCATCTTGTTATACTTGCAGGTGCAGCAGTTGCAGCGGCAGTTGCCTTTATTTTTACTGATACTACGGGATACAGATATAAACGATTTTTAAGTTTCCTGGATCCTTTTGAAGATCCTCTGGACACAGGATGGAACGTTGTGCAGTCGCTGCTGGCGCTGGGAACAGGAGGACTTACGGGCCGAGGTCTTGGCAACAGCATCCAGAAGAACCTGTATCTGCCTATGCCGCAGAATGACTTCATCCTTGCAATAATCGGCGAAGAACTTGGGTTTATAGGGATTCTGGCACTGATGATTGTGTATCTCCTTCTGATATGGAGAGGCTGCCATGTGGCCATGAATGCAAAGGATCTTACAGGCCTTCTTCTTGCATCAGGCATCATTATAATGGTGGGCGTGCAGGTACTTATAAATATTGCAGTAGTTACTTCTTCAATGCCTCCGACAGGAATTATCCTGCCGTTTGTAAGCTATGGCGGAAACGCCCTGCTTATATTCATGGGGGCTATGGGGATTTTATTAAACATTTCTAAATCATCAGATTTTTAGGAGCGAAAAAGTGAGAGTAATCGTAACAGGCGGCGGTACAGGCGGACACATTTATCCGGCCATCGCCATTGCTGACAAATTCAAAGAAATGGACCCGCAGACAGAAATTCTTTATGTGGGAAACGACGAGGGAATTGAAAAGGAAATTGTGCCGAAAACCGGTTATCCGCTGGAGCTGGTGGATGCAAGATGGCTGAACAAATCAAGTATCTGGCAGCTGGTGCGTACAGGAGTCCGCGTATGCAAAGGTACCCTTGAAGCCCGCAGAGTCATAGGAAAATTCAAGCCCGACGTTGTAATCGGAACCGGCGGGTATGTTTGCTTTCCTGTGATTATGGCAGCGAAAATGTACGGCGCCAAAACTTTTCTTCACGAACAGAATGCTTATCCGGGTCTTGCAAACCGGACTCTGGAAAAGTACGTAAACAGAATTTTCCTGGGCTTCGGTGATGCGGCTCAGTACTTTAAAAATCCTGCAAAAACTCTGGAAGCAGGCAATCCTGTGCGTAAGAGTTTCTTTACTCTTTCCAGGGCAGAAGCCCGCAGGAAACTGGGCTTTGGGCAGGATGAATTTATTGTGTTTTCTTTCGGCGGCAGCCTGGGTGCAGAAAAAATCAATGAAGTTGCTTTTGAGGTTATGCAGGTTCTCAACGGTCATGAAAAGACAAGAATGATTTTTGGTACCGGTAAATGGTATTACCAGCAGGTTCTTGACCAGGCAGCGGAAAAAAACATTGAAGTTAAAGAGAATATTCACATAAAGGATTACATAGAGGATATGGAAAACTACCTGGCAGCATGTGATCTGGTTATCAGCCGTGCGGGAGCTCTTTCCGTGGCAGAAACCACAGTCTGCGGCAAGGCAGCTATTCTGATTCCATCCCCTAATGTGACAGGAAACCACCAGTATTTCAACGCCAAGGCTGTTGCAGACCGTGGCGGTGCACTCCTTATCGAAGAACGCGACCTGGATACTCAGAAACTGGTGGAAGAAGTGCTGAGACTTAAGAATAACCCTGAACTTCTTGAGGCAATGAGCAGAGCAAGCCGTGCATGTGCACCGGATGAAGCGCTGAATATAATTTATAATACGGTTGTTGAAACGCTCAGGGGGTAGGTAGTATGAAAAAAATATCGGTATTAGTTTTAGCAGTAGTTTTACTGTTTGCCCTGGCGGGCTGCGGACAGGAAACTGCAGGGCCGGAAGCAGGAACACCCCTCAGTACATTTTATGAGGGAGTAATGGCAGCTCAGCCTGAAGGTGCTGAAGAACTGATTTTGTTCGAAGAGTCTGATCCGGGACTTATAGAAAGTTTTTATCCGGGTCTTGATAAAATTCAGCTCAGACAGCAGGCCTTTTATATGCCGCCGGTTGCCACTGCGCCTTGCGAGATTGTAATGGCTGAAGTGGAGAATGCAGCAGATGTACAGGCTGTAAAAGATATTTTTCAGGCACGAATCGACAAAGGTGCGGCAGATACAACTTATCCTGAAAGTGCAGAAGGCTGGCAGAAGCTGGCCCAGGTGCAGAGCAGCGGCAATTTTGTGTGTATGATTGTACTGCCGGAGACAAATGTAATTCCTGAAAATGTATTTGAACTGAATCAGTAACTGAAAACATGCCTCCCGCATACTGTAAAGTATGTAGGGAGGTGTTTTTTTGGACTGTTACCATATTGAGGGCGGTATACCTCTTAGGGGTGAGTATCGGGTGAAGGGCGCAAAAAATTCAGCATTGCCGATAATGGCAGCAACCGTCTGCAGGGCGGGAGTCCATGAACTTTACGATTGCCCGCGTATTGAAGATGTATTTGTCATGGAAAAAATCCTTCAGTCTCTGGGCGCAAAAACACGCTGGGAGGATTGCTGCCTGGTGGTGGACAGCAGAGGTGTGGATGAATGTGCAGTGTCAAGGGAACTGATGATGGGCATGAGGTCGTCAGTATTTCTGCTTGGCAGTCTGCTGGCAAGGTGCGGTGAGGCCACCATATACAGGCCGGGAGGATGTAAAATAGGTGAAAGGCCGATTGATATGCATATCAGCGGGCTGCAGCAGCTGGGAATTGAAGTTGAGGTCAGTGGAGAGAGGGTGACCTGCAGAGGACACAGCGTGGGCGGTACGGTCACTTTGCCTTATCCGAGTGTGGGAGCTACGGAAAATCTGATTATGGCGGCTTTGTCCGGTGATGGCGACACCATCATAGAAAACTGTGCAGCGGAGCCTGAAATTGCAGATTTACAGGGCTTTCTGAGGAACTGTGGTTTCCAGGTTCACGGAGCAGGAACGGACACCATTTTTATAAAAGGCAGCAGTAGTATGCACTGCAAACTTCCGCCGGCGGATACTATGTATTTCATTCTGGAAGACCGTGTTGAGGCGGCAACATACATAATGGCTGTAATCGGGACGGGAGGCCGTGCCCTGTTCAGAAACATAAGACATGAACTTGTCAGGGAAGTTCTCCGGCCGCTGGAACATATGGGCGCTGTAATAAAAAGATATGATGACATGTTGGAGGTTGTTTCACCGAGAAATCTGAAAAGTCCCGGTATAATTATAACTGAGCCTTATCCCGGCTTTCCAACAGACTGTCAGCCGCAGATGCTGACTTTGTGCACTGTAGCAAAAGGTCTGACCACAATCCGTGAGGAGATTTTTGAAAGCAGGTTTACTCACAAAAAAGAATTGGTTAAAATGGGCGCAAATATTGAAACCTGCGGAAAAAATGCTATAATTAAAGGAGTATCATCTTTGTCCGGAAAAACAGTTGAAGCCCTGGACCTGAGAGGCGGCGCGGCACTGGTGCTGGCAGGTCTTATGGCAGAGGGCCATACAGAAGTCAGAAACATCGGGCATATTGACAGAGGATATCAGGATTTTGATAAGGGGATACGCGAGTTAGGTGGATTAATTGAAAGAAGAACGTGCGATTAAAAGAAAAAGACGAAAAATAAAATTCTGGGCGAAATTTATGATTTTCCTCATTTTCTGCGGTGCTGTGGCATTTTTGCTTAAAGCTCCGCTTTTTGAGGTTAAAGAGTTTGTTGTTGAAGGAAATCATTATTACACAGCTGATGAAATCCGTGTGATGGGTAATTGCACAGCGGGAGGAAATATTTTCATCGGAACTGACTGTAAGGATATAAAACAGCGTCTGGAAAAGGATTCATATATGCAGGAGGTCAACGTTAAAAGAGTGCTTCCTGCCACAATCAGAATTGAACTGAAAGAACGACGTCAGACAGGAGCCATTGTTTACGGCGAAAAATATGTAGTGGTGGACGGTGAAGGAATCGTTCTGCGAAAAACCAGTGTGGAACCGCAGCTTACTGTCCTTAAAGGAATCACAATCAGTAAACTGTCTGTAGGCGAGCCTGTGGAGGCCGAAGAAAAGGTGCTTCTCCGCCAGACTCTCCAGCTCCTCAATGTGATGGACAAGCATAATATGTATTTCAAAACTATAGAAGTGTCAGAAGGTGAAATCAAAGCTTATGTACTTGACAGCCTTTTTGTAAGAGGCACTCCTGAACACATTATGAAGGCCATGGAAAAAGACTATATTCAGCTGGTTGTTCAGGAATTATTTGACCGTGAAATTGAAAGAGGAACCATTGTTGTCAGCGGTGACACCAAAGTTTCTTTCAATCCTAAAATTGACTGATAATGGTTTGTAAAAAAAGCTCTGAAATTGACCGAAAAAGCCTAAAAAAATAGTGCATTTACGGCAGATATATGATACAATTATCTATAATTGGGAACATTTGAGGAGGTAGGACTTAATGCTACAGTTTGATACTAATTTAGAAAAATCAGCAGTGATTAAAGTTGTAGGTGTCGGCGGCGGCGGATGCAATGCAGTTAACCGCATGGTGGAAGCTGAACTTAAAGGCGTGGACTTTATCGCTGTTAATACAGATAGACAGGCCCTGAACAGATGCGTTGCAGAAACCAAGGTTCAGATCGGCGAAAAACTTACAAGAGGACTCGGAGCAGGTGCAAATCCTGAAATCGGTCAGAAGGCAGCAGAGGAAACTCTGGATGAAATTACAGGTCTTCTGGACGGCTCCGATATGGTCTTCATCACAGCAGGCATGGGAGGCGGTACAGGTACAGGTGCTGCACCAATCATTGCCAAAGCTGCCAAGGATATGGGAATTCTCACAGTAGGGGTTGTTACCAAGCCTTTCTCCTTCGAAGGTGCGAAGAGACGTAAACAGGCTGAACTTGGAATTAATTTCTTAAAGAAATATGTTGACTCACTGGTAATCGTTCCTAACGACAAACTCCTTGCAAACTGTGAAAAGAATACATCAATGATTCAGGCATTTGCCATGGCCGATGATGTGCTGAGACAGGGGGTTCAGGGTATTTCAGACCTGATTTCCGACTTCGCACTTATCAACGTAGACTTTGCGGACGTCAAGTCAGTAATGACAGACAGAGGTGTTGCTCACATGGGCGTTGGTCACGGCACAGGCGAAAACAGAGCTCAGGACGCAGTAAAGGCTGCCATCGAAAGTCCGCTTCTTGAAACTACAATCAAGGGCGCCAAGGCAATCCTCCTTTACGTTTCCGGCGGATACGACCTGGGTATGCTGGAAGTCAGCGAAATTGCAAACCTTGTTGAAGAACAGGCAGACAGAGATTGTATCCTTATCTTCGGTGCCGCTGTCAACGAGGACATGCAGGACGAAGTTTCAATTACAGTAATCGCAACAGGCTTCGACGAAGGTCTTGAAAACTCTTCAGGCAGCGGCCAGGCACCTAAGGCAGAACCTGCACAGCAGCAGCCTGCGGGCCAGGGTCTTGGAGACTATGATGTTTTCGGCAAAGTAGAAGGTCTGGAAGGAACTGAAGTGACACTTCAGGATATTCTCAACAGAGAAGAAGAGGAAAAAGGAAGTTCCAGATTCGAAATTCCAAGTTTCCTTTAAAAACAAAAAATACAAGCCGGCTTAACCGCCGGCTTTTGGTGTAAATTACAGGCGGTCATTCAATGAGGAAAATTACTTCAAAAGACAACAAAATAGTGAAATTATGCGAGCAGCTTTCTCAGAAAAAGTACAGAGACAAGCTGTCTTGCTACCTCATTGAAGGGGAAAACCTGATTGAGGAGGCTGTTAAGAACGGGGCCGAAATCCAGACCGTTCTTGTGCGCGAAGGATACTCGGGCAAGTTTTCGGGACTTGAGGATGTGGCCTTCGTATTAGACGAACGGTTATTTGCCCAGCTGGCCCAGACTCAGACCAGTCAGGGAATAATCGCCATAGTTAAGAAACCACAGATTTCCCGGGCACAATTCCTAAATGATGCAGGCGGGAATTTTGTCGTTTTGGATAGACTGCAGGATCCTGGCAATATAGGCACGATTCTGCGTACTGCAGATGCTGCAGGTTATAAACTTGCAGTGGTGATGAAAGGCACGGCTGATGTTTTCTCACCTAAGGTAGTAAGGGCGGCGACCGGTTCACTCTTTAGAATGCCGGTTGTTTTCATGGACTCCGAGGAAGAGCTCTTGGAATTTACCAGGGCAGCCGGCAAAAAACTGGTAGCTACATGTTTTGACACAGACTGCTACTACTATGATGTGAATCTTAAGGACAATATCGCGCTGATTATCGGCAATGAGGGCAACGGTATTTCTGAAAGTCTCATCAAAAGCTCCGATATGAAAATTAAAATTCCTATGTTCGGAAACATTGAATCCCTCAATGCTTCTGTAGCGGCAGGAATTCTGATGTATGAGGCTGTAAGGCCATAAATAAAACGTTAAAAACTTAAATTTCAGGAAGGTATATAAAAAATGCAAGCAAAATTACAGCAGATTTTAGAAGAATCAAAAGCACAGCTTAATGCAGCAGCTTCCGTCCAGGAAGCCGAAGATGTGAGAGTAAAAGTACTCGGTAAGAAGGGTGCTCTCACTGAAATTTTAAAATCCATGGGCAAACTTGCTCCGGAAGAAAGAAAGGAACTGGGCCAGGCTGCTAACCAGGTAAGAGCCGAAATTGAAGAACTTCTCGCAGAAACTTTTGCAAAGCTGAAGAGCGCTGCTCAGGAAGCCAAGTTCAAGGCAGAAAAAATCGACGTAACAGAACCGGGCAAGGCTGTTAAGCTTGGCGCAAAGCACCCTGTTACACTGACAATCGAAGAAATGTCCAAGGTATTCAAATCCATGGGCTTTACACTTACAGAAGGTCCTGAAGTTGAAACTGTTTTCAACAACTTCGACGCACTTAACGCTGGTCCTAACCACCCTGCAAGAGACTGGACTGATACTTTCTATATCAGCGACGACGTTCTCCTGAGAACTCAGACTTCCCCTGTACAGGTAAGAGTGCTTCAGAGCCAGGAACCTCCTATCAGAGTATTTGCACCGGGCAGAACTTTCAGATGCGACACTGCTGACGCAACTCACTCCCCAATGTTCCATCAGGTTGAAGGCCTCGTAGTAGACGAAGGCATCACAATGGCTGACCTTAAGGGCGTGCTGGACAGCTTCGCTAAGCAGATGTTCGGTTCTGAAACAAAGACTAAATTCAGACCTCACCACTTCCCGTTCACAGAACCTTCTGCTGAAATGGACGTATCCTGCTTCAAGTGCGGCGGCAAAGGCTGCAGAGTATGCAAGGGCAGCGGCTGGATTGAAATCCTCGGCTGCGGTATGGTTCACCCTAACGTACTCAAAGTTGGCGGAATCGATACTGAAAAGTACACCGGTTTTGCTTTCGGCGTAGGCGTGGAACGTGTAGCAATGCTCAAGTACGGAATCGATGACATCAGACTTATGTACGAAAACGATATGAGATTCATCGAACAGTTCATGTAGTGACAAGCAGCAATTTAGGAGGATAAAGTAAAAATGATAGTATCATTAGAATGGTTAAAAGATTATACAGAAGTTAATGTAAGCCCTGAAGAATTCTGCGAAAGAATGATCATGTCCGGCTCCAACCTTGAAACTATGGAAATGGTTGGAGAAGAAATGTCCAGCGTAGTAGTGGGCAAAATCGTAAAAATTGAAAAGCACCCTGATGCTGACAAGCTTGTTGTATGCCAGCTTGACTGCGGTCAGGAAGAACCTGTACAGATTGTAACAGGTGCAACTAATGTTTTTGAAGGCGCATACGTTCCTGTTGCTCTTCACGGCAGCAGAATCCCGGGTCCTCTTCACGGCCAGCCAAAGGTAGAAGGCGGCGTGACAATCAATAAGGGTGAGCTCCGCGGAGTTGAATCCAACGGTATGCTCTGCTCCTTCGGAGAACTTGGTTTTGAAGATAAAGTGGTTCCTGTGACTCAGAGAGACGGTATCTGGATTCTTGAGAAAGAATATCCTGTAGGTACTGATTTTGCTGAAACTATGGAACTCAAGGATGCCATTATCGACTTCGAAATCACACCTAACAGACCTGACTGCCTTTCCATGGTAGGTATGGCAAGAGAAGCTGCAGCTACTTTCGGAACTGAGCTTCACCACCCTGAAACAAAGTGCGAAAAGGAAGAAGGCGATGTAAACGACTACATTTCCGTAGAAGTAAAGTCCGACCTCTGCAAGCGTTATACAGCAAGAGTTATCAAGGATGTTAAGTTTGAACAGTCCCCATGGTGGCTTCAGAGAAGACTTATCCATGCAGGCATGAGACCTATCAACAACATCGTAGACATTACAAACTTCGTAATGCTTGAATACGGCCAGCCTCTCCACGCTTTCGATATCAACAGCGTTGCAGGTGCAAAGATCATCGTTGACGTTGCGCAGGAGGGCGAAAAGTTCACAACTCTGGACGGAACAGAAAGAACTCTTGACGACCAGATGCTCATGATCAAGGACGCAGAAAAGTCCATCGGTATTGCCGGCGTAATGGGCGGTCTCAACTCCGAAATCGAAGAAACTACAAAGACAGTTATTCTGGAATCCGCAAACTTCCTTGGCAACAGTGTAAGAACTACTGCCAAGAGACTGGTTCTCAGAACTGAAGCATCCGCACGTTATGAAAAGGTTATCGACCCTAACCTCTGCAGAGAAGCTTCCGACAGATTCTGCCACCTGGTAGAACTCATCGGTGCAGGTACAGTAGTTGGCGGCTGCATTGATATTTATCCAAACCCTGAAGAAGCAAAAACTGTACGCGCAAGAGTAAGCAGAATCAACAATGTCCTCGGCATTGAATTAACGAGACAGCAGATGGTTGATTATCTGACAAGCCTTGAAATGAAGGTTGAAGGCGAAGGCGATGAAATGCTGGTAACTGCTCCTACAGTAAGACAGGACATGGAAATCGAAGAAGACGTAATCGAAGAAATCGCAAGACTCTATGGTTACGACAACCTTCCTGTAACTATTCCTAAGGGCAACAACGAAGCAAGCCAGACTTACGAAAGAGATATCAAAGACCTTGCAAGAGAAACTATGTGCGCTATGGGTGCAAACGAAATCCAGACTTACTCCTTCGTAAGCCCTAAGGAAATCGACAAGGTAAGAATCGCAGAAGACTCATGGGAAAGAGCTTTCGTAAAGATCCTCAACCCACTGGGCGAAGATACATCCGTTATGAGAACTATCCTTACTCCACAGATGCTGGAAGTAATGGGCAGAAACTTCTCAAGAAATCTGGAAAGCATGAGAGCTTTTGAAATCGGTAATACTTTCATGGACAACGTGCTCAATCCAAAGGCTCTTCCATACGAAAGTGACAACCTCTGCATCGGTATGTACGGCAAGGAAGAAGATTTCTTCACTCTCAAGGGTGTAGTTGTTGAACTTCTTAACAAGCTTGGAATCAGAGATATTCAGTTCATTCCTGAAACTGAATACGGTGTATATCACCCAGGCAGATGTGCAAGAATCGTTGCAACTCATATGGCTGAGCTTGAAAATGGCCCTATGGAAGAAGAAGTTGAACTTGGCATCATGGGTGAAGTTCACCCTGAAGTTGCAGATGCTTACGGCATCGGCACACGCTGCTACACTTGCGAGCTCATGTTCGAAAACGTAACTGAACTTGCAAACACTACTAAGGTTTACACTCAGCTTCCTAAGTACCCTGCAATGGTAAGAGATATCGCGCTTCTTGCAGACGAAGAAATGACTGTAGGCCAGATTGAAGCTGTTATCACTGAAGCAGCTACTGAACTTCTCAGAAGCGTTAAGCTTTTCGACATCTACCGCGGCAAGCAGGTTGAAGAAGGCAAGAAGTCCATGGCCTTCTCCCTTACTTACAGAGCAGCTGACAGAACTCTTACAGACGAAGACGTTCAGGCTGTACACGGCAAGGTTCTCGAAGCATTAAAGGAAAAACTTGGTCTTACATTAAGAGAAATGTAATTAAGTATCCCGACGGACAGATTAAGCAAAAATATGATGTTTTGTCCGCAGTTTCGAAAGATTCTGCGGACAAAACTGACTTTTTCAGGGCAGAATGTCCGTAAATGCCCGATTGGGGAAAGAAAACAAGCAAAAAATATTCAAAAAAGCCAATTTGGCGGACAAAAGTTGGTTTTTTCGAGTGTTTTGACCGCAACAGTGCGAAAAGGAGACGGGAAAATGAGCCACTACATGTTCATAGCAGCAGATTTTCCGCTGCCGGAGAGAGATTATCAGAGGCCGCAGTCAATATGGATTAAAGCAGAAGGCGGGTTTATGGTTACAGAGACCGATGAGCCTGATCCGGACTTTATGGTGCAGAAGGCTCACGAAAGCCTGATTGAACAGGTACTCACGGAAAAAGAATTCGGTTACGAACTGTGTTATGACAAGCTGAGTCTGCGGGGAATGCGGGAACTGGCAGAATACATAAAAGCAAATCTTCCGCCGGCCAGCGAACTGGAACTCTGGAGCACATGGCTGGGCCATGACGGAGATGAAACCAGAGTGGAATACTGGGAAGTGCCTTTGGATAAATTTTCTGAAGCGGATATTGAGGAGTGGGATTCATGCCGTCCATGGATGCCGGAGTATATAGAACTGAAATCATACGAAAGGCAGCAGGAGCAATGGATTGAACGGCTTACCCAATATTGCATGATAATAAAAGGTTAGGAGGTGCTGGCATGCTTCTCATAATACACATTGTAATGATGACGCTGTTCATAGTTCTTGGCAGTGTGTTTATGTCCGGCAAAGGCGCCTGGCTCATAGCAGGCTATAATACATCATCTGCCTACGAAAAATCAGAGACCGACGAAAAGGCTCTCTGCCGGTTTATGGGCAAGAGCATGTTCCTTCTGGCGGCGTGCTGGATACCGATATGCCTCAGCGCAGTCATTGATAAAATGTGGCTTCTGTGGGCAGGACTCGGCCTGTTTTTCATCGCAGTAATCGTGATAGTAATTTACGCAAACACCGGAAACCGGTTCATAAAGTAGAATTATATAAATATTATGCTTGAACAGTGAATGTTGTTTTCGCTTTTGGTCAGCTTTTTTACAGAAATCGCTCAGATGGTACTGTGAACGATTTCCGCAGGAGCAGCCCGAAGCAGTCAACTAAGCGGCGAATGTGAGCAGCTAAGAGTACGGCACTGTTTGAGCAAAGGCAAGTGTTACGGCGAGTTTGCCGTACTCTCTGCAAATAGAGCCGCGGGTTGATACTGCTTCCTGCGACGAGGACTTAGAGAACAGTACCATCTGAGAGGAGATTGAACATGGAAGACAACAAAGTAAAAGTTAAAATCTACGGTCAGGAGTATACAATCTCCGGTGAGAGAGACGAGCAGACGATCATTGAAATTGCTGCTTATGTCGATACTAAGATGAGAGAAATCAGCCGTTTCTTTTCATCGACCATTCCGGGTTCACTGGCAGCCCTTTCTGCAGTAAATATTGCAGATGAACTTTTTGAAGCCAGAGAAGAGGTAAAGAAACTCCGCGAAGAAAAAGAGCAGCTTGAAAAAGATGCAGAAAATTACATAAGGCTGTGGGAAGAAGCAAAGATGAGCTTTGCACAGCATAAGGAAGATGCAAACAAGGCAAACCAGGATATGAAGAGCCTGGAAGCAAAATGCCGCGAACTGGAAGAAAAGTGCGTGGAATTCGAAAGTGCATATTTTGATGTTCAGATGGAAAACATCAGACTTCAGGATCAGCTTGAAAAAATGAAAGGATAATTCTTTTAATGAATAAAAAGGGACTTAAAGTTTTAGAATACAACAAAATAATAGAACTCTTAAAGTCCCAGGCCGGCTCAGTTATGGCTAAGGAACGACTTGGCGCTCTGGTTCCGTCAGATGATATCAATATTGTCAGAGACGGACTGGCAGAAACTTCTGAGGCGGTCACTGTTATCGTGCGGAAAGGGGCATTACCTGTAGGTCAGATTTATGATATTGAACCTGCACTCCATTTTGCACGTAAGGGAGGCTCGCTGACCATGCGCCAGCTTCTCCAGGTTCTTTATAACCTGAGGGTTACAAGCAACGTGGTGACTTTTCTCAAAGGCGACCTGCCGCCTCTGCCGATTATAAACGCCATGGCGGAAGTAATTGTGACTTTCCCAAGGCTGGCAGAGCGAATCGACAGATGCATCATTTCAGAGGATGAAATGGCAGACAGTGCATCACCTGAACTCAAGAGCATCAGAAGGGACATTACACGTCAGAATGATGCCATCAGAAACAGGCTCAATAACATCCTTAATTCCAGTACCAACAGAACTATCCTGCAGGATGCTATCGTCACCATGCGTGACGGCAGATATGTTGTACCGGTAAAGGCAGAGCACAGAAGCAAGGTGCCGGGAATTGTCCACGATCAGTCAGGTACAGGAGCAACTCTTTTCATCGAACCGCAGGTAATTGTGGAACTCAACAATAAGCTGAGGGAACTGGAACTGGCAGAAAAAGCCGAAATCGAGAGAATCCTGGCAGAGCTTTCAAGCGCTGTGGCAGAGCATTTCCACGATATCATAAACAATCAGAAAATACTCATTGAACTGGATATAATTTTTGCTAAAGGCAAGCTTTCATGCAGCATGCATGCAGAGGCGCCGGCAATTGATGAGAATGGTTATCTGGACCTGAGACAGGCCCGCCATCCGCTCATTGACCCTAAAAAAGTTGTTCCGATCAATGTATCAATAGGTAAAAATTACAGCACGCTGGTAATTACCGGACCAAACACAGGCGGCAAGACGGTAACTCTGAAGACCATGGGCCTGCTGGCCATGATGACTCAGAGCGGCCTGCACATACCGGCGGCTGAAACCAGCAGAATGCCTATATTCAGGGACATTTTTGCTGATATAGGTGACGAGCAGAGCATTGAGCAGAGCCTGAGTACCTTCTCGTCCCATATGAGAAATACGGTGGAACTGGTTGAAAAAGCCGGCACAAGCACACTGGTCCTTCTGGATGAACTTGGTGCGGGTACTGACCCGACTGAGGGGGCGGCCCTTGCAATTGCAATCCTTGAGACTCTGGCAGCTCAGGGGGCGACCACAGTGGCGACCACCCACTACAACGAACTTAAAAAATACGCACTTTCCACACCGGGAGTCGAAAATGCTTCCATGGAATTCAATGTGGAAACTCTCAGCCCGACTTACAGGCTTTCCATAGGGATTCCGGGTAAGTCCAATGCCTTTGAGATTTCCCGCAAGCTGGGTCTGCCGGGCCAGATTATCGACCGGGCCAACCAGCTTCTTGAAAAGGGCGATATCGAGTTCGAAGATGTAATCAGCGCCATCGAGGCTGACAAGAAGCGCGCCGAGGATGAGCGTGACGAAGCAATCATGCTGAGCATTTCCATGAAGAAGCAGAAGGAAGACCTGGAGCGCAGGGAAAAACTTCTTGAAAAGCGTGAAAAGGAGGTGCTTGAAAAAGCCAAGGAAGAGGCACGGACCCTCATCAAAGAAGCCAGGGAGACTGCCAGCGAGGTCCAGAAGGAACTCAGAAGCCTGGCAAAGGTTCAGAGCCTGGGCGAAAGAACCAAGCGCCTTGAGGGCAGCAAGAAAAAGCTTAAAGAAAGCGAAGACAGGTATTCCGGCGGCATCAGGCGCGAAGTCAACGAAAATCCTGTAAGCATAGATGATGTTCAGATAGGCGACAGAGTCAAACTGCTGACTCTGGACCAGAACGGGGAAGTCCTTTCTCTCCCTGATGAAAAGGGCGACCTGATGGTAAAAGTGGGCATCATGAAGATAAACGTCAATATCACCGACCTGATGATGATCAATGACGGAACCAAAAAGAAAAAAACTTCAGCAAAGAGCCAGTACGGCAGCCTTTACAAAGCAAAGGCCATGACTGCCTCCACCTCAATAAATGTGGTGGGACAGACACTGGATGATGCGACTATGGAAGTTGAAAAGTATCTGGATGATGCCTACATGGCAGGCCTGAAGGAAGTGAGCATTATTCACGGACGCGGGGCGGGAATTCTCCAGAACGGCCTCAGGCAGCTTTTCAGAAAGCATAAACTGGTGGCATCATACCGCAAAGGTTCTTACAATGAAGGCGGAGACGGCGTTACAATAGTCAAGTTTAAGGAGTAAGGCATGTATATTATAAGCGGATGTTTACTTGGACATGATTGTAAATACAACGGCGGGAATAACCGCAATGAAGAAGTAATAAAGTTTTGTGAAACACACAGACACGTAGTGGTCTGTCCTGAAAGAGCAGGCAAGCTGCCTACTCCAAGGCCGCCTGCAGAAAGGCAGGGAAAGAGAATTGTAAATATAGAGGGCGAAGATGTTACTGATGCATTTATGAATGGTGCCCGGTCTTCACTCAATACATGCCTCCAGCTTGCAGAGTACGCAGGAGAAAAGCTTGAAGGAGCAATTCTCAAGGCAAAAAGCCCGTCCTGCGGATGCGGACAGATTTATGACGGAACATTCACCGGAACACTTACAGAAGGTGACGGCGTGTTTACCGAAATGCTTAAAAAACGTGGAATTCAGATTATAACCGAAAAGGAGACGATAAAATGGTAAATTTTAAAGAAGCAATCGCTGAATTAATCGCAGCAGAAGTAACAGATTTAGAACTTGCAGAAATTCAGAATATGATTGAAGTCCCACAGGACTCCAAAATGGGCGACTATGCTTTCCCTTGCTTTAAGCTGGCGAAAGTTATGAGAAAGGCTCCACCTTTAATCGCTAAGAATATTGCAGAAAAAATCGCTGAAAACCAGATGTTCGAAAAGGTTGAACAGGTTAATGCTTACGTTAATATGTTCATTTCCAAGGAAGCGCTGGTTAAGGACGTAGTTGATACAGTTCTTGCTGAAGGCGCAGATTACGGAAAGACAAACATCGGTAACGGCGGCAACGTAGTAGTTGACTTCTCATCCCCTAACATTGCAAAACCTTTCCACATCGGTCACATCAGATCAACAGTAATCGGTAACGCAATCTGCAAGCTTTACAGAGCTCTGGGATACAACGTAATCGGCGTAAACCACCTGGGTGACTACGGTACTCAGTTCGGTAAGATGATTGTTGCCTACAGACACTGGGGTAACAGAGAAGATGTTGTAAACGAACCAATCAAGACTCTTCTTGAATACTATACTAAATTCCATGTGGAAGCAGAAACAAACCCTGCACTGGAAGACGAAGCAAGAGAAACTTTCGCTAAGCTTGAAGCAGGCGAACCTGAAGAAAAGGAACTCTGGCAGTGGTTCAGAGACGAATCTCTCAAGGAATTCAACAGAGTATATGATATGCTGGGAATCACTTTCGAATCCTACGCAGGTGAATCTTTCTACTCTGACAAGATGCCTGCAGCAATTCAGGAAATGCGTGACAAGAACCTGCTTGTACCTTCATTAGGTGCTGAAATCGTTGAACTTTCACAGTTCGGCCTTACTGACGCACCAGTACTCAAGTCTGACGGTTCTTCCATATACATCACAAGAGATATCGCTGCTGCCAAGTACAGAATGGACACTTATAACTTCGTAAAGGACATTTATGTAGTAGCATCACAGCAGAATCTCCACTTCCAGCAGCTCAAGAAGATTATCGAACTCATGGGCTATGAATGGTGCAAAGATATCATCCACGTACCATTTGGTCTTGTAAGCCTTGAAGAAGGTACAATGTCCACAAGACACGGCAGAGTAGTTTTCCTCGAAGATGTTCTCAACAGAGCTGTTGAACAGACTAAGGAAATCATCAGAGAAAAGGGCGTAAATACTGAAAACATCGATGAAACAGCTAAAATCGTAGGTATCGGTGCAGTAGTATTCAATGAGCTTTCCAATAACAGAATCAAGGACTACGTATTCTCCTGGAACAAAGTTCTCGATTTCAACGGCGAAACAGGTCCTTACGTACAGTACACTTATGCAAGATGCGCCAGCGTTCTCAGAAACGCAGGCGAAGAAGCAGTGAAGGCTGCCCAGGCAGGTATCAAGGCTGAATACATCACAAGCGAAAGCGCTTTCGCACTGGCTAAGCTTATCTACAGACTCCCTCAGGTTGTAATCGAAGCTGCAGACAAATATGAACCATCAATCGTTACAAGACACCTTGTTGACATTGCTCAGGGATTCAACAGATTCTACCACGATGAACACATTCTGGTTGACAACGAAGAAGAAAAGACTGCAAAACTTGCTCTGGTAATAGCTGCAAAAGCTGCAATCAAAAACGGTCTGGCACTTCTTGGCATGGAAGCTCCGGAAAGAATGTAACGAATCTTCAATACCTAATCAACAGGAGATTTTAATATGAGATATATCGGTGATATTTACAGACCACCTAGTGAGGCTTACAGCCTTCTGGTGCAGATTACAGTAGGATGCACACATAACAAGTGTGCTTTCTGCACAATGTATAAAAACAAGCAGTTCAGACTCCGCGACCCTAAAGAAGTAATCGAAGATCTGGACTGGGCAAGAGCACATTACCGCAGAGTGGACAGAATGTTCCTCTGTGACGGTGATGCCCTTGCGCTTAAAAACAGCAAGCTTTTATTTTATCTTGACTACATTACTGAACACTTCCCTGAATGTGAAAGAATCACCACTTACGGCAGAGCTACAGCAGTTATGAAAAAAACTGATGAAGAACTCCGTGAGCTGAAGGAACATGGCCTTGATATGGTATATCTGGGTGCAGAATCCGGAAGCCAGAAGGTTCTTGATATGATGAACAAGGGAGAAACAAGAGAAGACCTTATTAAAGGTGTACAGAGACTGGAAGCAGCAGGCATCAAGACTTCCGTAACGTTCATCAGCGGTCTTGGCGGCACTGAATACTGGGAAGAACATGCCATTGAATCCGGCAAGATGATTACTGAAATGAACGCTTCTTATGTGAGCCTTCTTACTCTTATGGTACAGCCTCCTGCACCTCTTTATGATGAATATGTGGCAGGAAGATTCAAGATGCTTAAGGCTGAAGAAGTTCTTGCGGAAACATGTCTGCTCCTGCAGCATGCAAAACCAGCCAAGTCCTGCGTTTTCAGAAGTAATCATGCGTCCAACTACGTATCACTCCGCGGCAATATTCCTGAAGACAATGAAGCCATGATTGCAGCACTGAAAAGATGCATGGAAGACAGAGGTCTCCTCAAGGACGACAGATTCAGAATGTTATAATATAAAATGAAAATTTTACTGACTACGTTAAATTCAAAATATGTACACTCCAATCTGGCGCTGAAATACCTTTACACTGTGGTGGCAGGGGAATACAGCGATATTGAAGTGCGCGAATACACTATTAATAATGACCCGGATTACGTCTATTCGGAACTTGTAAGAGCAAACTATGACATGGTTTGCTTTTCTTGCTACATCTGGAATGTGGAGCATATCAAGGTTCTGGGGCGTGAACTGAAGCTGGCCCGGCCTGAACTGAAAATATGTGTGGGAGGACCGGAGGTCAGTTACTGCGGACCTGAATTTGCCCGTGAAAATCCATGGGCAGACTATATTCTCTGCGGTGAAGGAGAGTACTCTTTCTACAGGTTCTGTCAGGTCTTAAATGAGCCTGTGAGGGCTTTTGAGACTGTTCCCGGACTTATTTACTGTGAAGGCGGAAAAATCTATGTAAACTGCCAGATTGAGCCCATGGACTTCAATCTCATACCGTTCCCGTACTCCATATTGGACTGCGAGGAAGACAGGGTGGTTTACTATGAATCTTCAAGAGGCTGCCCTTTCGGATGTGCATACTGCCTCAGTGCTGCTGAGCAGGGTGTAAGAGCGCTGGACATGGATCGTGTAAAGAGCGAAATAGGCTATTTTATTTACAAAAAAGTAATGCAGGTGAAGTTCATCGACAGAACCTTCAATTACGATAAAAACAGGGCCTACGAGATTTTCAAATACATAATGGACAACGACAACGGCGTGACCAATTTCCACTTTGAAATCTGTGCAGACCTGCTGGACGACAGAACCATGGAACTGCTGAAAGGTGCTCGCAGAGGATTGTTCGACTTTGAAATCGGCATCCAGTCCTGCAATCCGCAGACACTGGTGGCCATAAACCGGAAGGAAAATGTTTACCCGGTGCTTTACAATACTGAACGCCTGGTAAAGATGGGCAACATTCATGTACATGTGGACCTGATTGCCGGACTGCCATATGAGACATATGAGCTTTTTGGGCGTTCTTTCAACAAAGTTTACGATCTGAAGGCAGATGCTCTCCAGCTGGGATTTTTAAAAGTCCTGACAGGAACACCGCTGGCAAGACAGCTCCAGGCTCATGGCATTGTTTACCGTGACCATGCACCGTATGAGGTAATTGCTACTGATTATATAAAGGCAGAGGAACTTGTCCGCCTTAAAATGATTGAAAATATGGTGGATATCTACTATAACCGTGGCGGTTATGAAAAGACACTGGACTATCTTATAGATGCCCTGGGTAAAGGTGCCTTCGGATTTTTCGAAAATCTGGCGGAGTTTTACTACGAAAGCGGCTTCCAGCACGCCAGCCGCAAAAAGGAAGACCAGTACCGCATTTTATTTAAATTTTCACGGAAACTGTCGGCTGAGGGAATCCTGCCTCAGGCAGACATAAAGGCTCTGGCCACACTGGATGCTGACATGCAGCAGGCCATGAATCCTGATACATACAAAAGATTTTTAAGAAAAGGTTGGGAAATATGAATTCAGAAAAGAAAGACAGAATATTTCAGTATCTGCAGCCACATCTCAAAGAAATGATTTTTGATGAGCTGTCCTACGGATACCTTGAAAAAGCGGGACTTATGGACATTCTTGCGGATGTTCCGGTACCTCTCAGAAAAGATGAACTTAACAAAATCACAACGCTCTCAATTGCTAAAAGTATGGCCTTCGTTATCGGATGCGACCCGGCTTTCAAGTATAAAGACAATTATGTTGCGTACATACTCAGAATGTTTGACAAACGCTTTGCAGAAGCACTTATAGCTGACGGTGTGGACGGAGCAGCCAAGAGCGATTTCGACTATGCCTGCATTCAGTTCAGAGCAGCAATGCTCATCGATCCTGACAATGTGAATGCTTACTACTGCTACGGCAGAGCATGCAAGGACGCTTACGAACTGGGCGAAGAAGAAGATTTTATCGGCCGTTTCAAGGCTGAATCACTGGAAGCCTTCGAAGTAGCAACCATGAAAGACCCTTCCCACGCAGAAGCACACTATTTCCTGGGCTATGGTTACCTGAACATGGGCCTTTACATCAAGGCAAAGCTCACATGGGATGAGTTTATGAAGCTTTCTGACAATGAAGAAATGAAAAAAGAAATTGCAGAAAGACTGCAGCAACTTGAAGAACCTGTGGAAATTGAAAAGGCCTACAATCTGGTACTTGCCGGCAAATTTGAAGAAGGTATAGCAGGTCTTACTCCTTACAAAGAGGGTCAGTATGGTAAGTGGTGGCCGCTGTGGTACTATCTGGGAAGCGCATATGCGTGTCTTGAGCAGGATGAAGAGGCAGTTGAATGCTACCAGAAAGTTCTCACACTTTCACCAAGCAATGCTGAAGCAATTGAAGCTCTGGCAGGACTCTACGAAAAGCTGGGCGACAGCGAAAAACAGCAGAAGTATGAAAAGAAACTGGAAATCGTAAAAGCCAATGCAGAGGCAGACCGCAAACTGAAAGAAGAAATGAAAGAAATGGAAGCTCAGCCTGCAACAATGCTCAATTAATATATGTATAAAACCATCCGGACCGGGGAAAATACTAAGGTAACGCCTCTGGTCCGGAGGCCAAAAATAATTTAGAAAAAATTTGAAAATAGGGGTTGACTTTTCGTCACACTTAGTCTATAATTATCAATGTTGTCGGCAGTGAATGCTGATAAGCAAACCTTTATTCCGGGGTAGCTCAATGGTGGAGCAGGCGGCTGTTAACCGCAAGGTCGAGGGTTCGAGCCCCTCCCCCGGAGCCATTAAAGATTTGCCGGAGTGGCGGAATTGGCAGACGCACAGGACTTAAAATCCTGCGATCCTTACCGATCGTACCGGTTCGACCCCGGTCTCCGGCACCATCTTTTAAAAAGGCAAGTTTGAGGGCATAAGCCCGTTTTTTATTCATATAATAAAACAGATATCGCGGAGTAGAGCAGTTGGTAGCTCGTCGGGCTCATAACCCGGAGGTCGCAGGTTCAAGTCCTGTCTCCGCAAC
>JAFQHT010000048.1 GCA_017397825.1 Bacillota bacterium | reverse complement strand
GGGTGCCTGGACTGCAAAGGGAGTTCCCCTGCACAGCATCAGGCGATTTGATCAGATCATTACGCTCCTGACACATCGAACCACCAGCAGGCGGCGGTGACGAACCACCAGCAGGCGGCGGTGACGAACCACCGGCAGGTGGCGGCGAAGAACCACCAGCAGGTGGCAACGAACCACCTCAACTGCCAGTTATTCCTTACTATCCACCGTATATTCCACCAGTAATTGTAGTACCTGCAGTGGAAGAACCAGTGGCTGAAGAAGTTATGGTAATCGAAGAACCGGAAGTTCCACTGGCAGAAGAACCAGAATTCGAAGAACCTGTGGAAATTGAAGAACCGGAAGTTCCACTGGCTGAAGTTCCAAAGACAGGAGATAATATGATGGTTTGGTTACTTGCAGCAATCCTCTCACTGATTGGAGCGGCAATTACATTCAGAAGAAAGAATGAAGCGTAGCACTGACTTTCGACAATGGGGAGAAGTGGTAAACATATATAAAAAGGGAGATATCCAGTAAATGGATATCTCTTCTTTTTTTGATGGACATATCCATGTTTTGCAAGTATTGATGCTTATTAGAAAAAACAAGTCAGGAATAATATGTACGAAGTTTTAAATAATAGTTGACAACTATAGTTGTCAATGTTATTATAGCTTTGACAAGAAAAGTTGTCAAAACATATTGAAGCATGTCGAAGTATGTCGAAAACGGCAACAATACAAACCAAAAAGGGGATGAAAATATATGCCACTATACAACAGACTTAAAGAGTACCGCAGCCTCATCGGTGTCAATCAGACGGAGATGGGCAGACTGGCAGGGGTGTCACGCCAGACCATCAGCCAGATAGAGCGGGGAGACTATTCACCATCAGTAACGCTGGCACTTAAAATTGCAAAAATCTGCAACGCAAGGGTAGAGGATATTTTTTATTATGAGGAGGAAGCAGGAGATGAAACAGGAATTGAAGTATAACGATGCAGCAACAGTAACCGCTGAAAAACAGATTGAAAACAGACAGCAAAATAAAAAAGCACTTAAATTTTTCATTCCGATGATAATCGGCGGAGGAATTTTAGGAGGAATCCTGGGCGGTGTAATAATATATCTTCAGGAAAATGGCATGGAAGAGGGGCTTTCAGGATTTTTCCGTGGCATTATGTTTGAGGTTGCACCTTGGGCAGTGATAATATGTGCAGTGCTGGGTGTAACACTCACAGGGGCATACATTAAAAAAGCAAAGAAACTTTATGGTGCTGCCATGGCAGATGCACAAGACGGAGAACCGGAGGAAGAAGCTATGGAATGCATTGAACAGAACCTTTCTGACGGGCTCTTTATTCAGAGCATCATGCAGATTCTTCAGTTCATGTTTTTCGGAGTTTTCATGGCGGTTCTGATCGATTATCTGTGGATAAAAAGCCTGGCGATTACAGTGGCGACGATTATTGCATTCATGGTGTCAATTTTTGTCGAAATCAAGCAGCAACAGATAATTGTAGATATGGAGAAGCTACTCAATCCATCCAAGAACGGCAGCGTTTATGAAATAAACTTCCAGAAAAAATGGGAAGAAAGCTGCGACGAGCTGGAAAAGTCCCAGATTTACCAGTCGGCATATAAGGCATACAAAGCCGGAAGTCTGGCATGCATTCTTCTCTGGCTCATGTTTGCATTCATGGGCATGCTTTTCCAGTCTGGCATGCTGCCGGTGATTGCAGTTTCAGTTGTGTGGCTGGTAATGAATCTGGCATATATGAAAGAGGCACGCAGTTTCGAAAGACGCAGTTAAACTGTAAAGTTAAACATAAAAAATCCATGTTCTTCTGACAGGACATGGATTTTTTAAATTGTTGCAAGAAGTGCTTTTCTTTGATAAAATTTAATGCAATAAAGGAGATAAAAATATGGACAAAAATGAAATTATGATGACGACAGAGCCTCAGGAAGAAAGGGGTGCACGTATTTACGTGGATAATAATCCGCAGCCGGCAATGCCGATGAAATGGTTCACATTTTATAAAGTAGTGCTCATGATATGGGCAGTTTGTTATGGGATTTATGGTGTGCTTTCAGTAGTACTGGGCATAATTGAAAGTCAGGGAGACGGCATTATGATTGCTGTTTTTCTGGGTTTGGCTGTGCTGAGTATTGCGCTGGGGGCGTTGTGCCTTTACTTGTTCCTGGGACTGCGTAAATACAGGCGTAAAGCATATAAGGTCAACATGTGGTTTACAATGGCCCTTGGCATTTTCAGTGCTGCAGGTACTGGTGTGATTGCCATTGGAGGTATTGTGGCAGGTCTTGGAATCGGCGGCACAATTATACTGGGCGTAGTTTATGCCCTGCTGGGACTGATTTATCCTCTTTGCAGTATAATTTACTTTGAAAAGAGAAAATTCCTTTTTGTAAATGAAAAGGATGCAGAGCCCGCAGATGTATCAGAAGAAGATGCTCCGCCAGCTAATAAATCCGGCCTAAAGGTGAAATATTTAATTGCTCACGCCATTGTTTCCGCACTGGTTATTGCGCTGGCAATGGTGCTGACACCAGCAGAATGGAGCGAATACATCAGCAGTGATTATGAAGATGATTATGATTACGGTTTCGAGTATGACTATGGTCTTGAAAAAGCAGAGGGCGAATATGAAGAAGTTATTACTGATGAAGCTGAAATCGCAGACGCTTTTGATGACATTGCGGTATATCTGGGATACATCGACTGCGATGAGCTGATGACTGAAATCGAATATATTGAGGAAGAAGATTACGATACTATTATTGATCTTCACGGAATGGACCAGAAAGAAGCCTATCAGTATATTTTTACAGAATATTTTGCAGTTCCTGATTATGAAGGCGCACTGTTTGCAATAAACCCTTACACTGAAGAAGTAATCACATCATTTGCTGATTACCAGGCCTATGTAAGAATGGAAGTGGAAGCTTACTTCGAGTTGTACGAAGAATTCGAATAACATTTAATTCAAAAAGGGGAGTTAAGGAAAGGGTATACTTATGACAGGATTTACTTTTGCAGCTGCATTTACCGGCATAGTCCGGTGGGTTTTTGTGGTGCTGGCCGTGTATATACTTGCGCGGTGCATCCTTTCTTTAGTGCGCTCAAAAAACCCTGCAGAAGTATGGGCATATATGCACATAACAACTTTCAGAGAATCTGAAGATGGATATTATGATATTGCGACTGATATGAGCGTGCCCATTACCCACTGGGAAAACGTAATCGGCAGGGCTAAAAACTGCGATATCCAGGTCAGCGACAAAACTTTGTCCAGAAATCACGGTATACTTATGCGCAGCACTTCAGGACAGTGGACTTACAGAGACCTGGGCTCCAAAAACGGCACATATCTGGAAGATATGAAAATAAGTAAAGAAGGCCAGATGGGGCCTCCTATAAAACTGGAATACGGCGATGTGCTCAGAAACGGAATGACTGAGTTTACACTGATGCCAATCAGCGTGGAAGAAAAAAACAATAATACAGCCATGCGCCGGACTGACACTAAAGTAATGTCGGCAGGTCCGACTCTTGCTGCAATCACATTATTTCAGATTCTGACGATTTTCCAGCTGTGGATTTCAACCGGAGCAGACCATCTTGATCAGATAGTTATTGCAGTCGGCGGGCTCTGTGTGCTCATGTGGGTGTATACAGGCATTCTCCGTGCTGCAGGCAGGACAGGTTTTGAAATGGAGTGCATTGCATTTTTCCTGTCCACACTGAGTATGGCGGTAATTGCAAGTTCTGCACCAGCGTCGCTGTTCAAACAGTTTATTGCTGTGTGCCTCGGTGTGGTAATTATGTTTATTATGTGTGTAGTGCTGAGAAATCTGGAAGTTTCCAAGGCTTTCAGGTGGTTGTTTTTAGTGGTGTCAGTGGCATTGCTTGTTGTCAACCTGACATTTGGTACAATAGGTTTCGGCGCAAAGAACTGGATTGAAATCGGAAGTTTCAGTTTCCAGCCGTCGGAGTTGGTAAAAGTTGCTTTTATCTGGATTGGTGCGGCCAGTCTGGACGAGCTTTTCCAGAAGAAAAATCTGTGGGTTTTCATGGTTTTTTCGGCTTTCTGTCTAGGATGCCTTGGCATAATGGGGGATTTCGGGACAGCAATTATATTTTTTGTGACATTTCTGATAATTTCTTTCCTGCGAAGCGGTGATTTCTCCAAACTGGTTCTCATGGGTGGAGCTGCAGCTGCGGCAGGATTTATGGTAATAAGGTTCAAACCTTATGTGGCGCAGCGGTTTGCCACATGGGGAAATGCCTGGGATCCTGAACTTCTCAATGCGGCAGGCTATCAGCAGACCAGAACTATGAGTGCAGCGGCAAGCGGCGGGCTTGCTGGTGTGGGTGCAGGAAACGGCTGGCTTGAGCAGGTAGCTGCTGCCGATACCGACATGGTTTTCGGCATGCTGGTGGAAGAGTGGGGGCTGATAATTGCAGTACTTGCAGTGCTTTCTATAGTTACGCTGGCTTTGTTTGCGGTGCAGTCGATTATGGCAGGACGTTCCACATACTATACAATTGCGGCCTGCGGTGCTATGTCAATGTTTGTATTCCAGACCATGCTCAATGTGTTCGGGTGCCTGGACCTGATGCCTTTTACCGGGGTGACGTTTCCGTTTGTTTCCAACGGCGGAACCAGTATGATGGTTTCGTGGGCACTGCTGGCTTTCCTCAAATCGGCTGACACACGGGAAAAGGCCAGCCTGGCGGTGAAAGGAGGGGCAAAGCGATGAAAAAATTAGAAGGACGCGCGTTTCTTTGCCTGACTCTGGCCATGATGCTTGTAATAGGACTTGGTGTATTCATTTACAAACTGGCAACTGACGGCGGAGACTGGGCAAGTTTTTATGCCAACCAGCACATTTATGAAAACGGTAAGCTTACAGTGGGGGCAATTTACGACCGCACAGGACTGCGCCTTATGAACAATGATGAGGATGGAAGTCATTATGTGGACGATACGGAGCTTCGCAAAGCAAACTTTCACGTGCTGGGTGACAAGGGCAATAATGTACCTACTGCGGCCAATAATGCTTTCAGAAAAGATATGATAGGCTACAATATTGTCAGCGGCACCAACGACACTCTGTGGAAAAGAAACCGGAGAGTAACTCTTACAATTGATGCAGAGCTGAACCGTACTGCCTATAAGGCTCTTTCGGGACAAGACGGATTTATAAGTGTATACAACTGGAAAACAGGAGATATTGTCTGTATGGTAAGTGCACCGACGGCAGATCCTGCAGCAGACCTTGACGGAAGCAAACTGAAGACCGGAACCTTTATGAACAAGGTTATTTCGGCAACTTATGCTCCGGGTTCAACTTTCAAACTGGTGACCACAGCAGCAGCCATTGAAGAAATGGAAGGTATGGATCAGTGGTCCTTCAGGTGTACCGGTGAACATGAAATCGACGGAGAAAAAATCATCTGCCCTTATGTTCACGGAGAACTGGATTTTTATGATGCGCTTGCTAAATCTTGTAACTGCGCCTATGCAAGCCTGACAGTTGAACTGGGCAGCGATGTGATGAAAGAATACGTGAAAAAACTGGGGCTGACTTCTCAGTATAATGTGGACGGAATCACGACGGCTGCAGGAAAATTCAATTTTGATACCTATGATATAAACCTTGGCTGGGCAGGAATAGGCCAGTTCGAGGATCAGGTGAATCCACTTGCCATGATGGTGTATATGGGTGCAATTGCCGGTGATGGCAGTGCAGCACAGCCTCGGCTCATATATGATGAAAAAATCTCTGAATCCAGTGCGGAAAAAGTCGACCTGCTTTCCGGCGGAACTGCCCGCCAGATTAAGGATATGATGCGCAATAATGTGATTGAAACCTATGGCGAGGAAAACTATAAAGGCCTTGAACTCCATGCAAAATCCGGCACGGCAGAAACTGCTCTCGGCAGAAAACCTAACAGCTGGTTCTGCGGTTTTTCCGGTGATTATGCTTTTGTTGTATGTATTGAAGAAGGCGGCTATGGTTCCCAGGCGGCAGGCCCTGCAGCGGGCAAAGTTCTTGAAAAAATCAATGAAACCATTGAACAAATCCAATGAGAAAACCCTTTACAAAAATACGAATTTAAATTATATTATTAGCATGGAAAATATTTAACCAATCAATAATTGCATGACGAAAGTTGTGCGTCTAAAAAACACATGTCAAGGAGGCATAATAAATGAATTTTGAATTAACAAAAGAACAGTTACAGATTCAGGCTGTAGCAAGAGAATTCGCAGAAACTAAATTATTACCAGGCGTAATTGAAAGAGATGAAGCATCCGAATTCCCTATCGAACTTTTCCGTGAATTTGGTAAGACTGGTGCTTATGGTCTTCCTTATGCTGAAGAATTCGGCGGAGCAGGTGGCAGCTATATGGACTATGCACTTGCAGTAGAAGAAGTTTCCAAGGTTGACGCATCCTTTGGTATCGCATTCTCAGTAGATACTTCTCTTTATGGCGGAAGCATCATGAACTCATCTGCATCAGATGAAATCAAGAAAAAATACCTTGCACCTATCACTTACGGTGAAAAGATCGGTTCCTTCGGTTTAACTGAACACTCCGCAGGTTCTGACGCTGCTGGCCAGACTACAGTAGCTACTAAGAAGGGTGACAAGTGGGTTATAAACGGTGCTAAGTGCTTCAACACAAACGGCCCTCTCGCTGATTTCTCAATCATCTACTCCTTAACTGATCCAGCTCTCGGAACTAAGGGAATGTGCGCATTCGTAGTTGACAAGGGAACTCCTGGATTCACAGTTGGCAAGATTGAAAACAAGATGGGTATCCGTTGTGCACAGGTATCCGAACTTCACTTAGAAAACGTAGAAGTTCCTGAAGAAAACATGATCGCTCAGCCAGGCGAAGGCTTCAAACTTGCTATGAAGGCTCTTGACGGCGGCAGAATCGGTGTTGCAGCTCAGGGTCTTGGTATTGCTAAGGGTGCATGGGAAATCGCTCGTAAGTACATGATGGAAAGAGAACAGTTCGGTAAGCCAATCGCTAAGCAGCAGTACCTTGCATTCAAGATGGCTGAATTACAGGCTAAGATTCAGCAGGCTGAACTCATGGTATACCGTGCAGCATGGATGAAGGACAACGGCAAGCCTTACAGCGTTCCTGCAGCTATGGCTAAGATGACTGCTACTAACTGCGCTATGGAAGTTACTACTGAAGCAGTTCAGATGCTCGGCGGAAACGGCTACATGAGAGAATACCACGTAGAAAGAATGATGAGAGACGCTAAGATCACTCAGATCTACGAAGGAACAAACGAAATCCAGAAACTTATCGTAAGCGGCACACTTTTCAGATAAGATATTAAATAATAAAAAAGTCGTGTAAATGATTTTTTGCCGTCGCTGGCGTAGTGCCGGCGACGGCTTTTTATGTAGAGGCGTTTTATCAAAAAACGTCTATTTGAAGTTAGCATTAAAATGTAGTCATAAATCCAATTGAAGGAGGAATTTAAAAGATGGCAATTCCTAAATTTATCACAGGCGAGCAGGCTGCTCAGTTAGTTAAAGACGGAGATACAATCAGCACATGTGGATTTATCGGCATGGGTTGTGCAGATGAAATTTTCTATAACATTGAAAAACGTTTCTTAGAAACAGGAGCTCCCAAAGATTTAACACTTACATGGGGTGCATCAGTTTCTGACTCTGCTACATATATCGGATGTAACCGTTTTGCTCATGAAGGTATGGTAAAACGTATCATCGTTGGACACATTGGCTTAACAGTTGACTTAGTAAAAATGGCTGTAGCTAATAAATTTGAAGCTTTCAACTTCCCTCAGGGCGTTCTTTTACACTTATACAGAGCAAAAGGCGGCAGAAAACCTTGTATCGTAACACCCGTAGGTTTAGGTACATATGTTGACCCTAGAGAAGAAGGCGGCAGACTTAACCAGAAAGCAAGAGATAGTGAATTCGATATCGTAAGCGTTATCGAAATCGATGGCGAAGAATACTTAATGTACAAAACATTCCCCATCGACGTATCCATTATCCGTGGTACAACAGCAGACGAAAAAGGTAACATCACTCTTGAAAAAGAAGCATGTATCCTTGAAGACTATGCAATCTCTCTTGCAGCTAAAGCATCAGGCGGTATCGTAATCGCTCAGGTAGAAAGAGTAGTAAGTGCTGGCACATTAAATCCTAAAGATGTTAGAGTTCCCGGAACAGTAGTTGACTACATCGTAGTATGTTCTGATCCCGCTAAATTCCACGAACAGTCATTCTATGCACCTTACGATGGATCATTATGCGGTGAAGTAAGAGTTCCCTTAAATGCTGTTGAACCTATGCCTTTAACAGAAAGAAAAGTTCTTGCTCGTCGTGGCGCTCTTGAATTAGTTCCTCAGGCAGTTGTTAACCTTGGTATCGGCGTACCTTCAGATATCGGTTCAATCGCAGCTGAAGAAGGTCTTGCAAGCGAATTAACAATGTCAGTAGAATCTGGCCCTATCGGCGGAGCTCCTTGCTCAGGTCTTAAATTCGGTTGTGCTATCAACGCTGACGTAATCATCGAAGCTCCTCAGCAGTTCGACTTCTATGACTGTGGTGGTCTTGACCTTACAGTTCTTGGTATGGCTGAATTAGACGAAGGCGGTAACGTAAACGTATCCAAATTCGGACCTAAGATCGCAGGCTGCGGTGGATTCATCAACATTACTCAGAATACAAACGTAGTAGTATTCACAGGTACTTTCACAGCTGGTGGCCTTAAAGTTAAAGCTGCAGATGGTAAATTAGAAATCGTTCAGGAAGGTAAAGTTAAAAAACTTATCAAGAACGTAGAACAGAAAACATTCTCTGGCGCAACAGCTGTTAAGAATGGACAGAAGATCTTATACGTAACAGAAAGAGCAGTATTCGAAATGCGTCCTGAAGGATTAACATTAGTAGAAATCGCTCCTGGTATCGATCTCCAGACACAGGTTCTTGACT
>JAFQHT010000047.1 GCA_017397825.1 Bacillota bacterium | reverse complement strand
TTTTCAGGCTTTTCAAACTGTTCAAGGGTATTCAGTCTGCCCTTGTAACCATACTTGCGGATAAGTTTGTCCACCTGCAGGTCTTCGCCAAAACGTTCAATTCCCGGCGCCAGTACCAGCAGCTCGCCTCCGTCAGCAATGGCCATACGTGTTCTGTAAACTGACTTGTTGCCAAGCCATGTGCTCTTGAATTCAGACGGGTCGAGGTAAACAACGCACTTTCTTATGCCTGTTTCCACGAAGTCGATGTTCTTTTCCTGAGCCAGCTCGATTGCGGCTTCCAGAGCTTTTCTTGTATCTCCTATAAATAGTCCGTGCTGGTGGATAACTCCTCCAGGCGCGGTGCACACTGTCAGCACGAAAACGATCGGTCTTTCATTCAGATAGTGCTCCATTCCGTAGTCAAAGATCTTACGCACCGGAGTGTGGTCTTTGCCCATCATGCGTTCCATGCCGTAAACTGCACCGATCATGTGGCTCTTGTTGATCATGTCGCTGCCGCCCACACCTACGAAAAGGTTCTTTGCCTGGTTTGCCATACCGATTACTTCATGAGGCACCACCTGACCGATGGAAAGAATCAGGTCATAGGACGGGTCCATAACCATGCGGTTGATTTCCACGTCAACAGGGTCTTTCCAGAGACCTTCGGTGATTTCTGTAATGAAATCCGCAGGCACTTCGCCCAGCTTCATCACGTCCTCTCTCCAGTTGTGAGGAATGAACTTCTCAAAAGGAATGTCGCCGAACATTGCAGTGACTTCTTCCGCTGTCACCGGCACGTGAGTACCGAGGGCAGGCAGGATGTCAACCTGGCAGCCTCTTTCTGTGAGAGCATGGTAGTAAACGTTTGTAATATATCCCGCGTTGGAATGAAAGCGGGTAAAATCAGGCGGAATGATGAGCACTTTGTTAAGGGTGCGGCCTTCAAGGCTTGCAAGAAGAGCTTCTTTAGTTTCTTCTGCGCTCATGCCCGCCTGGCTGTCTGCATAATAAAACTTTTCCATATCTAACCTCCGTACCCCGGGTTATGAGCCCGTGGGTCTGCCATTTACTAAACTCCGCTGTATGCGCTGAAACCGCCGTCTACAGGGATTACGATACCTGTAACGAAACCTGCTGCCTTCTGGTCTGCCAGGAAAAGCAGTGCGCCCAGAAGTTCTTCAGGCTGTCCGAAACGACCCATCGGAGTTGCTGCAAGGATTTTGCCTGTACGTGCTGTAGGTGTGCCGTCAGGATTCCAGAGCAGGTTCTTATTCTGTTCAGTGGAGAAAAATCCTGGTGCGATTGCGTTTACTCTGATGCCCACTTTGCTGAAGTGAACTGCCAGCCACTGAGTGAAGTTGGAGATGGCAGCCTTTGCGCCGGAGTATGCAGGAATCTTTGTAAGCGGTGTAAAAGCGTTCATGGAGCTTACGTTGATGATGTTGCAGCCTTCGCAGCCGATCATGTCCTTGGCAAAAGCCTGTGTAGGAAGCAGAGTTCCGATAAAGTTCAGGTTGAACACGAATTCCAGATCTTCGTCCTCAAGGTCGAAGAAAGTCTTGGTATCAGCGTCCATGTCGCCCAGTTCAAAATATTCCTTGTCAGTGTTTGCTCTTGCATTGTTGCCGCCTGCACCATTGATGAGGATGTCGCACTTGCCGTACTTTGCAAGTACTTCCTGATGTGCAGCTTCCACGCTCTGCTTGTTTGTTACGTCAACCTGCACAGCGATTGCATCTCCGCCCATTGCCTTGATTTCTTCAGCAACTGCTTCTGCCTTGGAAACAGTACGGTTAAGAATTGCAACTCTTGCTCCGCAAAGTGCCAGAGCCTTTGCAAACTCACGGCAAAGCACGCCTGCACCGCCGGTGATAACAGCAACTTTTCCGTTTAAATCCGGTTTATAACATAATTCCATGATTTTTTCCTCCGATCTATTTATTCTTTCAGCAACATTTCCAGCAGGTCCGGTACATCGTTTTTCAATGTCTCATAAACAACATTAAGATCCACATTACCATAATCATGCACAATACGGTTTCTCAGGCCGTATACTGCACCCCATGGAATATTACTGTGACGTTCTTTGTATTCATCCGTCAGCCTTTTTGCATTTTCAGATATCTGAATCATTCTGAACAGCATTGAATCCAGTAGAATTGCATTTTCATTCAATCCGTCAATATCCACATCTTTCATCTGGTCTGTCACAAACTCAAGATTTTCTATCATTTTGCGGATATAATAGCTATCCGTCTTCACATTATCCATAAATTTTTACCCCATCCCCTAATATTTCTTCTGTTAATTCCAGATTGTCCTTAAGCTGATTGATGTTCAGGACATCTACACGTTTATGCAGTGTCTCTCTAAGTTCTTCTACGAAACCATAATATTTCAATCCGCTAAGACTTGTTGATACTAGCAAATCCACATCACTCTGAGGTGTTGCTTTTCCTTTCGCATATGACCCAAAAAGATAGCAGAAATTCACATCATTTTTTTCAAATACTGTTTTACATTTTGCCACAATGTCATCCAGTTCCAGAATTCCATGATCTTCGTCAATGATGTTTATCTTGGACAACTGTTCCAGAATATAATTGTACTTTATGGTACCAACCTTCTCCAAATCATTTTCATATGATTTATATGACCGTAAAGAAACTCCGACCAGATTAGCAACCTGCTGCTGGGTCAGTTTTTTTTCATTTCTGAGTTTTTTTAATTCGTTCATTTTTGCACCTCCATATATATTATGGTGCATTTTATGCACTTTTATAATTATTTTAGTGCAAATTCTGCACTTTGTCAATTATCAAAGTGCAAATAATTTCAGGCAGTATTTCTCAATTCCAGCCGCCACTCCATCTTCGTCGCAGCTCTTTGTGACCCAGTCTGCAGCCTCTTTTACAACCGCCTCCGCGTTTTCCATGGCAATACCCACTCCTGCTGCCTTGATCATGGTCACATCGTTAAGTCCGTCACCGAAGGCAAGGACCTTTTCGCGGGACACTCCGATGGCATCTGCCAGGGCCAGCAGAGCTTCGCCTTTATTGGCATGAATATTATTGATTTCAACGTTCTGCGGTGATGAGCTGGTTGCCACGATGTTTTCAAACATCTTCGGCATTTCCTCAAGAAGGCGCGCTCGCAACGTCATATCAGTTGCAAAGAACTGTGTTTTCTGCACGTCCTGACCACCCTCAGCAATGAAGGCTTTCAGTTCGGGCACCGGCTGGCGCAGCTCATAAAACATTTTGCGGATGCGCGGGTCTTCCACCACTTCGTCTACCTTCGCTTTCAGCGCCTCGGTCATCCATGCCGCACTGCTCATGTAGCAGTCGTAAATCACTGGTAAAGTATCCATATACTCCATAATCCTGATGGCCTGGTCCTTGGGAATTTCCGCTGAGTAAAGCACCCGGCCATCTGCCAGATCCTCCACACAGGCTCCGTTGATGGTTATGGCATAATGGACAAAAGGCAGCTGCCGGATTACCTCCGGCATGCCGCCATAAAAACGTCCTGTTGTAGGTACAATTTCCCAGCCTGCATCTGCGGCCCGCTGAAGGGCTGCCAGATTTCCCGGGCTCAGTTCTTTTTCAGAATTGAGCAGAGTTCCGTCCAGGTCCAGGGCAATTATTCCGATAGGTTTATGCATTATAAACTCCTGCTGATGTGTCGCCGCCGTGGCCTGTCCAGTTAGTGTGGAAGAACTGGCCGCGAGGCTGATCGATTCTTTCGTATGTATGTGCACCGAAGTAGTCGCGCTGTGCCTGAAGCAGGTTTGCAGGCAGGCTTTCGGTTGTGTATCCGTCAAAGTAGTTAAGAGCGGATGAGAATGCAGGCATTGGAACTGTCGCCTTTACAGCGTATGCCACAACTTCTCTCCATGCAGGAACCAGACCCTTGATTGTTTCTGCAAAGTAATCATCAAGAAGAAGATTTTCCAGTGCAGGGTTCTTGTCATAAGCTTCCTTGATTTTACCGAGGAAAACGCTTCTGATGATGCAGCCGCCTCTCCACATGAGAGCGATACCGCCGTAGTTAAGGTTCCAGTTGTTTGTCTTTGCTGCAGTTCTCATAAGAGTGTAGCCCTGCGCATAGGAAATAATCTTGCTTGCGTAGAGGGCCTTTCTGATTGCTTCGATGAAAGCCTTCTTTGCTTCTTCGTCTCCTTCGAAAGCAGGAACTTCCTTAGGGAATAACTTGGATGCAGTAACTCTTTCTGCCTTCATTGCGGAAAGGCATCTTGAGAATACCGCTTCGCCGATGAGTGTAAGAGGAACGCCTTCATCCAGTGCGGAGATTGCTGTCCACTTGCCTGTACCCTTCTGACCTGCAGTGTCTAAAATATAGTTTACAACTGTTTCACCGTTTTCATCCTTGTATCCTAAGATATCGCGGGTGATTTCGATGAGGTAGCTGTCAAGTTCAGTCTTGTTCCACTCAGCGAACACTTCATGCATTTCTTCTGCGCTCATGCCCAGGCCGTCTTTCATCAGCTGGTAAGCTTCGCAGATGAGCTGCAT
>JAFQHT010000046.1 GCA_017397825.1 Bacillota bacterium | reverse complement strand
CAGCTTCATCGCCTTTTTCCATTCTCTTTGCCAGTTCGATTTCTTCATCTGCAGAAAGAAGCGGAACTTTACCGATTTCCTTAAGATACATTCTTACAGGGTCATCAACTGCTATTCCCTTAGGAATTGATGCTTCAAGATCAATATCTGCAGACTCATCCATGATTAAATCAGGGTCATCAGTCAGATCCACATCTTCATTCATAAGCACATCAAAATCATCCGGTTCATTTTCGGAAATAATTTCAATATCTTTGGAAATCAGGGCGTCATATATGTCATCCATCTGATTCTTATCCAGATCTGTCGCATCAAGCACATCAGCAATTGCAGAATATGTGAGCTTATTTTTTCCTGCCTTCGCTTTATCAAACAGAATATTCAGAAGTTCCTGCTTTTTTTCGGCAGGTGACATTACCGCATCTGTATTTTCAGCATTTACATTGTTTGTTTTTTTGTTATCTTCTGTCATTATTTTCGTCCCCCAAAAGAGTTAATTTCCTTCTGAACTTGCATAAGTTCGCCGGTAAGTTGTTTTATTGCTTCGCTGCTTGTTTCTTCATCGGCAAGAGATAATCTGTTTATAAGCTCCTGCTCTTTTTTTACAGCCTGATTAAGTTTCCATTTTTTTATACATTCATCAAAAACCTGTTCTTCATTACCCGCTACGATAATACCATCAAGCGTTTCTGTAAGAAGCTTACTTTCTTCAGGTTCAAGATTGTCCATTATATCTGAAAGTTCAAATGTGCCCGAAAGGCCATATTTTTCAAACATCAGATTGAGAACTTTTCTGCCGGAATCACTTTCAAATACCTCCTGATATTCCAGCATTTTTTCAGAAAAGTAAGGATTAACAAGCAGTACCTTAAGCAAAGTTGCTTCCAGATTATTTATGTACTGCACGCTTTCAGTTTCTGCATTATTTTTCCTTACATGTATTGTCTCTGCCACATTATTATTATTGCCTAGAATTTCCATTCTTATTGCACCTTCTGCAATTTTCAGGTCATGAGACAATTTTTTTATATAAATATCAGCGCTGGCAGGGCTTACTTTCCTTAAAATCTCCGAGGCTTTTTTTATGTAATCAATTTTTCCGTCCTCTGTTGAAAGGTCCAGTTCCCTCTTTGCTGCATTTAACTTGTAATCAATCATCGGCAGTGCGCCGCTGACCAGTTTAAGAAAAGCTTCTTTGCCGTTCTTTTTTATATATTCGTCAGGGTCTTTACCGTCTGTAACATGAAGAACTTTGACTTTGATATCTTCCGCACTGAGCACCTCCAGTCCTCTCACCGCTGCAGCCTGTCCTGCCGCATCAGCATCGTAGGAAAGAATCACATTACGTGTATATCGCTTGAGAAGCTTGGCCTGATTTTCGGTAAGTGCAGTTCCGAGCGAAGCACCAACATTACGTACTCCTCCCTGATACAGGGAAATAACGTCCATGTAACCTTCTACGAGAATTGCATAGCCTTCCTTGCCCACATCCTGCTTGGTGGTGTTAAGTGCGTAAATATTATTTTTTTTCTGGAAAATTTTATTTTCCGGTGAGTTAAGGTATTTAGGCATTGCATCGCCGATGGCACGCCCACCGAAACCGATAACTTTGCCGCTTGTATTGATAATCGGGAAAATAACTCTGTTTCTGAACTTATCGTAATATTTCCCGTTTTTCTCAGAAATCAAACCGAGTTCAAGAAGAATTTTTTCTTCGACGCCTTTCGCTCTGAAATACTGATAAAGGCTGTCCCAGCTTTCGTCAGCATAACCGATACCGAACTTTTTCAGTATAGCATCTTCAATGCCGCGTTTTTTCATATATGTGTAACCGGCATTCTTTCCTTCAGTAAACGCTCTGTAAAAAAAACGTGCCGCTTCTTTGTTCACTTCATAATATTTTTCACGTTCCTGATTGCCGCCGCTTCCGGCAATCTTCAGCTCTATACCGTGCTCTTTGGCCAGTTTTTCAACTGCTTCACCAAAATCAAGGTTGTAATAACGTTTTGTGAACTCAATTACATCTCCCGTCGCACCGCAGCCGAAACATGTAAAAATCTGCTTCTGCTCTGAGACAACAAAAGATGGTGTTTTTTCGTTATGGAAAGGACAAACACCTTTATAATTGGCCCCGGCTCTTTTCAGCGGAACCACTCGCCCTATAACATCAACGATGTTAATCTGGCTTTTTAAATCTTCAATTGTAGCCCCACCCGAATTAAAACCCATTTTTCTCTCCTAAAAACACTTTATATGTTTATATACGACAAAAATGGGTCTTTTCCTTTTTTTATTTTAAATTTTTCTGTGAATTTTTTACTTTTTATTTCCAGCCCTTCGGAACAAATAAATCAGTATATGTACTCAGTGCAAACCTGTCTGTCATGCCTGCTACATAATCCTTAACCGCTTCTTCTTTTCCGTCAGTCTCTGCAATAAAGCGAAGGTCTTCCGGCAGTTTATGGGTATTTTCCAGGAAATAATTATACAGCGAGCTGACAACTACATCCACCTTATTCAGATCCTCTTCTTTTTTTACCATATTGCTCTTATAAACATTGGCAAACATGAATCTGCGAAGCTCATCAAGCTCACTCTTAAAATCAGGGCTCTGAAGAATTTCATCCCGCCCTTCACTGTTTCTGATAACGTCACTTACCATATTATCAATACGTTCTCTGTGACTTCTGCCGAACAGTTCAAGTGAACCTGCCGGAATATCTTCAATGGATATAACTCCGCTGCGCAGTGCGTCATCAATATCGTGATTTATGTAGGCAATACGGTCACTGATTTTTACAATCTGTCCTTCCAGTGTAAAAGGCTTGCCCGCCCCCGTATGATTTACAATTCCATCGCGTACTTCTGCTGTAAGATTCATGCCCTTTCTTGAAGCAGTAGATTCCAGCACATCAGCCACTCTCAGGCTCTGTACATTATGCTGAAATCCGCCGGGATGAATTTTATCAAGCACATCCTCGCCGTTGTGGCCGAAAGGGGTATGGCCCAGGTCATGTCCAAGTGATATTGCTTCCACCAGATCCTCATTCAGATTAAGCGCACGTGCAATTGTACGTGCAATCTGCGAAACTTCAATTGTGTGAGTCAGTCGTGTTCTGAAATGGTCACCTTCCGGTGCCAGAAAAACCTGAGTCTTGTGCATAAGTCTTCTGAATGCTTTGGAATGAATGATTCTGTCACGGTCACGCTGAAAATCAGTACGTATGTCGCACTTTTCTTCTTCATGGGCACGGCCCCGGCTGAGAGCGCTCTTGGCAGCCTTTTCAGATAATATTTCAAATTCCCGCTGTTCTAAATTTTCTCTTAATAACATAATTACCTCCTCTACCCCTTTGAGGTTTTATTTTACCCCGGTGCTCCCGAAACCACCGGATCCGCGTTCTGTTTCGTTGACTTCGTCAGCTGCTTCAAACTCAGCCTGCACTACACTGGCAAAAACCACCTGTGCAATCCTGTCACCGTTATTAATATTAAACGGCTCCTGCCCCCAGTTGATCATCGGAACGTTCCACTCACCGCGATAATCGCTGTCCACAGTACCTATACCATTTACAAGTCCGATGCCATGTTTGATTGCAAGTCCGGAGCGGGCTCTTATCTGAGCTTCAACTCCCGGCGGCAGTTCCACAAACAGTCCTGTAGGTACAAGTCTTCTTTCGCCTGGCATCAATGTCACAGGCTCTTCAAGGTATGCACGGAGATCAGCTCCTGCTGAACCCGCTGTTGCATATTCAGGCATCTGTCCGCCTTTGCTGACGATTTTTATTTTTAATATTTTTTCTGTTTTCATAATTATATCCCCATTGGTGTCCAATTGAAAGTACACCTATCTCCAAAATTTTTTCATGTCAACTCTTTTGTCTGTAACTGCAACCCCAGTGTAAACAGCCGGATCGCAGATAAGTTTTTTGATATTGTCAATATCCGCCATAGTTACGCTGTCAATACTTTCGATAACTTCCTCCGGTGTGAAAATACGGTCTAGAAGCGCCAGATTCTTACCGTTGGCAAACATACGGCTTGCAACGTTTTCCTGTCCGAATATGTAATTGGATTTCATCTGCTCCTTGGCCATGCTCAGTTCATCTTCGCTTACGCCTTCACGGTCCAGAATGTCCAGTTCTTCAAGGATTCCGCCCATGGCATCCTTAATCTTATCGTGGCTTACGCCTGCATAAATATTGAAATAACCGTCTGTGCTGAAAGAACTTGCCATTGAGAATACACTGTATGCCAGGCCCTTTTCTTCTCTGATGTTCTGGAAAAGTCTTGAACTCATGCTGCCACCCATTATGTTGTTAAGAAGCGCCATGGAATAATATCTTTCATCATCCAGTGCGAGCCCTTTTGTGGCAAGGCAGATGTGTGACTGCTGAATATCTTTGACAATGGTTCTGAAGGCAGGTTTATATGGTACTGTCTCCGGTGTTTCGACAGATTTTGACATTCCCAGTCCCTCAAACTTATCTTCAAGATAAGCGCAGAAAGCATCTTCATCGAAGTTGCCAGCAACGGAAACCACAATACTGTCACGGGTGTATTCCCTCTCTTTATATTCCACCATCACCTTACGGCTGATTCTGCCAAGAGATGTCGGTGTACCGATAATACTTTTTCCCAGCGGATTTCCTTTGAAAAGAAGTTCTGTGACTGTATCATGAGCCAGGTCATCCGGCTGGTCCTCAATCATTTTGATTTCTTCGCATATTACTTTACGTTCCTTGGTCATTTCATGCTTGTCAAATACTGACTTATTCAGCATATCAAGAATTACTTCTGCTCCCTTTTCAAGGTTGGTACCGATGGTTTTTACATAATAGCAAGTTGCTTCTTTTCCCGTAAAAGCATTGATCTGTCCGCCGATTCTGTCTATATCTTCTGCAATCTGTCGCGCATTTCTTTTTTCTGTACCCTTGAACATCATATGTTCAATAAAGTGTGATACACCTGCATTTTCCGGTGTTTCATAAATCGCTCCGGCCTTTACCCACACACCGAAAGCTGCAGACTTTACATGGTCAATTTTTTCCATGATAACGCGCACGCCGCAGTCTAACTTTCTTATATTAATATTCCCCATAATATTTGATTCCTCTCTGTATTTACTTTAAACATAATAGAGTATTGTAACACAAAATTACAATTTTGCATATAGTATCAGAGAAAGATATTGGACTATTAAGGAGGTAATTTTTATGAGCTGCTTTGGCGGAAGAGTATCCCCGGACCTCTGGCAAAATTGCTGCAACTCCAATGTTCTCTGTGAATTCAACGGAGATTTGTCAAGCGTTGTAACCGAACCTATTTATGTACAGAAAGTATACGATGCCGTACTTTTTAACCTTCAGGGCATGAAAACAGTTCAGAACCAGTGCTTCACTCCTTGCATTCCTCAGGGACACCGGGTTAAACGGGTTATAGATATAAGATGCAGGCGGAGATTCAATCCTGACAATGTAGAAGACCCAACAAATCTTAAACTGAATGTGAATACCACTATTTCAGGAGCAACATTTTTAAGAAACAGCTCCGGCGAAGAACTTACTGTTGTAGGCGCAGACGGAACGTTCTCAGAAAAACTTCTTTATGCAGATACATCATCCTGTGATGAACAGTGCATGGGAACACCGGTTTTCGGTACACAAAACATATCAATCACAGGCAATGTAATAATTGAACTTGATCTTCTTCTCTGCGACAGCTGCAACAACGAAAGCGTATTTACCATATGGACTGATGTCAATATTGCAGACGCAAATCAGCCGCTGGTACTTACCAATTTTTTTGAAATCTGTATGCCATCAGTCAACGATACGGCATTCCTGCCAAGATTTACCGAATTCTGTAATTCAGCATGCGAAGCAAGACTGGCAACAAACAATTACGGCAGAGATCTGTGTATCGGGCCTGACGGAAGCGTTTCCGGAAACCTTATTATTGCAATCTGTGTTACCTGCGAAAAGAAAATCGTAGTTCCTGTTCAGATCTGCGTGCTTTCTACAGGATTTGTTCAGGTATCGGCCCAGCAGAATGCTGTGTGCACAACCTTCCCACCACTGTTTCCTAACCAGATCAAACCATCTGATACGCTGGAAAACTGTGGTACGATTGCCGGTGATCAGGATGATGTCTGTCATGATGTATGCGACCCTTGCATACCTGAACATCACCATCACTGTGATCCTTGTGATCCTTGTGATTCATGTGACCCTTGCAGACCTAACAGACCACCACGTCCACAGCCACGGAGATAATAGAAAAGTATACCAAATGCATAAAATACTGGCTTTCAGAATTTCTGAAGGCCTTTTTGTTTATATTAAATAAAGATTTTGCATATTTTTTCAATTGTATCTCAAAAAAACCAATTTAACGCGTTAAATCGTATTGCATTATTCTTACATTTATGTTATTGTATATCCATGTTATAAAAACATTTTAAAAACATTTTTAAAATTTGCATTATACCAAGGAGGAACAAAAATGAAAAAGAAATTAAGCGTATTATTAGTTCTCGTGATGATTTTCACATTAGCTCTCACAGGCTGTGGCGGCGGAGATTCTTCTCTTTCCATGGCTACAGGCGGTACAGGCGGTACATATTACGGTTACTCCGGCATCATCGCTCAGCAGATTTCCGATGTTGTAGAAGTTACTGTTGAATCAACAGGTGCTTCAATGGCCAATGTACAGCTTCTTCAGGCTGGTGAGGCTGATATCGCAATCATCCAGAACGATGTAATGTCCTATGCATATACTGGCACTGACCTCTGGGCAGCTTCCGGTGCAGCAGCTTACACTGATTTTTCAGCTGTAATGTCATGCTACCCTGAAACAATCCAGGTTATTGCTAAAAAAGATATCACTTCCATTGACCAGCTTAAAGGCAAAAAAGTTTCTGTTGGTGACGCTGGTTCCGGCGTAGAATTCAACGCAACTCAGGTTCTTGCAGCTTACGGTATTGACATCAACAATGAT